>NZ_DASRVN010000214.1:0-7361 GCF_035655035.1 Kribbella sp. | reverse complement strand
CCCGAGCCGATCGTCACCACGGCGAACGAGTCCGCGTTCACCCCGGCGCCGAACCAGTGCTCGGCGACGGTCAGCGCGCGGACGTCGTTCGACACCAGGATCGGTACCCGGACCCGCTTGCCGAGCAGCTCCGCGACCGGGACACCGCGCCAGCCCATCAGCGGCGAGTCCCGGACCACGCCGTGCGTCGCGTCGACGTCACCCGAGACCGCGATCCCGATCCCGGCCAGCGGGCCGGCCATCGCCGTACCGGTCTTGAGCGCGCCGATCAGCGCCTTCACGTGGTCCGCGAGGCGGTCGATCACGACGTCCGGATCGGTGCTGTCCAGCTCCTCGTGCCGGATGTTCAGGATTCCCGCGGTGAAGTCGGTGGTGACCCCGATCAGGCTGGTCGGCGTGACCTTGACGCCGATCACCGACACGCTGCTCGGTACGACGGTCAGCGGGCTGACGGGCCGCCCGATCCCGAGCTGCCCCTCCTCGCCGACCGGGGCGTCGGTGACGAATCCCGTCTCGATTAGCGGCGCGACCGCCTTCGTCACCGCCGCCTGCGACAGCCCTGTCCGGCGCGCGATCTCCACCCGCGGGATCGGCCCCTGGGTCAGGATCTTGGTCAGCACCTCGACTCCCGCCGGCGTAGCCAGGGGAAGCGGACGATGAGGACGCAGCGGCACGAGAACAACTTACAAGCGGCCGGGCCCTAAGCGCCGGTTTCTGCCAGTGTTGGCGATGTCAGCGCCCAGCGGATGGTCTTGGTCAGGCCGTCGCCGGCCGCGCGTACGACGGTCTGCTCGGCCAGCGGGAGGTACGGGAGCCGCAGCGGGATCCGGGTCCACCACGGAAGGAGCCCGACGGCGGCAGCTGTCAGTACGCCGTACGCGGGACGGGCCGCCCACGGGACGGGCGGGTGCACCAGGATGAAGCGGGCCGCCCGACGGGCTTCCGGCGTACCGCGGAGCTCGGGCTGGTAGTCCTTCAGCAGCTGCCGGACCTCGGCGAGCGTGGTGGGCGGGTCGATGACGCCCAGCTTGGCCGCGACGAGCGCCGCGTCCTCGACGTACTGGTCCTGCTCCTCGGCGGTCAGCGGGTGCGCGCCGTACCGCTGGTGTGCCGCGAGGAAGCTGTCCACCTCCGCCACGTGCACCCACTTGAGCAGATGCGGGTCCGACGCCCGGTACTTCACCCCGTCCGGACTGGTACCTCGCACGCGCTCGTGCACCTCCCTGACGTGCGCGATCGCCGCCTCCGCATCCGGGATCGCGCCGTACGTCGTGACCGCCAGGAAGTAGCTGGTACGCCGTAGCCGTCCCCACGGGTCGCCCTGGTACCCGGAGTGCGCCGCGACCGCGGCCATCGCCAACGGGTGCAACGACTGCAGCAGCAGCGCCCGTAGACCACCCGCGAACATCGACGCGTCACCGTGCACCCGACGGATCGGCCGGTCCGGTGCGAACCAGCGCGGACCCGGCGTGCTGTGCACCCGATCCCGCTCAGCGTGCGGGTCCGGTCCCGCAACCTTCGTCAGGATCATCCGGGCCAGATTGTCCCGCAGCGGTCCGATCATGCGACCAGTGTTGCTCAGGCGTCGTACTCGTCTTCCAGGAGTGAGTAGAGCCGGGAGTCGCGCCAGGCGCCGTTGGTGAACACGTGGTCGCGGAGCTGGCCCTCGTAGGTGAAGCCGATCCGCTTCACCACCGCGATCGAGGCCTCGTTCTCCGGGCCGATCGCGGCCGTCACCCGATGCCGGCCGAGCGGACCGAACGCGAACCGCAGCAGCGCCCGGGCGGCGTCGGTCGCGTACCCGCGGCCCCAGTGGTCGGCGCCGATCGCGTACCCGAGCTTGGCCGTCCAGGGCCCGCTCGGCGCGATCCGGCCGAACCCGATCACCCGGTCGTCGTCCGGCCGGGTGACCGCGAGCATGTAGTCGGGCCGGTCCTGCTGCGCCGACCGCAGCACGATGCCGGCCAGGTTCTGCTCCGCCTTGGTCCGGTCGTAGCTGTCGAACGCCATCCAGGTCGTGACCCGGTCGTCACCGGCGATGGCCAGGTAGTCGTCGAGGTCGGAGGTCCGGAATTCGCGCAACACGGTCAGCTGTCCGCTGAGCTCCATGCAGTTCCTATCTCTATCCCCGCCCCAACGCCCCGGTCTGGCAGGCTACCGGGGGAAGGACTGCATCGGAGTCCGGGTGAAGGACTCGATCTCCTCCTGGAGCTCGCGGGCGTCGTCCGCGCGACCCGACTGCCGCAGCGCCTGGTGGACCCGGCGGGCCGAGTTCACCACGCCGTTGATCCGGCGCTCGGTGGGCAGCGTCAGCACCGGTGCGAGCGCGTCCGCGGCGCCGTCCAGCTCACCACTCGCGATCCGGGTGATCGCCATCGCGGCCTGGCTGCCGGCGGCGTCGCCGAACGACCACTCTGGGTGGCTCTGGTCGGTGTACGCGTCGACGGCCTGGCTGGAGTACCGCTGGGCCTGCTCGACCTCGCCGGGCAGCTGCGCGAGCGCGTCGGCGGCGTAGTACAGCTGACGGTTACGACCGAACGTGCAGAGCCCGCCCATGTCGTCCAGGTCGTCGTTGTGCACCGAGTTCCACGCCTCTTCGGCGCGCTCGAGCGCGGCGCGGGTCGCCTCCGGGTTGCCGAGCGCGGCCCAGGCACGGGCCTCGCTGACCGGCAGCCAGACGCTGGTGGTGCTGTTCGCCTGCTCGGCGTAGCCGGCGCCGAGCTGGGCGTAGCGCACCGAGTCGTGCGGGTTGCCGGCCCAGTAGGAGACCAGCGACTGCAGACCGCGCACCCAGGCGCGCAGCCCGTGGTGGTCGGCGTTGTCGGCACACATGAAAGCGGTCCGCGCCTGGGTGAGGGCGGCGTGCGGGTTACCGAGGTCGTGGGAGGCCTTCGCGAGCAGCCCGCCGGTGACACCGGCCAGGAAGTACAGCTGGCGGTGGTTCTCCGGGCGCTGCCGGCTCTCCAGCAGGCCGAACACCAGGTCCTGGGTCTCGACCAGCTGGCCGAGGATCTCCGGCAAGGGGCGCTGTGGGTACGCCTGGGCGGCGTGGCGCACGTCGTCGTACACCTGTTCCATGGCCTCGCTTCCGAGACCGGACTGGGCCGCAAGGGCGAACGCCCTTGCTCGGCTGGCAGCCATGTCGAGAACCTCCATCTCGTTACCTGTCGTGATCCGTCCACTCGCGGCAGGTGCCGGCACCACCTGGGCGGCCTGCTCGGCGACGTACGGCGCGAGGAGCTCCTCGACCGGCTTGCCGAACATGCGTTGCAGGGTGCGCCGGGTCTGAGGAGTGGTCCCTGCGCGCTCGCCCGATGCGAGCCGCCGCAGGTGCCGCTCGGTGATGGTTCCACCCAGCTCGACGAACTCGGCGACGATCTCGGAGTAGGTCTGGTTCCGGCGCTGGATCAGGTGCGCCAGGACCGTCTTTGGCGCGTACCTACCCGCCATCGTTCCTCCCGTTCACGTCAGTCAGACGTTGTCTCGACTTGTGCCCCACGACAAGGTGCTGTCCCCCAGATGTCCGCGAGAGGACCGGAAGAGGTCCGGGAAAGGTCCGGTCCAGGTCCTAGAGCGGTCACGTTGGGCTCGTGCACCATTACTGCCATGACAACCAGTAAGTCCAACTGGTTGCAAGGCCTGAGAGTTACGGGGTGAGAGGTTGTGACCATCGCGGAAATCACGTCCAGACAGCACCGGCGCAGAGTCCGGGTCTGGTTCGGTGAGCACGTGATCGCGCAGTACGTCGCGGAGGCGCCGCTGGCGGCCCGCTACGAACAGGCGATGCGGCGCCGTTTCGCCGGTCTCAAGGTCACCAACGATCTGCTCGGGCCGCTCGACGCGACCGACTGAAACACCTGTAGTACCCGATGCTTCCGGGTCCTCCTCAGACCCGGTGTTGCTGACCCTGGGGTCTCCTCACGTCCAGGGTCGGCGCTGGAAGGTTCGGGGCACTCCTCAGCCCCGGACGACACCCAGGTGCGGTCCGGAGTACTCCTCAACTCCGGACCGCGCCGCCCACCGACCCGGCTGGGCTTGGCGGTTGAGTTCCCTGTATCGCCGCCGCCCAGCCGTTCCAACCACCTCCTGACCGACACCTCGGGTCAGGCAGGGCCGCGTGTCCTGGGCGGTAGGACACCGGAGGCTCCCGACACCTCACCGGGAACCTCCCCCTTGAGGTGGCCGGCTCCGAGTGTGACCGCCGCGCCTGGGCGGTCACACCCGGAGCCCTCAGACGAGGCTGCCCGTCCGGCAGTCCTCGATGGAAATGCCCGCCGCGATCCCGCGGCGGTTGCGCCCGGACCTTCGATCGTCAGGTCCGCCAGGGCACGCGACCCGGCCGCCGTCAGCTCGCCGCCGGTCAGCCACCAGCGCTCGACCACCGGATTCGTCACCCGGCGAGCCCGGCCGGGTCGCCGCTCCGGACCAGCGCCCCCGCAGCCCCTTCCGGCACCACCTCTCCGGAACTTTTCCGGCACTCCGTGCCCATTTCTTTCCGGAAAGCAGCTCGTCGTCAGCCGCAGGCGCCGACCAGGTCCGCGAGGAGACGCTCGGGGTCGTGCAGCACCCGTACGCCGTCCGTGATCACCCGCCGGGTGCCGGGGTCCACCGGCGTGGTGCCCGCCCAGGCCGTCGCCGTGATGCCCACCTCGACCTCGAGGCCGGAGGCCCGCACGATCCGGATCTCGGTGAGGTACGGCCCCCACTGCTGCCGGCGTACGACGCCGACCGCACCGAACGCGTCGAGCCAGTCGTCGTTCTCGAGGTACCGCTCCGGTACGTCGGTCAGCACGATCACGTCCAGGTCGGACGTCATCCGCGCCGCATCACGCGCCCACGACCCGACCATCGCCAGCCCGCGGATGTCCGCCCGGTCCGCGGCCCAGCGCACCGCTTGATCCACTACCTCGTCGACGTCCTGTGCGCGGGTGGCGTGGTTGGTGATGTAGACGGCGAAGGGGGCGTCGGGGGTCACCTTGGAGGCGTCGGGGGACCAGCCTTCGGTGTGGATCTGGCCGGCGTAGTGCATGCCGAGGCGGTGCATGACGGACTGGGATGCGGTGTTCGCCTGTTCGGTGAAGGCGATCACTGCGGAGGCGTTGAGGGTGGTGAAGGCGTAGTCGAGTCCGGCGCGGCCGAGTTCGGTGGCGAGGCCTTGGCCGCGGGCGGATTCGATCAGGGCCCAGCCGAGCTCCAGGCGGTCCGCCGCCCACTCCGGCCCGACCAGCGCGGCGATCGCCTCGGCGGTCGGCGTACCGGCGGGGATCCGGGACAGGCCGCCGCGACCGGCCAGGGCCCCGGTGGTGCGGTCGTACGCGATCCACTTGCCGGCGGCGTCGCGGTCCCAGCTCGCCTGGTGCCTGGCGACCTGCTCGGCCGCCTGGTCCGCGGGCAGGGTGAGGTCGTACCAGCGCGACACCCACGGGTCCGCGAAGATGCGTTCCAGGTCCGCTGCATGTCCGGTGAGGACCCCGTTGGGTCCGGTGATCGGTTCCAGGCGGAGTCGGTCGGTGAACCGGGTCCGGACCGCGTGCGCCACCAGGTCCCGCAGCCGGCGGTCGCCGTCGGGCCGGTTGACCATCAGCAGGTCCAGGTCGTCCGGCCCGGCCCACGCGGACCGGTCGTGCTTGCCGGCTTCGAGGCGTGGGCGGGTCAGGTCACCGTCGACGGTGACCAGGTAGTCGACCTCCCGGCGTACCCGCCCTTCCCACTCCCATTCCCAGTCGGCGACGGTCCAGACGATGTCGCGGACCGTCCACCCGGTCTCCTCCTCGACCTCCCGGGCCAACGCCTCCTCGGGTGTCTCCCCCGCCTCGAGATGCCCGCCGACGATGTCCCAGATCCCCGGCAGCAACCGCCGTTCCGCCGTACGCCGCTGCAGGTAGACGCGGTGTTGCTCGTCGCGGATCAGCGCACCCACGCAGTCGATCGCACGCATCTCAGCGGAGGGGCCGTTCGGTGATGCGGTTGGGCATGAAGACGACGGCGACGACGAGCAGCAGGGCGGCCGCGGCGGCGCCGTAGTACACGTCGTGGACGGCCGGGGCGAGGACGCCGGCGGGGACCTTTTCCAGGTCTGCGTGGCTGCCGCCGAGCCGTGCGGCTACCACCCCGTTCGCGACGGCGCCGAAGACCGCGACGCCGACCGCGCTGCCGACCGAGCGGGCGAACATGTTCGCGCCTGTCACCACGCCGCGAGTCTGCCAGTCGACCGACGACTGGGCTGCCACCACCGACGGCGAGGCGGAGAAGCCGAGCCCGATGCCGATCACGAAGCACGCGACAGCCAGGTGCAGGACGGAGCTCCGAGCGCCGACCGTCAGCAGGATGCCGGAGCCGAGTACGACGATCAGCGCGCCCATCAGCATCGTCGTCCGGAACCCGACCCGCAGGTAGATCCGCCCCGCGAACGACGCTGCGATCGGCCAGCCGAGCGTCATCGCCGCGAGCGTGAACCCGGCCACCAGCGCCGACGTACCGAGGACGCTCTGCGCGAACAGCGGCACGTACGTCGACAGCCCGATCATCAGCAGGCCGATCAGCAACGCGGCCGAGTTCGCCGAGTTCAGCACCCGCTGGCCGAGCACCCACAGCGGCAGGATCGGCTCGGCCGCCCGCCGCTCGACGAGGACGAACGCGACCAGCAGTACGACGGCCGCGGCCAGGATGACGACGCTCCGCGCCGAACCCCAGTCCCACATCACGCCGCCCTCGAGCAGTCCGAGCAGCAGCAGCGAACCGCCGGCCGCGAGCAGCACCGCGCCGGCGTAGTCGATCGTGTGGCCGGTCTTGTCCGCGACCTTCTCCTCGAACCGGCGGACCAGCACCCAGGCGGCCGCGATCCCGAGCGGGATGTTCACGAAGAAGATCCACCGCCAGGAGATGTAGTCCGAGAACACGCCGCCGAGGGTCGGCCCGACGAACGACGAGATCCCCCACACGCTGGCGACGTACCCCTGGACCTTGGCGCGCTCGGCGACCGTGTAGATGTCGCCGATGATCGTCATCCCGATCGGCTGGATGGCGCCCGCGCCGAGCCCCTGGATCAGCCGGAACGCGATCAGCGCCGGCATGCTCCAGGCGAATCCGCAGAGCACCGACCCGAGCAGGAACAGCCCGACGCCGAGCAGCATCATCGGCTTCCGCCCGCGCTGGTCGGCGAGCTTGCCGTAGATCGGCACCGACACCGCCTGGGCGAGCAGGTAGATCGAGAACAGCCAGGGGAACTGGGTGAAGCCGCCGAGGTCCTTGACCACGGACGGTACGGCGGTGGCCAGGATCGTCGCGTCGATCGCGACCAGCCCGACGCTCAGCATCACCGCGAGCAGGATCGGGCCCCGTTCCGACCGAAGCCCCACACT
>NZ_DASRVN010000213.1:0-7026 GCF_035655035.1 Kribbella sp. | reverse complement strand
CGGCCTGTCGGTCGCGGTCGCGCTGGTGATCGGCAGCATCGAGCTGGTCTCGATCCTGACCGAGAAGCTGCACATCGAGCACGGTCCACTGGCGGCGATCGCCGCCGTGGACCTGAACAACGTCGGGTACGCGATCGTGGCACTGTTCGTGCTCACCTGGCTCGGGGCGCACGCGGTCTGGAAGTACGCCCGGATCGAGGAGAAGTGGTCGGGCGTCAGCTCACCACGAGGATGAACCGCGACGACCGCCCAGGATCACGCGATCGGGCAATCGAAGTAGGTGTCCGGATACGGCTCGTCCCGGAGCGTGTAGTGCCACCACTCGAACGCGTACCGCTCGAACCCGGCGGCCTCCATCACCGCCGCCAGCGTCTCCCGGTTCCGCGCCTCGCTCTCGGTGACGCCGGGCGCGCCGTGGTGTGAGATCGAGTCCATCAGGTCGTGGTCGCCGCCCATCCGGGCCAGCTCGCCGGTGTCCAGATGGTAGAGCGTGAGGTCGACGGCGCTGCCGCGGGTGTGGCCCGAGCGGGTGGCGACGTACCCGTTGGTGAACATCTCGGCGCGCTCGATGTTCGGGTAGTACCGCGGCTTGGTGCGGCCGTCCTCGGGCTGCGCCGACCAGCGCAGGAAGTCGTCGACGGCACGCTGCGGGCGGTACCCGTCCCAGAGCAGCAGACCGAACCCGAGCGGCTCCGCCTTCCGCTGTGCGCGTTCCAGCGCCGCGCACAGCGCACGGGTGCCGACGATCCGGTTGGCCTGGTAGCCGTCCACCGGTTTGCCGGTGAAGTTGTCCCAGGTCGCGTACTTCGCGTCCCACCGGATCCCGGCGGCGAACTCGTCGACGTACACCAGGTCGGCCTTCACCGCGGACTCCCCGACAGGGTCGCCGCGACCAGTTGGTCGATCACCTTGCCGAGCGGCAGCCCGGCCGCGGTCATCATGCGCGGATACCGGCTGTACGACGTGAGACCCGGGAACGTGTTGACCTCGTTCAGCACCACCGAGCCGTCCTCCTTGAGGAACAGGTCGACCCGGGCCAGGCCGGTGCAGCCGAGCGCCCGGTAGATCGCCTTCGCGGTCTCCTGGACCAGCGACCGCGACTCCGCCGGGATGTCCGCCGGCACGATCGGCGTCGAGTTCTCCGAGCCGCTCTCCGGCGTGCTCTCCTGGTGGATCTTGAAGAACCCGTGCGACAGCGCGATGTGGTCGACCTCGCCGACGGTCAGCTCCGGGTCGTTCCCGAGGATCGAGCAGCCGACCTCGCTGGCCACGACCGCCTCCTCGATCAGGACCTTCGTGTCGTACTGCGCCGCGGTCTCGATCGCGCTCGCCAGCTCGTCCTTGGCCGTCACCTTGCTGACGCCGAACGACGAACCCGAGCGGGCCGGCTTCACGAACACCGGGTAGTCGAACTGGTCCGGGTCGACGGTCTCCTTGGCGCCGACGATCCAGAAGTTCGGCGTCGGGATGCCCGCGCTCTGCACGACGAGGTACGTCAGCGTCTTGTCCATGCACAGGACCGAGCTCTGGATGCCGCAGCCGGCGTACGGGATGCCGGACAGCTCGAGCAGGCCCTGGATCGCGCCGTCCTCGCCGCGCTTGCCGTGCAGGACGGGCAGGATCACGTCGAGGTTGACGGTTCGGTACTGGCCCTGGCGGATCCGTGATCCGAGCCGGTCGGACTCCAGCACCAGCAGGCCGCGCACGCTGCTGTCCGGCGACAGTACGACGGGGCTGGTGTCGCCGTTCTCCCAGTCGGTGCCGGGGCCGTTGCCTGGGCCGTCGCACAGCTTCCAGGCGCCGCTCTGCGCGATGCCGATGTAGTACGGCTCGTACTTCTCGGTGTCGAGGTGCTTCGCGACCTCGCGCGCGGACTTGACCGAGACGCCGTGCTCCTCGGACACGCCGCCGAACAGGATTCCGACCTTCAACTTACCCATGGTGCTTCCCGCTTTCGAAGTTCAGGCAATTGACAAGGGAGTGCTCGACCATGTCCTGGAGGGCACGGTCGGTGTAATACGCGGTGTGCGGGCTGATCAGGACCGTTGGCAAGGCCTGCAATCGCAGCAATAGCTCGCTTTTGATCGGGCGGTTGCTGTGGTCGGCGTAGAAGATTCCTTCCTCGCCTTCGAGAACGTCCAGCGCGGCGCCGCCGAGCTGCCCTACTTCGAGGGCTTTTGTCAGGGCCTCGGTGTCGATCAGGGCGCCCCGTCCGGTGTTCACCACGAAGGCGCCGGGCGGCAATTGAGCGATCCGTTGTTCGTCCAGCAGGTGGTGCGTTTCCGGCGTCAGTGGAGTGTGCAAGGTGACGATGTCGCTCTGTTCCAGCAGGTCGTCCAGTCGCACGTAATCGGCAGACGTCTTCGGGCGGGTGTCGAAGGCCAGTACCCGGCAGCCGAAGCCGCGCAGCCGGTCCAGGACCGCGGCGCCGATCCGGCCGGTGCCGACGACACCGACGGTGAGATCCCGCAGCTCACGGCCGCGGACGGCAGGCAGACGGTAGTCGTGGAGGTCGGCGCGCCGGACGACGGACTTCGCGTTCCGGATCGCCATCAGCATCAGCATCAACGTGTAGTCGGCGACGCTGTCGGGGGAGTACGAGACGTTTCCCACCGTGATTCCGACGCTCTCGGCGTACCGCAGATCGAGGTGGTTGTAGCCGATGCTCCGGGTGGACACGTATTCGACACCGGTGTGCCTCAGCGCGCGCAGGGTTTCGTTCGTCACCCTGGTTTTGTGCCCGATGCTGACGCAGCGATTTCCGGCGGCGAGTTCGGCGGTTTCCGCACTGACCGCGGCGGCCGTGATGGTCGGAAACGCGCCGTACCGGGGCGCGAGTTCGCGGAACAGGATCGCCTCGTCCGGTTCACAGCCGAAGACGGTGATACCTGCTGGTTTCATGCCTCCCAGTCAAGAACGGACGGCGTTGCGAGCGCGTATCCGGTTTTTCATATGCGGACGACATGTCCGCCGCAGCCACCAGTGGTACGACGCGAGCGCGGCCAGGGCGGCGCCGACGGTGTTCAGCAGTACGTCGTCCACCGACGACACCCGGTCGAGCCGGAACACGTACTGGGAGATCTCGATCGCCGTCGAGCTGCACGCGGCGATCGCCACCACCCGGCGGAAGCTGACGGCGAACCGGATCGGCACGAAGAAGCCCAGCACCGCGAAGATCAGCAGATTGCCGACGACCTGCGGCACCGACGTGCTGAGCAGGTCGCGGAACGGGATCAGGCTGACGCGGCGGTTGGCGCTGCCGGCGTGGCTGCCGGGGAGCATGGTCAGCCAGACCATCGGCAGCGTCCAGTAGACGATCGCGACCTCGGAGAGCGCGTTGCGCACACCGCGGCGGCGCGCCAGCACCCACACCACGACCGCGGCGACCGGCAGCAGAAGCATGGTCAGCAGGGCGACCCCGGTGAAGGTACCGAACCAGAACCGCGCGCCGCTGAGGGTCACGCCGGACCGCGGGGGCAGAGGTGCATCCGGACAGTCAACCAGGTGCGACGTTGCGTCGGCATATCGGATTTTCGATATGCCGACGATATGTCAGGTCATTTGCGGCGCCGGCGCAGGTAGACGTCGAACGCCCGGTACAGCAGCGGCCGCAACGGCAGGTCCCACTCGCCGACGTACCGCACGGCCTGTCCGCCGGTGCCGACCTTGAACTGGATCAGCCCGACGTGCGGGTCGTCGGCGTCGAGCGTCGGAGTGATGCCACGCAGGCTGTACACGTCGCACCCGGCCTTCATCGCGTCGCGAATCATCGCCCACTGGCACGCGTTCGACCCGCGGACGTCGCGCTTCTCGGTCGCCGAGGCGCCGTACGAATACCAGGCCTGGGCGCCGACCCGGATCATGATCGCGGCGGCGACCAGGTCGCCCTCGTGGTGTGCGAGGTACAGCCGGATCCGGTCCGGGTCCTCGGGGCGGAGCGCGGCGAACATGGTCTCGAAGTACCGCAGCGGCCGCGGCGTGAAATGGTCGCGCTCGGCGGTGTGCACGTACAGGTCGTGGAACGCCTTGAGGTCGTCGCCGATCGTCACCTCGACGCCGGCCTTCTCCGCCTTCTTGATGTTGCGCCGCCACTGCTGGTTCATGCCCCGCAGTACGTCGTCCTCGGAGCCGCCGAGCGGGAGCTCGAACGTGTACTGCGGATGGCCGGTGCCGAACCCGTCGACCGGGTTCTGCGGGAGCCATCCGGCGCTGCGCAGTTGCTTGGTCACCTGGCTGCCGGGCGACTCGATGCTGGGCAGATCGGAGAGCCGCCGGATCGCGGGGTCGGCGATCCCTTCCTTCACCTGCGCGGCGGTCCACGTGTCGGTGCGGACCGGCGGGCCGAGCCGGATCGCGAACGCGCCGTTCGCCTTGAGGTACGTCGCCAGCGGGCGGAGCCCGCGGTCGATCGGGCCGGTCCAGTCGATGACCGGGCCTTCGGGGAGGTACGCGAGCGTGTAGCGGTCCAGCCGGGGGACCGGGCGGTGCAGGACGAGCCCTGCGCCGACGAGCCGCTCGCCGTCGTACCAGCCGAGCGACTCGCTGCGCCACTCGGTCTTCACGCTCGCCCAGGCGGGCGTTTGAAGGAAGCTGACGGATCGTTGTGCCTGGACGAACGCGAGGTGGTCGGCGGCGCTGATCGGCGCGATCGAGAGCGTCACCCCTGCATCCTCGGGTCGTGCGTCGGGTCGGCGTACCGGGGTGGGCAGCCGTGCTGGACCGCCTCCGGGCGCAGCTCGTAGTGCCACGGCTCGTTGTCGTAGATCTGGCACAGCCCGTACGCCGCGCCGTGCTCGGACAGCCACGCCGTCGCGTCCGACCGCCCGATGTCGATCGCCTGGCCCTTCACATGCGGCGAGTTCTGCGGCGTCGCGACCCAGCGCGCCGCCTCCTCCTTCGAGCCGTACCGCTCGATCGCGTCCCGCAGCAGCTTCTCCTGGTACGCCGGTGAGCGCCACCCGCTGTTGACGTAGAAGACGACCCCGTCCTGCGCCGCCGCCGTCGCAGCCCGGCGGAGCGCGCGAAGCAGTTCGGGGTCGAGGTTGGTGACGCCGGGAACCTTGTCGTCGAACACCGTGACGCCGTCCGGTACGGCGCCATCCGCCTGGCCCAGACCGGCGCGCCCGGTGGTCGGCAGCGAGGTCGCGAGCGACTGGTGGATGAACACGCTGATGATCGCCACGTTGGCGAGCAGGAAGGCCGCCCGGAGCGTCGATCTGGCGCGCCGGGTCGGTTGGCTGACGGTCATATCACCAGTGAAGATGGACGGGCGTTGCCGGCCGGTATGGAGTTTTGGATACACCGACGATATGGACCGGCCCGTAGCATCGACAGTGTGCGGGTGCTGATCGTGGAGGACGAGCCGGAGATGGCGGGTGCCATCCGGGACGGCCTGCGCCTGGAGGCGATCGCCGCGGACATCGCCGGCGACGGCCACGCGGCGCTGGAGCTGCTCGGCATCAACAGCTACGACATCGCCGTGCTGGACCGGGACATCCCCGGCCCGTCCGGCGACGAGATCGCCAAGGAGATCGTTGCCTCCGGCAGCGGTACGCCGATCCTGATGCTGACCGCGGCGTCCCGGCTGGACGACAAGGCATCCGGGTTCGAGCTCGGCGCCGACGACTACCTGACCAAGCCGTTCGAGTTCCAGGAGCTCGTACTGCGGCTGCGCGCGCTGGACCGGCGGCGCGCGTACAGCCGGCCGCCGGTGCGGGAGATCGCGGGCCTGCGGCTCGACCCGTTCCGGCGTGAGGTGTACCGGGACGGGCGGTACGTCGCGCTGACGCGGAAGCAGTTCGCCGTACTGGAGGTCCTGGTCGCGGCCGAGGGCGGGATCGTGAGCGCGGAGGACCTGCTCGCGCGGGCCTGGGACGAGAATGCCGACCCGTTCACGAACGCCGTACGGATCACCGTGTCGGCGCTGCGGAAACGCCTCGGCGAACCGTGGGTGATCGCGACCGTCGCGGGGGCCGGGTACCGGATCGACGCCGGGGACGGAGATCGTGGATAGGGAGCCCGGGCTGAGCGTCCGGCTCAAGCTCGCCCTCAGCTACGCGGGATTCGTGATGGCCGCGGGGGTGTTGCTGCTGATCGCGGGGTGGTTCGGGCTGAGCCAGTTCCGGTCGGGCGGCGTGGTCATCATGACGACGACGTACACGTTTCCGCAGCTGCTGTGGCGGTCGTTCGCGCCGGTCGCCGCTGTGGTGATGGCGTTCCTGCTGGTGTTCGGGCTGGTCGGCGGGTGGATCCTGGCCGGGCGGATGCTCGACCCGCTGCGGCGGATCACCGAGGCCACCCGGGTCGCCGCGACCGGGTCACTGTCGCACCGGATCCGGCTGCCGGGACCTCGCGACGAGTTCCGGGAGTTGGCGGACTCGTTCGACACGATGCTCGCGCAGCTGGAGGCACATGTCGCCGAGCAGCAGCGGTTCGCGGCGAACGCGTCGCACGAGCTCCGTACGCCGCTGGCGATCACCCAGACGCTGCTCGATGTGGCGCGCAACGACATGTCGCACGACAACGACGTACTCGTCGACCGCCTGCACGCCGTCAACGCCCGGGCGATCGATCTGACCGAGGCGTTGCTGGTTCTGAGCCGCGCGAACCAGCGGTCGTTCAGCCGGGAGCGGGTCGACCTGTCGCTGATCGCGGAGGAGGCGACCGAGACGTTGCTCCCGCTGGCCGAGAAGAACGGCGTCACGATCGAAACCAGCGGCGACCAGGCTCCGACCGTCGGCTCACCCGCCCTACTGCTCCAGCTGACGACGAACCTCGTCCACAACGCGATCGTCCACAACCTGCCCGACCACGGCTCGGTGTGGGTCACAACCCGCGTCGACACCCCGACGGTCGTCCTCACCGTGGAGAACACCGGCGTACAACTCGCCCCCCACCTGATCGCCACCCTCGTCGAACCCTTCCAACGCGGCAGCGAACGCATCCGCACCGACCAGCACTCCGGCGTAGGCCTAGGCCTGGCCATAGTCAAAAGCATCACCCGAGCCCACGACGGCACTCTAACCA
>NZ_DASRVN010000212.1:0-12863 GCF_035655035.1 Kribbella sp. | reverse complement strand
CACCCGTCCGCGGGTCGCGCTCGCACCGTCGCCGACCCCGGGCTTCGAACGGTACGGCGATCTGCTCCAGCAGCACGCGAAGGTCGCGGTCGGCGTGGTCGCCACGCTGATGCTGATCTTCGGCGGCTCGGCCGCGTCGGGAGAGTGGAAGGTCTTCCTGGCCTGGAAGAACCGGACGCCCTTCGGTGTCACCGACAAGCACTTCAACAAGGACATCTCGTTCTTCGTCTTCGACTACCCGTGGCTGCGTGTGCTGCTCGGCTTCGGGTACTCGATCGTGCTGCTGTCGCTGGTCGCCGCGATCATCACGCACTATCTGTACGGCGGGTTCCGCCCGTCCGCCAAGGGACAGAAGGCTTCCGGCTCGGCGCAGGTGCAGTTCTCGGTGCTGCTCGGGCTGCTGGTGCTGCTCAAGGCGTTCAGCTACTGGCTGGACCGCTACGGCCAGGCGACCTCCGACGGCAGGCTCTTCACCGGTATCTCCTATACCGGTGACAACGCGATCCTGCCGAGCAAGGAGATCCTCGCGGTCATCGCCGTCATCTGTGCCGGGCTGTTCTTCGCGAACGTGGTCCGGCGGACGTGGCTGCTGCCCGGTGTCGGCACGGTCGTGCTGATCCTGTCGGCGATCCTCCTCGGTGCGCTCTGGCCGGCCGCCCTGCAGCAGTTGCGGGTGCGCCCGAGCGAGCCGGTGAAGGAGGCGCCGTACATCACCAAGAACATCCAGGCGACGCGGCAGGCCTACGGGCTCGAGAACACCCAGATCACCGAGTATCAGGCGCAGACCACGGCCAAGCCGAGCGAGCTCACCGCGGACGCGGAGGTGCTGCCCGGTATCCGGCTGATCGACCCGACCGTGATCGGTCCGACGTTCGAGCAGCTGCAGCAGGTCCGTGGGTTCTACTCGTTCCCGACCGATCTGGACGTCGACCGGTACAAGATCAAGGACAAGACCAGCGACACGGTGATCGCGGCCCGCGAGGTTCAGATCGACAAGTTGCCGGCCGGTCAGCGGAACTGGAACAACGACCACACCGTCTACACCCACGGCTACGGCGTGGTGGCGGCGAACGGGAACCAGCGGGCCGCGGACGGTACGCCGGTCTGGACCGAGAAGGACCTGCCGCCGAAGGGGCAACTCGGCGACTACCAGCCGCGGATCTACTTCGGCGAGCAGTCGCCGGACTACTCGATCGTCGGTGGCCCCAAGGGGTCTGCGCCGGTCGAGCTGGACACTCCGGAAGGCACGAACGGCGGCGACCCGACACTGAACACCTATGAGGGCAAGGGTGGCGTCAAGATCGGCTCCTTCTTCAACCGGTTGCTCTACGCAACCAAGTTCCGGGACGCGAACATCCTGCTGTCCAGCCGGGTGAACTCGGACTCGAAGATCCTCTACGACCGCACCCCGCGCGACCGGGTCGAGAAGGCGGCGCCGTGGCTGACGCCGGACGGCGACCCGTACCCGGCGATCGTCGACGGCCAGGTGGTCTGGATCGTCGACTGCTACACCACCTCGGACAACTACCCGTACTCCGAGAAGGTCGCGCTGGACGACAGCACCCGGGACACCACCACCGGCCGGGGAACGATCGCGCAGCAGCCGAGCGAGAAGATCAACTACATCCGGAACTCGGTCAAGGCGGTCGTGAACGCGTACGACGGCTCGGTCGACCTGTACGCCTGGGACGACAGCGACCCGGTGCTGAAGACCTGGATGAAGGCCTTCCCCGGCACGGTGAAGCCGCGCTCGGACATCTCGCCCGCGCTGATGTCGCACCTGCGCTACCCGGAGGACATGTTCAAGGTGCAGCGCGACCTGCTCGCGAAGTACCACGTCACGGACGCCGGCACCTGGTACCAGAACAGTGACCTGTGGCGCGTGCCCGCGGACCCGACCGCGGTGTCGGCCAGCGGTGACTCGTCGACTCAAGTCAGTCAGCCTCCCTTCTACCTCTCGTTGCGGATGCCGGATCAGACCGATCCGAAGTTCTCACTGACCTCGGTGTACGTGCCGAACGGTGAGCGGGAGAACCTGACGGCGTTCATGGCCGTCGATTCCGAGGCCACGTCGCCGGACTACGGCAAGTTCCGAATACTGCGTCTGCCGGGCAACCTGCAGATACCTGGTCCGGGGCAGGTGTACAACAAGTTCCAGACCGACGAAGGCATCAGACAGGCATTGCTGCCGATCAACCAGCCGAACAGCGGCGCCAGAGCCCAGTTCGGCAACCTGCTGACGTTGCCGCTCGGCGGTGGTCTGCTCTACGTCCAGCCGGTCTACTCGTCGCGGACCAGCGGGCCGGGTAACTACCCCGTCCTGCGGTACGTCCTGGTGTCCTTCGGGGACAACGTCGCCTACGGGTCGACGCTGCAGGAAGCCCTTGGCAAGGTGTTCAACACCAACGTCGACACGGGCGAGAACCCGCCGGGAACCAAGAACCCACCGGCGACGAACCAGACGGTCAAGCAGGCCCTCGCTGATGCAGAGGCCGCCTACAAACGGGCACAGGCCGCTCTGATGAAGGGTGACCTCGCCGGTTACCAGGCGAACGTGAACCAGATGAAGGCCGCGCTCGACCGGGCCTCCGCCGGTGCCGCGGCGACGCCGACCCCGACTCCGAAACCGTCCGGCAGTCCGTCGACGACCCCGTCGGCAACACCGTCGAGTCCGCCGAGCTCTCCGGCCGGCTGACCGCAGGGCTGCTTCCCGGGGCGGCGACACCGACCACACGTCGGCGTCGCCGCCCCGTTCGTCTGCCCGGGTGGTTGCCTACGGCATCTGCTCGGGGTGGAAGCCGGCGGCGGTGTCGAGCACGTCCTCGTCGGTGAAGCGCTCGTGGTCGATCGTCACCTCGGCCGCGACGCCCGGCTCGACGAAGTAGAACACCTCGTCGCCCGCGAACAGACCGTCGTACCCACCGACCTTGACCGGGGTGAGCTGCCAGCCGGGATCCTTCTCCTCGTACTCGACGAGGAAGTCCTTCAGGGTCTCGAGGTCGGTGAGCTGCTCGCCGCGGATGGTCTTCACGGTCAGGTCGACCTTGAACGCGCCCTCCGCGTCCGGACCGGTCTCCCAGACCCGGCTGTGGAAGGACACGTCGTTCCACTCGTACTCGAAGTCGCTCGGCGTACCGATGCCGTCGGGAAGGTTCTCGATCACGAAGCCGTCCAAGGTGCCAGCCTTCTGCTCGGTGGAGGGTGCTACGGAGACATGCGCCGGTGCGGCTGCGCCGGTGGTCGCCGACAGACCCAACGAGGCCAGGACGACCGCGGTCCCGGCCACGATACGACGGGCGGACGGCATGACTCGGGAACCGAAGGATGAACGCGACATGACTGCCTCCTGGGGGAAGGGGGCGCCTCGCCTGCTGCGAGACGCCCTTCGTGACCAAGAAGGTGCCGTGATCACCCCGCCGCCCGACCGGCGAATCCGAACCTGTGGACAACCACTCGCTGCCGCCTTCGGTGCCACTGGCAAGCAACTGGTCAGCTCGGCCCGAGGCAGCGAATAACCGATTTGGCTGCCCGGCCGGGATCCTCTAAGCTGGAGATCTCAACGGCGCGGGGTGGAGCAGCTCGGTAGCTCGCTGGGCTCATAACCCAGAGGTCGCAGGTTCAAATCCTGCCCCCGCTACAGATGAAAGGCCCTCTGACCAGCAACACCGGTCAGAGGGCCTTTCGCTTTGAGCGTCGGCTCCAGGCGCCGGCGGCCCGGCGGGCCGGATTTGGTTGCGGAACGGCCATCATCTAGACTTGCGATGTACGAAGGCGACGCGGGGTGGAGCAGCTCGGTAGCTCGCTGGGCTCATAACCCAGAGGTCGCAGGTTCAAATCCTGCCCCCGCTACCAATGAAGGCCCGGACCAGTTGGTCCGGGCCTTCGGTTTTATCCGAGGCTGCTGGTCACGCGGAGTCCGAGGATGAAGGGGAGGCCGTTCGGCGTGCCTACGCCGGTCAGGGTGTCGTAGCCCTTCACGGTGACCTGATCGGTCTCTGCGCGGTCGTGTGAGTCGAAGACGTCGAGGGATGCGCTGTCCGTGCCGTCGGCTGGGGTGAAAGCGGCTCGGTTCTGCTGAGGTGTGGTGGCGGGCAGCGACAGGACGTCGCGGAGCGCGGGCGTGCCGTGCAGGCGGTAGATGAGCGGGTTGATGAAACCGAAGGCTGGGCGACCTTGCTGTGCGTTGGCGACCAGGCCGGCGACCAACGGTGCGGACAGGCTCGTTCCGGCGTTCACCTGTGTGACGTAGCGCTTGCTTTCGGAGTCTGTGTAGCCGGTCAGCATGCCTGTGTCGATGTCGCCGACAGCCGAGATGTCCGGCACCGTACGGTCGACCACAGTGCGGCCGCCGACCCGGATGTGTGACATCGACGCCGGTACGACGCCCTTCTGATAGGCAGGCTGCCCGTAGACCAGGCTGGTCCCGCCGCCGCCCGACGTCAGGCCGACGCCGCTCCACTTGCCGTTCTCCGGGATCGCGGTCTCGTTCGACCAGCCGGTCTCGAACAGGCGCTTGTTTCGCGCATCGAGGCCCAGCGTCGTACCGCCGACCGCGGTCACGAACGGATCCGATGCCGTGGTCGTCAGGCCGGGGGTGTCGCCGGAGGAGAAGTACAGCCCGACTCCTTCGGCGGCCGCGCGGACGGCCAGGGCGTGGACGGTCTTCGGCGGTACGTCGCCGATCGGGATCTGCCAGGAGTTCGAGACGATCGAGGCGCTCGGGCGGTGGCCGTCGCCCTTCAGTACGGCGGCGACCGCGTTCAGCAGCGCCTGATCCTCGTCGCAGCCGCCTCCGACGATCATCAGCTGCTGCGCGTCCGGGGCCATCGCGTAGACCGCCTCGGAGTCCATCTCGGCTTCGTCGTTGTACGGCGCCGCGCTCCGCGACTGCTGGCTGCAGCCGGTGCCGCCGCCGAGGTGGATCTCCTTGTACTGGTTCGTCTTCGGCGCCGGCAGGTGGTTCCGGCGCGCGTACTCGCGGAGCGTCTTGAGCATCTCCGTCGGCGCGAGGCTCTCGGTCAGCGCGACGGTCTGGCCCTTGCCCGTGAAGGCCGGGCTTGCGCCGTACGCCGTCCGTAGCTGAGCGGCGGAGTACCCGCAGATCGGTAGCGAGGCCGTGGTGAGACCGCGGTACGCAGGCTTGACGGTCTGCACGTGCTGACCCCAGTACTGGGAGCAGGTCGGCTTCGCGGTCTGGGCCGTCTGGGCTGATGCGGAGCTCGCGCCGCCCAGGCCTGTGATGCCCAGGGCCATCGGCGGCAGTGACTGGACCTTCGCTGCCGGACCGGAGGCCGAGATGTACGAACGGTCGCTGCTGACCTGCACATCCGTCAGGCCGCGCGCCGTCAGCTGGTCGGCCATCGCCTTGGCCTCCGCGGCCGAGGGGCCGAACCGGGCCGTGTATTCGGCAGGGCTCAGATAGTGGCGGTACAGAGGATTGCCCGGTGTGGAGACGGCGGTGGCGAACCGCTCGGCACCGGCCAGATCCGGCGTCAGCCACACCTGGATCGTCTGCTTCGCAGCTGTCCCCGCCTGGGCGTCGACCGATGCACCGCCGGCCACCAGCGCCGCGCAGCCCACCATCGCACCAACAGTCCTGATCACGACTACTCCCCGCATCAATTGGTAACCGTTCGGTCACTCTACGCTGCCATCAATCGGCAACTGTTCTACTGACGCCCGAACTGGCCGATTCGGTTGATCAGAAACGGAGACTGACTCGCAGACAGAGGTGATCGCTCGGGTAACCGCCGTCGAGCTCGGCAGACTCGACGACCGCGGAACCGGACAGCAGCACGTAGTCGATGCACTGCGGGGATCTACCGGGCGGGAGGTAAGCCTGGTGGAACGTCGGCGGGCAGTCGTCGAAGGCATCCACCAACTGCGAGTCGCACAGGAAGTCGCGGTACAACGCGCTGTCGCGAGGGACGTTGAAATCACCCGTGAGCACAGCTGGTTCTGCGGCGGCGTAGCGACTGAGAGCAGCCAGTTGAGCCTGGTGAATCGCATGGAAACGGTTCGTGGGGGACCAGTCGCCGTCGCGGTTCGCGAGTAGGTGTGTGTTGAGGACCGTCAACGAGGGCAGCCGAGTGCGCAGGACGCCTCTTGGGAGGCGAGAAGCCGGCAGGCGCTGGTAGGTGACGCTGCCTTGGGAGCGGGTGAATGTGACGAGCCCGCCTGCTGGGCCGGCAGCAGACGGGCGGAAGTTGGCGTGGTACGACGGCATCGAGTGGCGTAGGAGGTGGAGGTGGACGTACGTCAGTACCTTTTGGAGGTTGACCACGTCGGCGCCGGAGGACTCGAAGGTGGTGGCGATCGTGGTGTACCGGTGCGCCAGACCGCGGAGGGGAGTTCCGCGGGTGTTCAGGGACGCGACGGTCAGGTGGGTCACTTCACGGCGAGTTCGCCGAGCTCCGACCAGTCGTCCTGGGGGACCTTGAAGTTGACGATGCGCGGGGTCTCGACCAGGTACGGCGGGAGGTGCTGCTGGGCCGCCTTGAAGTGGTCGGAGGTGACGTGATGGGTCGCGGCCTCGTCGTCGGCGAAGGCCTCGACCAGCACGTACTCGTTCGCGTCGTCGAGCGAGCGCGACCAGTCGAACCACAGGCAGCCGGCCTCCGCGCGCGTCGCGGCGGTGAAGTCGGCGGTGATCGACGGCCAGTCCTCGGCGTGCTCGGGCTTCACACGGAACTTCGCGGTGATGAAGATCATGAGGTCCAACTTAGCGGTCGCCCGCGGCAAGCATCTTCGCAATCTGAGATCAGCGCAGCACGAATCCGGTGCCCAGCTGGTCGCGCGGATCGAGCGTGAACGTCGCGCTGCCGGTCCGGTACGCACTCCCGACGACCTCGGTGATCACGCCCTCGGGCGTCTCCGAGACCACCCGGCCGCGGAACGTCGTACCGACGATCGAGTCGTGGCGGAGCGTCTGCCCGGGACTGAGCCTGCCCTCGTCGTACAGCAGTGCCAGGCGGGCCGACGTACCGGAGCCGCACGGGGAACGGTCCGCCTCGCCGTCGGCGAAGACCGCGAGGTTGCGCTGGTGCGGGCCGTCCTCCCACGAGCCGAGGTCGTCGTACAGGATCGTGCTGTAGAGGCCGCTCAGCCGTGGATCGGTGGGGTGTACGGCGACCGGGTCCAGCGCCCACTTGATCTCGCGGCCGATCGCGATCAGGTCCGGGTACGACGCCGGCGTCACCGAGAGGCCGACCGACGAGGCGGGGACCGACGCGTAGAACGCACCGCCGTAGCTGATGTCCGCGGTCACGTCTCCGCGCGACGTCGCCACCTGCACCCCGCGCCGCAGCACGTACGACGGAACGTTGCGGAAAGCAACACCGTCGGGTCCGACATGGGCGGTGACTCGTCCGGACGGTACGTCGATGACGACATCGCCTGCGGGGACCAGACCGGTACCCACGGCCCACGTCGCGAGCGCGATCGTGCCGTGCCCGCACGCCGTCGAGTACCCGTCCTTGTGCCAGAACACCACGCCGAAGTCGGCGCCGTCGTCGTCGGCCGGTACGACGAAGCCGCCGTACATGTCGGCATGACCGCGCGGTTCGTTCACCAGCAGTTGCCGTACGGCGTCGATCGCGGGGGACGACTGCGCCGCGACCCGGCGGTCCGCCACCGTCGTACCCGGGAGCTCCACCGAGGTCACGATCCGGAACGGTTCCCCGGCTGTGTGGTAATCCACCACGCTGACATCGTCCACGCACTCACCCTAAACAAACGGAACCGCCGCGTCCCCCGGCAGGGGACGGCGGCGGTTCGAGCGGCCTGAGGGGATTGGTCAGGCGGCTTGCGGTACCCGGTTGCGCGCGGCCCAGACGGCTCGGCGCAGTTTGGCCTTGTCGGGGTATCCGGCGTCGCGGCCGATCAGGTAGACGTCGTGGCTGCGCATGTTGACCATGCCGGCGACGTACCAGACCGGGCTGCCCTCGGCGAGCATCGTGATGATCATGTTCCGGGTGTCGGTGGTGGTGTTCATTCTGATCCTCTCCTCTGGTCGCTCTTACTGATACGTCGAAGCAGGAGGGGCGGAATCGACACCGGGCTGAAAAGAAAAACACCCGCCCCTCCGCTCCGCTTCGGGGCTGTGGGGTGGGAGAAAGCAGAACACCCTCCGCTCCGGGGCGGGCTGTGGGGCGGAGGGTGAGGCGGGCGGAAAACAGAGCGCCCCGATCGGTGATCGGGGCGCTTGTCCGTGTGGGTCCCGGGGGGAGTGGGACCTCCACACGTTGGGGGGGACTTTGACGTTAACCCGGCCAAGGGGTCACACCGCGCGTATTCGACCTGTGTCGAAAAGTTATCTGGCTGTCCGGCGCCGGGATCCGGGCGCGTTCCGGGAGTACGGCGCGGCGCTCGCCCGGGTGGTGGATCCCCGGGTGTACCCGTCGGTCGCGAAGGCGCTCGACGCCGGCGTGTTCGCGGCCGCGGCGAGCTCCGAGGAGGACAACGACGCGGACTTCGACTTCGGGCTGCAGCTCTACCTGGACGGCGTCGCCGCGTTCATCGATCGGGTCGGATGATCGCGTCGGCGGCCTGCGCGGTCGAGGCGATCAGGCGCGCGTTGCACTCGTCGGAACCGTACGTCCGTGCGCGGGCCTCCTCAGGTGATCTGCCGTACGACCGGTGCCGCGCCTCGAGCCGTTGGTGGCGCAGGTCCTCGGGTACGTCGACGTACCAGCACTGATCGAGCAGCGTACGAACCGTCGACCAGGGCGGCTCGTCGAGGAGCAGGTAGTTGCCCTCGGTCAGCACGAGCGTGACGTCGGGCGCGACGCCGATGCTTGCGGCGATCGAGTCCTCAATGCCGCGGTCGAAACGCGGCGCCCAGATCTGCTCGTCGGGTGAGGTCTTCAGTCGCCTGAGCAGTGCGACGAAACCGAGGCCGTCGAAGGTGTGCGGCGCGCCCTTCACGTCGGCGAGGCCCAGATCCTCGAGCACCGACTGCGCGAGGTGGTACCCGTCCATCGGGACCAGCGCGACCCGGTGCCCGTCGGCGCTCAGCTTCGCGGCGAGCTGCTCGGCGTACGTCGACTTGCCTGCTGCCGGCGCCCCGGTGATCCCGAGCAACTGCCGCCGCCCCCGCGTCGCCAACTCGACCGCACGCTCGTACGCGGCAGCTGAACCCATCTGCAAGGGTCAGACGGCCCTTCGTGAGGTCCAGCCAACGGTCGAGACCATGGCTGTCACCAGCCAGATGGCGATCGCGACAACCGGGCTGTACGTCCAGGTGGCACTGGGATGGTGGCCCACGTCCGTGGTCACGGACAGCAGGAGCGCGATGGTGAGCGCGAAGCCGGCAAAACCGCTCACGACAGCGATGACCGTCGCCGGGAAGAACAGGCACGCCGCGGCCAGGACGAGATATCCCACGACCATGCCGGGTGCGGCGCCGTTCAGGAACGGGACGTCCGACGGCGCGGTCTTGAGCGGCGTGATCAACTGAAGCCCGCGATAGACATGCTCAGGCTGGGTGCGCGGGTACCCCCAGGTCTCCAGCCAGGGGAGCACGATCAGCATCAGGATCAGCACTCCGGCGAGGACGGCGCCGACGATCTTGATACCGCGTCGCCGGTCGGCCACAGTGTTCTCCTGGGGCGCCGCTCCGGCGTCGGTCCGCTCGCTCATCGACAGTCCTCCATCAGTCCTCGGGTGGTGCTTCGGCGCCTTCGCGTTCGTCGCGGTCGGCCCACTCGACGAGGGTGTCGAGGGAGTAGACGTCGTCGTCGATCGTGGCGTGCAGGTCGCCGAGCTCGGCGTACCGCTGCGGGACGGTGGCGATCGTGAAGTCCTTCGGATTCACGTCGTCGACCTCGTCCCAGCGGATCGGGGTCGACACGGTGCCCTCGGGGTTGCCGCGGACCGAGTACGCCGCCGCGATCGTGTGGTCGCGCGCGTTCTGGTTGAAGTCCACGAAGACCAGCCGAGGATCCCGGTCCTTGCGCCACCACGTGGTGGTCACGTCCTCCGGCGCGCGTCGCTCCACCTCGCGCGCGAACGCGAGGGCGGCCCGCCGTACGTCGGTGAAGCCGTACGCCGGCTCGACCCGGACGTACACGTGGATACCGCTGCCGCCCGACGTCTTCGGGTAGCCGACCGCGCCGAGCTCGTCGAGTACCTCGTGCACGGTGTGCGCGACCCGGCGTACCCGATCGAACGGGCAGTCGGGCATCGGGTCCAGGTCGATCCGCCACTCGTCGGGCTTCTCGGTGTCGGCGCGCCGCGAGTTCCACGGGTGGAACTCGACCGTGGACATCTGCACCGCCCACGCCACGTGCGCGAGCTCGGTCACGCACAGCTCGTCCGCGGTCCGGTTGTACCGCGGGAACTTCACGCGGACCGTCTCCATCCACGGCGGCGCGCCGTGCGGCAGCCGCTTCTGATGCACCTTCTCGCCCGAGACCCCCTCCGGGAACCGGTGCAACATGCACGGCCGCTCCCGCAGCGCGTTGACGATCCCGTCCCCGACCGACAGGTAGTAGTTCACGAGATCCAGCTTGGTCTCCCCGCGCGCAGGGAAGTACACGCGGTCCGGATTCGACACCCGGACCGTCCGCTCGCCGACCTCGAGCTCGATCGCCGGAGACTTCGTGTTTCCTGCCATGTCCTTCAACCTAACCGCCCGTGGGGACAACCGGAGCTAAGCCAACCGGGTGAGCCAGTTGCGAGTGTCGGGGGTGCGGCCGTACTGGAGGTCGAGAAGGGCGGCGCGGATCTTGGCGGTCACCGGGCCGACCCCGTGGTTGACGGTGTGGTCGCCGATGGTGAGGTCGCCGTCGGGCCAGGCGAGGCGGCCGATCGGGGTGATGACGGCGGCGGTGCCGGAGGCGAAGACCTCGGTGATCTCGCCGTCGAGCACGCCGTTGCGCCATTCGTCGGCGGAGATCCGGCGCTCCTCGACCGGGTGGCCGAGGTCGGCGGCGAGTTCGAGCACCGAGGCGCGGGTGACGCCTTCGAGGATCGAGCCGGACAGCTCCGGCGTGACGATCCGGCCGTCGGCGTACACGAAGAACATGTTCATGCTGCCGATCTCCTCGAGCCACTTGTGCTCGACGGCGTCGACGAACGCGACCTGCTCGCAACCGTTCGCGACCGCCTCGGCCAGGCCTGCCAGGCTGGACGCGTAGTTGCCGCCGCACTTGGCCGCGCCCGTACCGCCCGGGGTGGCGCGGATCGTGGAGGTGGTCAGCCAGATCGAGACGGGCTTCGGGCCGGTGTTGAAGTACGGGCCGGCGGGGGACGCGATGACGCCGAACAGGACCTCGTTGGACGGCCGGACGGCCAGCGCGGCCTCGGTGGCGATCATGTACGGCCGCAGGTACAAGCTGGTCTCACCGTCCTCGGCCGACGGCACCCAGGCTTCGTCCACGGTCACCAAGGCTCGCAGCGCCGCGATGAACTCCTCCTCCGGCAGATGCGGTAGCGCCAGCCGCTCTGCGCTCGCAGTGAACCGGGCGGCGTTGCGGTCCGGACGGAAGGCCCACACCGACCCGTCCGGGTGCCGGTACGCCTTGAGGCCCTCGAAGATCTCCTGCGAGTAGTGGAAGACAGCAGCCGCCGGGCTGAGCGACAGCGGTGCGTACGCCGTGACCTTCGGGCCGTGCCAGCCGCGGTCGGCTGACCAGTTCGCAACCACCATGTGGTCCGTGAACGACTGCCCGAACGCAGGGTCCTTGAGCACGGCAGCCCTGGCCTCCGCGCTGGCCGGGTCGCTCCGCAGCTCGACCGCGAAGTCCCATGCGTTTGCCACTGTCGTCGCCTGCTGTTCACCTGTCACTCGCCGCACGCTACCCCTGCCCTGATCTTGACCTCGACCCGCCGCCCACACTCCGGCCACTCCGCGTCAGCCACCACCTCAGCTCGGACGAACCCGGCTGCGCCTGTACGACGTGCAGCACCCGGTCGGCAGCGTCGTACACCAAGGAGTCGTGCCACTCGTCCGGCAGCTCCACCAGCACCCGGAGGGCCATCGCCAGACCGGCTGCTGCCTCTCCCGCAACCGCCAGGCACTCAGCAAGGCACAGGTCGAGCCTTGCGCGGTCGCCGACCCAGCTGTCCGGGCAGAGCTCCCTCGCGCGCTCCAGCAACACACAGCCGGCCACGCCGTACCCGAGCAGCGTGCACACACGTCCCTCGGCCCAGTGCAGCTGGTACGTCGGGGCTAGCTCGTCGCCGACACCGATCAGCTCCTGCAGCGCGACGTGTGCCTCCTGGCGCCGGCCGAGCTCGGCCAGGACGAGCGCCCGCGCCGCACGCGGCAGGTAGCTCTGCCGATCGAGGCCGACCGCCTCGTCCGCCAGCTCCAGCAGCCCGGGCAACGGACGGCGCTCGGCCAGCCCGCTGATCGTCTCCCTGGCCCGCACGGTCGCTCCGCCGTCGACACTGTCCGCGGCCGCGCGGGCGGCCCACCACCAGCGCCGCGCTGTACTGCGGTCGTCCAGTCTTGTCAGCGTCTCCGCGACCAGTGTGCTCAGCTCGGCCGCCTCCGTCCGGTCGGCGTCGCGAAGCTGACTCACCAGGGTGGGTAGCAGCGCAGCCGGAGGCACCGCACGGAAGTCGCTGAACAGCTCGGCCGGATCGCCGGCGTCGAGGGTGCCGACCAGCCCTTGCCAGGCCGCCTCCAACGGGTCCGGCTCCGGACGCGACTGCCCTGTCCGCGCAGGCCTTCGCTCGAACGTGGCAGTCAGCCGGCCGGCAGTGCCGAGCTCCTTGTCGCAGAGCCGCGCCAGGTCGGCAGAGCCCGGCCGCTGCCCGCGCTCCACCTGCGACAGATAGCTGTGGTCGTACCCGACCTGTGCTGCCAGTTGCCGCAGGCTCAGCCCGGCCGTCTGCCTGCACTGCCGCAGTAGGGA
>NZ_DASRVN010000211.1:0-13841 GCF_035655035.1 Kribbella sp. | reverse complement strand
TACAACTGAAAGTAGGGCGGACGGGACTCGAACCCGTGACCCAGGGATTATGAGTCCCCTGCTCTAACCAGCTGAGCTACCGCCCCGTGTGCGGGTGATCGTATCGGTGCGGGCGGGGGTGATGCGAAACCAGGGGGAGGTCAGGGGTTTGACGGAGGGCTGGTTGGTGTGGACCGGGCATGATGGAGTCAAGTCCGGACGAAGGGAACATCCATGGGCTGGTTCATTTTCCTGGTGATCGTGGTAGGCGCGATCGCGGCGTACAAGTACCGCGTACCGCTGCTGTCGAAGATCCTCGGTCAGCCTCAGCACCGCATCCAGCGGGCGATCGACCGGAAGAAGGGGAAGTAGCACTTCCTCCCACCGAGCACGGAGAGGCCCTGGCCGCACGTCTGCGGCCAGGGCCTCTCGTCACCTGCCCCCGGTCAGCTCACGCCGGCCAGGTGCAGGAGTCACCCAACCTGCACGGCGACGATCGAAGCCGCCGCGGTGATGTCCCCGCTGCCGGCCGTTCCCTGGTCCTGGTTGTAGCCGAACCCGTAGACGCCGACGGTGGTGTCAGCGGTCACCGTCACGATCTTCACCGCCGAGCCGAACAGGTCGTGGCCCTTCGCTGGCGAGATCGCCACGCCGCCGACCGTGCCGACGTCGATGCCCCAGTTCGGGGAGGCGGTGCCCTGCCCGATGCGGAGACCGACCTGCGGCATGCTGCCGGCGACGCCCGCTGCCGTGCGGTTGAACGTCACGGACGTGTTGACCAGCCAGGTGCCCTTCGGCAGCGTGAAGGTGCCGAGAGTGGTGAACCCGTCGAAGTACTTGCCGCCGAGGTTCTTGATCACCGTCGGCTCGATCTCCTTCGTCACGCCTGCCTTGCCGTAGACGTCTGGGGTGTTTTTCAGGAATGCTTCGCGGTCGGCTGGGGCGATCTTGGACTTCGGGATGCTGTTGTCGACCACCTGGGAGGCCGCGACCGAGCGCGGGCACAGTGGGTACGACAGCGTCTTGCAGTCCGGGCGTACGGCGCCGTTGGCGGCGACCGTGACGCCGACCAGAACACCTGCCCCCAGGACGCCGGCCACCAGCAGGCGGCCGGCCTTGGTGTTCAGAACCTTCTTGAAATTCATCAGTCTTTCCCCTCCATCCCCGAGGCCCCCTCGGGATCTGGAGAGGAAAGTACGCCCGACCAGCGGTCTAGGCCAATAGCTGAAGTGTAATTGGTGCGCAAAGAAAAAAGCCGGGCTCCTGAGAATCAGGACCCGGCTGAGATGGTTGCTCCCGCCACTGGACTCGAACCAGTAACCTGCCGGTTAACAGCCGGCTGCTCTGCCAATTGAGCTAGGCGGGATCGTGGTGCTCTGCGCCCTGAACCCGAGGACCTGAGTAGGTTAGCAGGCGACCGGCGAACTACAAAAACGGGATTCGGGTGCCTGCCGGGTCAGACGCCGAACTCGTCGCGGACCTCCCGCAGCGCCGCCTCGGCGGCCGCCACGACACCGGGCTGGGAGGGCTCCAATCCCTTGTCCAGAACGATGTTCCAGGTCACTTCGGTGTCCGCGCCGGACGGGTTGCGGCGGCCGACGATGCGTACGCCGCGCTTGCCGGACAGCGGCACGTGACGCTGGACGACGATGCTCGCGTCGACCCGCTCGCGGAGTAACTGGCCGAACCGTCCGGGGTCCTCGACCTTGAGCTCGCTGGCGCGCAGCGGCGTCCCGAAGTCGGTGGTCTCGTAGATGTGCAGCACCGACGCCTCGGAGTCCCAGTTCGCGCGCTCGATCTGCTCCCAGCCGACCCGGCGGTCCACGTCCGCGGAGTCCGACGGCAGGTAGACGGCCGCCCGCGTGCCGGCCACCCAGCGGCCGTTCGCCAGCTGCACGGCGGCGAGCACGTCTTCTTTGCTCCCGGTCGACTCGCGGGCGGCCGCCGACACGGCCGCCGCCAGCTCACGCGGCCAGGCGGTACGCAGAAGTCTCACACTCACATCATTCCAGCACCTCCAAGCTGGTCCTCAGGCGACGTACTCGCGAAGCTGGGGCAGGGCCCGCCGCCGGAGCTGGCGCAGCGCCTCGCGCTCCAGGGCCCGCACCTTCGCCGGGTTCAGATCGAGTTGTACGGCGGTCTCCTCGGGCGTCGACGGGATGTGCCCGCGCAGCCCGTACCGATGCTGCAGAACCAGCCGGTGCGGGTCGTCCAGGAAGTCCAGGTGATACGCGAGGTCCCGGCGCAACGCCGCCTGGAGCACGATCGGGTCGTCCTCCAGCACCGGCTCGGACTCGTCCAGGTCGAGCGTCTCCGGGTGCATCCGCCACGCCTGCGCCCGCTCGATCCGCGCGATGCTGAGCCCGGTCGCCCGCGCGAGCTCCGGCGTACTCGGATCGTGGCCCAGTTGCTGGGTCAGCTCCTGCCGCGCCGAGCTCACCCGGGACGCGTCGGCGTACGCCTGGGCCGGCATCCGCACCAGCCGGGACCGGTCCGAGATCGCCCGCCCGATCGCCTGCCGGATCCACCAGATCGCATACGTCGAGAAGCGGTTCCCGAGGCGGTGGTCGAACCGCTCGACGGCCCGCATCAGCCCGATGTTGCCCTCCTGGATCAGGTCCAGCAGCGAGATGCCCTTCCCGCCGTACCGCCGGGCGAGGGAGACGACCAGCCGCAGGTTGCCCTCGACCATCGCCTGCCAGGACAGCTGCCCGCGCGCGACCACCTGCCGCAGCTCGGCCGCGTCGGACCGCCCCGGGTCGCCGTGCAGCCGCTCGGCCGCCAGCAGCCCGGCCTCGATCCAGTACGAGTGCTCGTTCACCTCCTCCAAGGTCAGTAGCTCGTGCCGGCCGATGTCACGCAGGTACGCCACGAGTGCCGTCACGTCCGCCGGATCACAGTCGAGATCAGCCATCAGTCCCTCTCCCCGGAAAGCCCCGGATATCTCCTGCCCAAGAGAGTGCCTGATTCCGGGCCTCCGGAACCGATGACTTCGAGTCTGTGGATAACTACGGGCAGCGATCAGCCGTAGGCGGCGACCCGACATGTCAGGTGATCGCCAGCGACGATCCGTAGCGGCCCGGGTCCGCCTCGGTGAGGCTTTCCGCCACCGGAACTGATTCCGGGGAAGAAGGAGGGCCAGCCCCATGGCAACCAGAAGATCGATGCTGCTCGGCCTCGCGCTCACCGCCACCCTCGTGGTGCCCGGGACCGCGAAGGCCGAGTCGCTGCCGCCCACGGTCGGAGTGACGGCCAAGGCGCCGTCCCAGCAGTCGTCGACCAAGGTCACCCTGGTCACCGGCGACGTCGTCACGATGACGACGACGGCCGGCAAGCCGTCGGTGACCGTGACCCCGCACGCCGGGTCGACCGGAAACTTCACCAGCTACTCGGTCGGCAAGGACGTCTACGTGATCCCGCCGGAGGCGGGACCGATGATCGCCTCCGGCAAGGTCGACCAGCAGCTCTTCAACGTCTCCGGGCTGATCGCCCAGGGGTACGACGACGCGCACACCAGCGCCATCCCAATGATCGTCAGGTACGCCGGCAACACGCTCGCGAAGAAGGCCGCGCCCACCAGCACCAAGCTGAAGCGCAACCTGCCGAGCGTCCGCGGCGCCGCGGTCACCGCCGACAAGGCGACCACCGCCACGTTCTGGAACTCGATCGACGGCAACGTCGGCAGGACGGCGAAGCCCCAGCTGTCCGGTGGCGTCGACCACGTCTGGCTGGACCGGAAGCTGCACGCGCTGCTGGACAAGAGCGTGCCGCAGATCGGCGCTCCCGACGCCTGGCAGGCCGGGTACGACGGCAAGGGCGTGAAGGTCGCGATCCTCGACACCGGCGTCGACCTGAACCACCCGGACCTGGCCGGCAAGGTCGTCGAGAGCCAGAGCTTCGTCGCCGGGCAGACCGTCCAGGACGGGCACGGCCACGGCACCCACGTCGCCTCCATCATCGCGGGCAGCGGCGCCGCGTCCGGCGGCAAGTACAAGGGTGTCGCGCCGGGCGCCGAGCTGGTGATCGGCAAGGTGCTGTCCAACGAGGGCGAGGGCGCCGCGTCCGACATCGTGGCCGGGATGGACTGGGCCGCGCACTCCGGCGCCAAGGTCATCTCGATGAGCCTCGGTGGAACGGCCGGCCCGAAGGACCAGGACCCGCTGGTCGAGGCGGTCGACACGCTGACCGCGCAGACCGGCGTACTGTTCACGATCGCGGCCGGCAACTCCGGCCCCGGCGCGTCGACGATCGGCTCGCCCGGTGACGCCGCCTCGGCACTGACGGTCGGCGCGGTGGACCACAACGACGCGATCACCTCCTTCTCCAGCCGCGGTCCCGCGGTCGACGGATCGCTGAAGCCGGAGATCACCGCACCCGGTTCGGAGATCGTCGCGGCCCGCGCGGCCGGGACCAGCATGGGCCACCCGGTGGACGCCAACTACACGTCCGCGAGCGGTACGTCGATGGCGACCCCGCACGTCGCCGGAGCGGCCGCGATCCTGGCCGAGGAGCACCCGGACTGGACGCCGGCCCAGCTCAAGGACCAGCTGATCAGTACGGCGAAGACCACCCCCGACACCTCGGTGCTCGCCCAGGGCGCCGGCCGGGTCGACGTCAGCCGCGCGTTCCGCCAGACGGTCGCCGCGTCGGGCGTCGTCGACTTCGGGATGCGTCCGTTCGGTTCGACCGACCCGGTCGTCAAGCAGCTCACCTACACGAACCGCGGCGACCAGCCGGTGACGCTCACGCTCGCCCAGAAGTCTGCTGGTACGGCGGTTCCGGCCGGCACGTTCCAGCTCGGCGCGACCTCCGTGACGATCCCGGCCCACGGTACGGCCGACGTACCGGTGACGCTGACCGGCGGAACGATGGCCACCGGCTCGTACGGCGAACACGTCGTCGGCACGTCCGCGGACGGCGCGACCGTCGTCACCACGGCCGTCGGCTTCGAGCAGGACGTGCAGCGGTTCAACGTCACGATCAACGTGAAGGACCACGGGCAGCCCGTGACCGATCACGCGTACGGCATGGTCTTCGTCTTCGACCTGAAGACCGCACGGCCCGCCGACATGTACTACTTCGAGGGCACCGCGGGCACGCTGACGCTGAACCTGCCGCGCGGCGAGTACGCGTTCGAGTCGGGCACGTACCGGTTCACGAACGACTGGGGCCAGACCCGGCAGATCGTGTACGGCGCCGAGTCCGGAGTCGTGCTGGACGCGGACAAGTCGCTGACGTTCGACGGCAGCCAGGCGCACCAGGTCGGCTTCACCACGCCCAAGCCCACTGAGCTCCGGCAGGCCCGGATGAGCCTGTCGCTGGGCAGCGACAACACCCCGCTCCGGTACGAACTGCAATCGGACGCGGCCGGCTACACCAAGCTGTTCGCGATCCCGTCGACCGGCAAGCCGGACCTGATCGAACACCGACTGCACTTCTCCGCGCCCGAGCCGATTCTCGCCACCCAGGTCGTCGGCAGGGGAGCCTTCCCGATCGCCCCCGAGTACGTCGGCGGCTGGACCGGCTCGGCGAAGATCGTCGGCACCCACCTGTACCGCGTCGTCAACGCAGGCACAGGCCGCGTGCAGGACCTCACGGCAGCGGTCCGCGGCAACGTGGCGCTGGTCAAGCGCAGTGACGACGTCAGCACCAACCAGGTCGTGGCCAACGCTGCAGCGGCCGGTGCGAGCGCGGTAGTCATCTACAGCGACGTACCCGGCGAGTGGGGGACTGACCTCTATCAGAAGGTGCAGACGGCGGTCCCAACGCTCACGCTGTCAGGTGAGCAGGGCGCGAAGCTGGCGGCGCTGGCCGCTCAAGGCAGCACCCAACTGCTGTTCCACGGCAAGGCTTGGCCGTCGTACAGCTACGAGGTGCTGAAGACCCAGCAGGGCATCCTGGCGAACCAGCAGTACCGGACGGACCCACGAGAGCTCGCTACCGTCAACGACCGCTTCTACGCGTCCACCCCGAACACGGAGGGCGGTTTCGCCCGGGCGCTGGTCTCGGACAAGCAGACGTTCCTGGTCTCGTACCTGACGCGTACGACGATGCCGCGCACGCTCACGGAGTACGTCAGCAGCGGGGTGCGGACCTTCGAGACCGTGGCGCCCGCCGCGGTGTGGGAGATGCTGCCCGGGATCATGCAGACGTATCCGGTCGTGCTGAAGCCCGGGGAGACCACGAGCCGGTCCTGGAACAAGGCCGTCGTCCGGTCCGCGATCACCGCGTATCACCCGTACGGCACGCTCCGCCTGGGCGAGGTCGGCAGCGTGGACATCGCTCCGCTCCTGGCGATGGAGCCCCTCCAATGGGGCACCCCGCTCAGCAACCTGGAGACGAAGAAGATCACGGTCTACCGGGACGGCCAGCTGGTCGGGTCGGCGCCGTGGATGTCGGTGAACTTCCCGATGGTTCCGGAGCCGGCGACGTACACGCTGGTCACGGAGGTCGCCCGGGACCTGCCGTGGTGGACGACGTCGACCAAGGTGAACACGGCCTGGACGTTCCGGTCGGAGCACACCGAGCGCGGCGCGCTGCCGGTGATCTCGATCGACTACGACGTGAACGTTGCCCTGGACAACAGTGTCCGCAGGGGCAGCACCAGCACCCTCGGGCTCGGCTTCCGGAACCCGGCCGGGCTGGCCGCGCCGAACCTGAAGGACGTCAAGGTCTCGGTCTCGTACGACGACGGTGCGAGCTGGAAGCAGGCCCAGGTACGCCGGACCGGTAGCACCGGCGCCACCGCCGTACTGCAGAACCCGAAGGCCGCCGGGTTCGTCACGCTGAAGGTGCAGGCCACGGATGTCGACGGGACCGCCGTCGAGCAGACCGTGACCCGCGCGTACCAGGTGCGCTGACCGATCGAGTGGTCCCACCTCGACAAGAGGTGGGACCACTCACGGGGTGATCACGGGGCGATCAGGCCGGAGCGGGCGGCGTACCAGGCCAGCTGCATCCGGCTGTCGGTGCCGGACAGCTCCATCAGCCGCTTGATCCGCCGCTGCACCGTCCGCTCGCTGGTCCCGAGCCGCGCGGCGGCCGACTTGTCCGGCATCCCGGACAGCAGGTACGTGAGCAGCTTGATGTCGAAGTCGTCCCAGGCCGGCCCGCCCTCGACCAGGCTCGTCGCGCTCAGCTGCAACGGCGTCGCCACCTGCCAGACCCGCTCGAACAGGTCGACCAGCAGCCGCACCAGCGACGGCCCACGGACCAGCAGGAACCCCGGCTCGACGCCGGTCTGGTCCGGCAGCATCGGCAGCAGCACGATCCGCCGGTCCATCACGATCATCTTGCTCGGCAGCTCGTTGACCAGCCGGATCTGGTACCCGCCGGCCAGGAACCGCCCGATCTCCGCCGGCGTCCGCGGATCCTCCAGGGCCGAGCGTTCGTACACGTACCGGTACGCCGGGACGTCGGTGGTCACCTCGAGGTCCGCGTCCAGTACGTACGGCGGCTTGAAGAACGCGAGCAGTTCCTGCTTCGCCCCGCGCTCGATGTTGTCGATCCAGGTGGCGAGTTCCTCCGGCGTCGTGAGCGCCTCCACCTCGCTCATCGCCGATGCCGCGCCGGTCCGGTACACGTCCACCAGCTCGGTCAGCCGCCGCTGGACCTGCTGCAGCGTGCTCTGATGCTGGACGACGAGTGTCCCGAGGCCGACGTCCGGCGGTACGGCGTTGTGCAGGCCGGTGTCGTCGCCGGTCACCAGCCCCAGCCCGGCGAGCCTGGTCAACGCGTCCGAGACCACCGCGATCGGCAGGTCGACGGCGGCACCGAGCTCGTCCGCCGTCGCCCGCCGGCGGCGGAGCAGCTCCACGTAGACACCTTCGTCCTGCTGATCGATCCCCAAGCCCTGCAGCATCGTCGTCCCCACCTCCGCCGAAGTTCCTGGCGGGACCGTACCCCGATCCGCCCAGAGATCCGATCTCTCGTCTCAGAGGGCGGCGGCGAATCCTGCGCGCTACGGTTGTCCGATGCGAGTGGCGACCTGGAATGTGAACTCGGTGAAGCAGCGGATGCCGCGGTTGCTGGACTGGCTCGACGAGCGGCAGCCGGACGTCGTCTGCCTGCAGGAGACCAAGCTCGCGGACGACGCGTTCACGAAGCTGCTCGGTGCCGAGCTGACCGGTCGCGGGTACGAGACCGGGCTGTCCGGCGAGCAGCAGTGGAACGGCGTCGCGCTGCTGTCGAAAGTCGGGCTCGAGGACGTGGTGACCGGTGTCGCCGGTGCGCCCGGGTTCCCGCACCCGGAGGCGCGCGCGGTGGCCGCGACCTGCGGTGGGATCCGGATCCACTCGCTCTACGTGCCGAACGGCCGGGTCCCGGACTCCGACCACTACCAGTACAAACTCGCCTGGCTCGCGGCGCTCACCGAGGTGGTCGCGAACGGTCCGGCCGACCAGATCGTCTGCGGCGACATGAACATCGCGCCGACCGACGCCGACGTCTTCGACCCCGCGGCGTACGTCGGCCAGACCCACGTGACGCCGCCCGAACGGCAGGCGCTCGCCGAGCTGATGGCCGCGAAGGACCTGCACGACGTGGTCCGCGACCGCTGGCCGGAGCACCGGATCTTCAGCTACTGGGACTACCGGGCCGGCATGTTCCACCAGGACCTCGGGATGCGGATCGACCTGATGCTCGCCACCGCCGGGGTGGCCGGCCGGGTGCAGGCCGCGTGGATCGACCGCAAGGCCCGCAAGGGCACCGGTCCGAGCGACCACGCGCCGGTGATCGTCGACCTGGACACCGCGCCGGACGGCGACCTCGGCCCGGTCGTCCCGCCGCCGTCCGCGCCGCGCGCCGGCCGCAAGCGCACGACCAAGCTGCCGCAGAGTCGCTGAGATGCGCCGGTTCACCGTGGTCGCGATGCTGCTGCTCGCGACCATCACCGGCTGCAGCGGCACAACTGAGAAACCGAATCCGATCGCCTGGACCAAGGTCGACGTCGGCCCCGCCGAGCCGGTCACGCTGACCGCCCACGACAACCAGCTGCTGATCGGCCTCCGGCATCGCGGCGCCAAGGTCGTCCCCGAACTCGAACTCCTCGACAACGGGACCCGGATGCCGATCACGGTGATGCCCAACCCCGCCAGCCCGTACGCGTTCGAGGCGATCTGGTACTCGATCGCGTACGACGGCAAGCAGCTCCTCGCCCTCGGCGGCGCCGCGGGCGGGGCGCACTCCAATACCCGCTGGACCGTCTGGAGCGGTACGCCCCAGACCGGTCTGGTCGAGCACCCGCAGAACTTCTTCACGTTCGGCGGGCAGAACGCGGGCGACCTGTACAGCGCGGTCCTGACGCCGAGCGGCAGCGCACTGCTCGGCTCGTGGGGCGGCGTACAGACCGGGAACGACGCGATGGTCTGGCTGCCGCAGAGCAACGGCAGGTGGACCCGGCAGGATCCCTCGAAGACGGTCCTGCAGAGCACGCCGTCGCTGCTGGTCGGTCCAGGGTTCGGTACGACGCTCGGCGAGAGCATCGTGCTGGTCGGATCGCAGGTACGGCTCGCGCCGGGTGTGGTCGCTCAGGAGGCCGCGGTGTGGCGATCGACCAAGCTCGACATGGGCTGGAAGCGGATCGTGCTGCCCGAGCCGGGCAATCGCAGCCAGGCCAGTACGGCGACTTGCAGCAAGGACTGCGTGATCTCCGGGTACGCCGACGGTCAGCTCGCGCTCTGGCAGCTCGACGCATCCGGTACGGCGAAGCGGCTGCACGGCGTACCGGCAATCCCGGTGGGGGACAAGGACAGGCTGCCGCCGCCGGTGGTGAACGGCAGCACGATCGTCCAGGTGGTTGCCCAGGACAACAAGGTGAAGGTGCTCAGCGGTCAGGACGGGCATTGGACCGTGCAGGAGTCGACCGGTCCGTCGGGTGCGCCGACGGCCGCCGTACTGCTGCCGGACCACAAGCTCTACCTGATCGCCGGCGCCTCCCTCTGGCAGACCACGCTCAGCTGAGCAGACCCTTCACGTACGCGGCCTGTCCGGCGTGCTGCGCGCAGTCGTCGATCACGCTGACGAGCCGGACGCCGAGCGTGACCGGCGGGTTCCACCGGCGGTCGACGATCCGGTCGAGGCCCTCGTCGGTCACGGTCTTCAGGAACTCGACGGTGCGTGTGTGTACGGCGTCGTAGTACCCGAGAAGCTGATTCGCCGACAGCTGCACCAGCCCGACCTGCTCGGCGGTGTGCGCATACCCGGTGTCGGCCGCGTCCAACGGCAGCCCGAGACGCTCGTGCCACCCGTCGGCGGTGTAGACCTGCTCGTACTCACCCGCATCCGCCAGGTGGTCGTCCTGCACCCGGGTCAGATGCCACACCAGCCAGGCGATCGAGTTGGCCTTCGGCCCCGGTCGCGCGGCGAGAGTCTTGTCGTCGAGTCCGCCCACCACGTCGTGCAGGACTTCCTGCACCCGGCCGTGCGCATCAACCAGCAGTTCACTCGTCTTCATACCCGCCACCGTAGTCTTCACGTCGGACAGTCCTCACAGAGGGAGTAACCGTGGAATACCGCACTCTCGGCGCGAGCGGCGCCGTCGTCTCGACGTACGCCCTGGGCACCATGACGTTCGGCAACGAGACCGACGAGGCCGGTTCGCACGCCCAGCTGGACCGGTACGTCGAGGCCGGAGGCAACTTCGTCGACACCGCGGACGTGTACTCGGCCGGCGTCTCCGAGCAGATCGTCGGCCGCTGGCTGGCGAAGAAGCGCGCCGACGTCGTGCTCGCGACCAAGGGCCGGTTCCCGACCGGCGACGGCCCGAACGACGTTGGCACCTCCCGCCGGCATCTCCGCAAGGCCCTCGACGCGTCACTCGAGCGCCTCGGTGTCGATCACATCGACCTGTACCAGTTGCACGCGTGGGACCCGGTCACGCCGCTCGAGGAGACGCTCGGCTTCCTCGAGGACGCCGTACGGGCCGGCAAGATCTCGTACGGCGGCCTGTCGAACTTCACCGGGTGGCAGTTGCAGAAGGCGTGTGACCTGGTCGCGCACCGCGGGTGGTCGCGGCTGGTGACGCTGCAGCCGCAGTACAACCTGCTGGTCCGTGAGATCGAGTGGGAGATCGTCCCGGCCGCGCAGGACAACGGGCTCGGCCTGCTGCCCTGGTCACCGCTCGGCGGTGGCTGGCTGACCGGGAAGTACTCGTTCGACGAGGAGCCGAGCGGCAGCACGCGCCTCGGTGAGAACCCGGACCGCGGGGTCGAGTCCTGGTACCGCCGCAGCCGCAACCAGCGGGTCCGGGACGTGGTCGACGCGGTCCGCGAGATCGCCTCGGCGCGCGGGATCTCGATGGCGCAGGTCGCGCTCGCCTGGCTGGTCGACCGGCCGGCGATCACGTCGGTGATCCTCGGCGCCCGGACGCTCGAGCAGCTCGACGACAACCTCGCGGCCGCGGACCTGCACCTCACCGCGGACGAGACCGCGACGCTCGACCAGGCCAGCGACCCGGGAGCCGCCGACTACCCGTACGGCGGCCCCGGCGTCGCGCAGCGCGGCCGGCCGATCACCGGCGGCCGTGCCGGCTAGCTGTGATGTTCGGGGAGGGTGCCCAGACATCGTCTCGCGGTTGCCGACGAGCACCGGATCGCAGGACAGTGGTGTTGTCCTCGGGGGAGGTTCGATGAATGACGGTAGTCCGATCGCGGACGTCGTGGCGCGGATGCAGCAGCGGCTCGACGTACTGCCGGAGGAGCTTGCCCACCGGCGGTACTTCCTCGGAACGTACCTGCGGACCACGCGGGCGGTCGGGCAGGCGGTCGACCGGACGCGATTCGAGGACCCGGAGTGGGTCGGGCGCTGGGACGTGGCGTTCGCCGAGCTGTACCTGCAGGCGCATGACGGCGAGCTGGTCGCGCGGCCCTGGCGGCTGGCGTTCGATGCGCCGGAGAACCTGCCGCCGCTGGCGCATGTGCTGCTCGGGATCAACGCGCATGTGAACTACGACCTGCCGCAGGCGTTGCTCGCAGTGATCAGTGACGACGACTTCCTGGACCAGCAGCTGATGGACCGGCGCCGGCGGGACCACGAGCGGATCGACGGCGTACTGGCGGAGCGGGTCGCGGCTGAGGACGGTGAGCTGGCCGCGAGTGGTGCACGGAGCCTGCTCGACCGTGTGCTCACACCGCTGAACCGGCTGGCCTCGCAGCGGTTCCTCCGCGAGTCGCGGCAGAAGGTCTGGCACAACACCGCCGAACTGCAGCGGGCACGTCTCGACGGGACCTACGACAAGCGACTAGCCGAGCTGGAGGTGCTGAGCGCAGCGAAGGTAGCTGACCTCCTACGACCAGGGCAGGTGTTGCTACGCCTCGCGGTGACCGGCTTCGGCGTGACACTGCCACCGGTCTAGCTCGGCAACACGCCTGACCAGAGCACACCGAGCGCTAGACAGCCCAGTGTCACCAGTCCGAACACACCGACCCACATCAGCGCCGGTACGCCGGTAAGCCGCCGCAGCTGGTCTGCGTCCGAGCTGCGGCCCTGGCCGCGCCGCCGGGAGTGCTGCAGTTCCAGTACGGCGCGGGGGGCGGCCAGCAGCAGGAACCATGTGAGGAGATGAGCGAACGTCGTCTGTACGGAGGTGGAGCCCCACCAGGTCACACCGAAGACGACTGCGCCGAACACCAGTACAGACCACAGCCCGAACAGGTTGCGGATCTGGAGCAGCAGGATCACCAGCGCGAGCAGCAGCCCCCAGAGCAGCGCAACGGCGTACCCGCGGCTGAGGACGAACGCGGCAGCCAGCCCGAACAGCGCAGGACCGGGGTAGCCGGCCAGCAGTACGGCGATCATGCCGCCGCCGGTGGGCTTGCCGCGCGACACCGTGACGCCGGAGGTGTCGGAGTGCAGCCGGATCCCGGACAGCTTCCGCCCGACCAGCGCCGCGATCAGCCCGTGCGCTCCCTCGTGCGCGATCGTCACGACCTGCCGCGTGTACTTCCAGACCGGCCGCCACGCGATCAGCAGCAGCGCGACCACCCCGGTACCGATCACCAGCTTCAAAGACGGCTCGGGCTGGACCGACGTGATGTTGCTCCAGAACTCCTTCACCCGCCCATCCTTACAGGCCAGTGGTCAACCGCTGTGGTCTACAGTCAGCGCGTGAAACGCGTGATCGCGCTCTGTGCGGCCGTAGCCCTGCTGGCCGGGTGTGCGTCGGAGAGCTCCGCCACGGACGCCGACAGGGCCCTCGCCTCCGAGGTCGCCAAGGCTCGCGCCGGCGTGTCGACAACTCCCGAGACGCCCGGCGGCGACTCGACCGCGCCGGTGTCGGAGCCGCCGATGCCGAAGACGCTCGCCGCCAGTCCGATCTACCGGATCGGGAAGCTCCCGGCGTCCGGCTGCGCGGAGCCGGCCTACCCGGCGACCTCGCTCGCGAACGTGCGCGCGTACTTCACGCAGTACCTGGGCTGCCTGAACAAGGCATGGGCACCGGCGATCCGCAAGGCGGGGTTCACGTTCCGTCCGCCGAAGCTGGTCGTCGTGCTCGGCCGGTCGCCGTCGTCGCCGTGCGACTTCGCCGACGGTCGTGACTACTACTGCGGCGACACGATCTACATGGACGCGTCGACGCACATCAAGTTCTACCAGGAGGATCCGGCTCAGGCACGAGCCTGGATGGCGTTCGCGATCGGGCACGAGTACGGGCACCACGTGCAGGTGCTGGCCGGGATCCTGTCCGCGTTGTACGAGCGGGACCGGACGCTCAACGGTGTCGACGTACAGCTCGAGGACTCCCGGCGTACGGAGTTGCAGGCGTCCTGCCTCAGCGCGGTCTACCTCGGTGCCGACCGCAACGACTTCCCGCTGACGCCGGACCGGCAGGACGCCTGGAGCCTGGTCACCCGGAACACCGTCGA
>NZ_DASRVN010000210.1:0-5379 GCF_035655035.1 Kribbella sp. | reverse complement strand
GAACCCCTTCGCGGCGAGCTGCGAGACCCGCGGCTCGTCGACCGTGTAGACGTCGATCCCGGCGTCCTTCGCGCTCAGCCGCTGCTGCATGGTGGCGTTGAACTGGTCGAACGGGATCTGCGTGTAGGTGACCTTGATCCCGGGGTTCTTCGCCTCGAAGGCTTTGATCACCGGCTGGTAGGTCTCGGCGTTGTCGGTGCCGGTGAACGTGATCGTCCCGGTCTCGGGGCCCGGGTCGGCCGTCTGGGAGCTGCCGGAGCCGCCCGAACCGGACGAGCCGCCGCAGCCGGCCAGGAGCAGGGCCGCGGCAACCGCCGCGGCCGGTAGAGCGAAGAGGTTCCGCCGCACAGCGATCCCCTTTCCAATCGCGCAGGGAGGTCTAACCGCTTAGACTCTAAGCGCTTAGACCTGAAGGTGTCCAGAAGGTGGCCGGAGAACGACGAAGGCCCCCGTCCGTGAGGACGGGGGCCTTGCTCTCTGGTAGCCCCGACGGGATTCGAACCCGCGCTACCGCCTTGAGAGGGCGGCGTGCTAGGCCGCTACACAACGGGGCCAGAGGTGCTGTCGTCCGGACCTTGCGGTCCGGGCAACGAGGTTGAACTTTACCGATTTTATCCGGCGCGGTCCAATCCGCTGGGGTACCAGGACTCGAACCTGGACTAACTGAACCAGAATCAGTCGGGCTGCCAATTACCCCATACCCCAAAGGCATTTTCACTGAAGTCAGAGAGTTTGTTTCCGCCCTCACCAACCCGGCTCGGAGAGCTTACCCGAGCATGCGACCGGACACCAAAACGGGCCCCCGTCGGCGGGTTGTCACTCCCGTCACACCCGTCGCGGAGCCACTACCGGCAGTCTCGCCGGCGGCAGCCCGGACTCCTTCGTCAGCTTCATCCGGTCGGTCATCCAGACCGCGATCGCGCCGAACGCCACGAACTTCAGTACGTCGACCACCACCAGCGGCCAGGGCGCGTCCTTGACCTCGAGGCTCGCGCCGAGGCTGTTCGTCAGCGCGGCGAACACGAACGTCACGACGTTGTTCGCCGCGTGCGACGCGATGCCGGCCTCGAGGCCGCCGGTCCGGATCGCGAGGAACCCGGCGACCAGGCCGAACGCGAGCCGGTCCACGAACAGCGCGGGGCTCTGCCAGGGCCAGATCCCGTGCGCGAGCGTGAACAGGATGCCGGTGACGACCACGGCCACGACCGAGCCGCGCAGGTACGTCCCGACCGCCTGCAGCAGGTAGCCGCGGAAGTAGTACTCCTCCCCCGCCGCCTGGATCGGTGACGTCAGCAACGTGACCACGATGACCGCGACCACGTCCGGCGCCGCCGACCCGCCGTGCCGCTCACCGGTGGCGAGCGGCACGTTCCCGAACTGGACGACCGCGAAGGCCAGCAGCTCGAGCGCGATCGCCACCAGCGAGAACCACGCCAGCGGCCGCCAGCGGAGCTTGCCGACCACCGACGACAGCAACCCGGGCGTCTGCTTGTTCAGCAGCCTCGCGACCAGCATCGACAGCGGGATCAGGATGATCAGCGTCAGGTTCGTCGACAGCAGCCCGAACCAGGACAGCGTCCCCGGCGGGTCCTTCCGGATCCCCTGCTGGAGGCCGAGGATGATCACGCCGCCGAGCATCCAGCCGACCAGGATCGTCAGCGTACCGAGGACGACGTACACGCGCGGCGTGACGTCGTTCTTCAGCAGCCGCTGGTACGGCGTACCGCTCATGCCGGTCATGACAGGGTACGGCGGGCCTGCTCCAGCCGGCGCAGGGACTTCTCCCGGCCGAGCAGCTCCAGCGACTCGAACAGCGGCGGCGAGATCCGGCGCCCGGAGATCGCCACCCGGACCGGGCCGAACGCGTTCTTCGGCTTCAGCCCGAGCCCCTCGATCAACGACGCCCGCAGCGCCGCCTCGATCGCCTCGGTCGTCCACTCGACGTCCTTCAGCGCCTTCGCCGACGCCTCGAGAACGGTGTCCGCGTCACCGGTCAGCACCTTCGCGGCGGCGTCCGGGTCGATGGTGAAGTTCGCGTCGTCGACGAACAGGAACCCGAGCATGTCCACGGACTCCGACAGCGTGTTCATCCGCTCCTGCACCAGCGGCACCGCGGCCTTCAGCACCGCGGTCTGCTCCTCAGTCGGCTCTGCCGGCAGAACACCCGCCTCCGCGAGGAACGGGATCATCCGGCGCGCGAACTCGTCCGCCGGCAGCATCCGCATGTGAGCCGCGTTGATCGCCTCACACTTCTTCGGGTCGAAACGGGCCGCGTTCGCGTTCACCTTGCGGATGTCGAACGCCGCGATCATCTCCTGCATCGTGAAGACGTCGCGGTCCTCGGCGATCGACCAGCCGAGCAGGGCCAGGTAGTTCAGCAGGCCCTCGGGCAGGAAGCCGCGGGCCATGTACTCGCCGAGCCCGGAGTTCGGGTCGCGCTTGGACAGCTTCTTGTTGCCCTCGCCCATCACGAACGGCAGATGCCCGAACCGCGGGGTCCGGCCGGTGCCGACGCCGATCTCGGCGAGCGCCTCGTACAGCGCGATCTGCCGCGGCGTCGACGGCAGCAGGTCCTCACCGCGCAGGACGTGCGTGATCTCCATCAGCGCGTCGTCGACCGGGTTCACCAGCGGGTAGAGCGGGTAACCGTTCGCCCGGACCAGGACGTAGTCGCCCAGGTTCTCCGGCAGGAACGTGATCTCGCCGCGGACCAGGTCGTCGAACACGATCGGGCGGTCCGGCATCCGCAAACGGACCACCGGACGGCGGCCCTCGTCGACGTACGCCTTGACCTGCTCCGGCGTCAGCGTGCGGCAGTGGCCGTCGTACCCGCTGTGCTGGCCGGCAGTGCGGGCCGCCTCGCGACGCTGGTCCAGCTCCTCCTGCGAGCAGTAGCAGTGGTACGCCTTGCCCGCGGCGAGCAGCTTGTCGACGACATCGGTGTAGATGTCCATCCGCTCGCTCTGCCGGTACGGGCCGAAGTCGCCGCCGACCTCGGGGCCCTCGTCCCAGTCGATGCCCAGCCAGCGCAGCGAGTCCAGCGTGTACTGCAGCCCTTCGGGGGTGTTCCGGGCGGTGTCGGTGTCCTCGATCCGGAGCACCAGCTTGCCACCGAAGTGCCGGGCGAACGCCCAGGCGAACAGCGCCGTACGGATGTTCCCGACATGCAGGAGGCCGGTCGGGGAAGGGGCGAAGCGCAGCCGCACCTCGGTCGGTTCGAGGTCGCCCAGCACGTCGTCAGTCACGCACGATCACCTTGTTCGTCAGAGTTCCGATTCCTTCGATGCTGACCGAGACCTGGTCGCCGGGCAGCATCGGGCCGACCCCCGCCGGGGTGCCGGTGAGGACCACGTCGCCGGGCAGCAGCGTGGTGAAGGAGGTGATGTAGGCCAGCACCTCCGCGATGTCGAAGATGAACTGGCTGGTCCGCCCGTCCTGCTTGGGCTCGCCGTTCAGTTCGGTGCTGACCCGCAGGTCGGCCACGTCGAGCTCGGTGCTGATCCACGGGCCGAGCGGGCAGAACGTGTCGAACCCCTTCGCCCGGGCCCACTGCCCGTCGGACTTCTGCAGGTCGCGGGCGGTCACGTCGTTCGCGATCGTGTAGCCGAAGATCGCCTCGTTGACCCGCTCCTTGGGCAGGTCCCGGACGATCCGGCCGATCACGATCGCCAGCTCGCCCTCGAAGTGCAGGTCGTTGGTCTGCTCGGGGTACACGATGCCGTCCCGCGGGCCGATCACGCTGGTGTTCGGCTTCAGGAAGATCAGCGGCTCCTTCGGTACGTCGTTGCCGAGCTCGGCGGCGTGGGCCGCGTAGTTCCGCCCGACGCAGACCACCTTGCTGCGCGGGATCACCGGCGCCAGCAGCCGGACGTCCGCGAGTTGCAGCTTCTCCCCGGTGAACTGGGCCGACCGGTAGAGCGGGTCCGAGTCGAGAACGTTGACAGTGCCGACGAGCCCCTCGGGGTCGTCGGTCTCGACGACGCCGTACTTCGGCTCGTCGTCCACGGAGAATCTGGCGATACGCACGTCGTGACTCTACCGTTGGGCGGAATGAGACAGTATTCCGGTGACTATGAAGATCCGGTTGGCTGACTCTTCGGAGTACGACGCGGTCGGTGAGCTGACCGTGGAGGCGTATTCGCACGACGGTTTCGTGCGCGGTGAGTACGCGATGACGCTGCGTGCGGCCGCGGATCGTGCCGCCAAGGCGGAGCTGTGGGTGGCGGCTTCGGGCGATGGCCTGCTGGGGACGGTTACCTACTGCCCCGTCGGGTCCGTGTACCGCGAGATCGGCCGGGACGACGAGGGCGAGTTCCGCATGCTCGGCGTCGCCGGCCGGGCGCGAGGTCTGGGAGTCGGTACGGCGCTCACCCAGCGGTGCATCGACCGCACCCGTGAGCTCGGGCAGCGGCGGATCGTGATGTGCAGCGCCAGCTACATGACCACGGCCCACCGCCTGTACGAACGCCTCGGCTTCACGCGTCTCCCGGAGCGTGACTGGGCCCCCATCCCAGGCGTCGACCTGTACGCCTTCGCCCTCGACCTATGACCACGCTGACGCTTGCCGAGTGGACGTCGTACGCCGAGGCTCATACTCGGCGGGTCGACGTACTGCTCGCGGGTCACCTGGAACGGCGAAAGCACCGGGAACCACATCCCGTCGAGGATTTCCTCTTCACCTATTACCCCACCCGTCCGAACCAGTTGCGGATCTGGCATCCCGGGCCTGGGGTACGCCTGGAGGGCGGGGCCGTTTACGAAGGCCGCCGCGGGTACGTCGTCGTCGACGGGGTCGCTTCGCTCGACCCGGCCGAGGTGGAACGCCGTACGGACAGCATCAAGTGGATCCGCGCCTTGCTGTCCTCCACGCTGGACCGGCAGCCGCAGTTCGGGTGTTTCGGCCTGCACGAGTGGGCGATGGTGTACCGGACCCCCGAAGTACGGCACGCCGCCTGGCCGCTGCGATTGGGGGCCGAAGGCACCGATCAGGTCGTCGAGTCGCACAAGATCGGCTGCTCCCACTTCGACGCGTTCCGGTTCTTCACCGCGTCCGCGAGACCTTTGAACGTCCTGCAGCCGACCCGCGAGTCCCAGCCGTTGCTGGAACAAGGCGGCTGCCTGCACGCGAACATGGACCTGTACAAGTGGGCCTGCAAGCTGATGCCGTTCACCCCGAGCACACTGGTCCTGTCGTGCTTCGAACTCGCCCGCGACATCCGCACCCTCCACATGCGCGCCTCGCCGTACGACCTGGCCGCCCTGGGCTACTCCCCCGTCCGCATCGAGACCCCCGACGGCAAGGCCGAGTACACAGCAGCCCAACGCACCTTCGCCGACCGAGCCCGCCCCCTCCGCCGGCAACTCGTCGCCCTCTGCGAC
>NZ_DASRVN010000209.1:0-4800 GCF_035655035.1 Kribbella sp. | reverse complement strand
CGCGGCGGCCGCCGTACTGCGTCGCGCCGTCGAGCTCGGCATCAACCACCTCGACACCGCGTCCTTCTACGGCCACGCGACGGTGAACCAGCACATCCGCGCCGCCCTGTCGCCGTACCCGGACGACCTGGTGATCGTCAGTAAGGTCGGCGCGCGCCGGGTGGACGCGCCCGTACCGCTGGCGCTCGCACAACGGCCGGAGGACCTGCGCGCGCAGGTGCAGCTCGATCTGACCTCGCTCGGCCTGGAGCAGGTGCCGGTGGTCAACCTCCGCCGGGCGGATCAAGGCCCGGGCCTGATCGCCGAGGGCGACCAGGTCGTCCCGCTCGACGACCAGCTTGCCGAACTGATTGCCCTACGCAACGAAGGCCTGATCGGCGCGATCGGACTCAGCAACATCAGCACCGACCAGCTGAAGCGGGCCCTGCCGGCGGGCATCGTCTGCGTCCAGAACGCCTACAGCGTCCTCGACCGCTCCTCCGAGGACCAGCTGAACCTGTGCGCGGCGAACGACATCGCCTGGATCCCGTACTTCCCCCTCGGCTCCGCCTTCGACCAGATCCCGTCACCCACCGAGCACCCCGCCGTACAGCAGCTCGCCGCCCGCCTGAGCACCACCCCGGCCGCGATCTGCCTGGCCTGGATCCTCGCCCACGACCCCCACACCGCCCTCATCCCCGGCACCCGCAGCATCGAACACCTCGAGGACAACGTCCGCACCGCGGAGGTCCACCTCGACGAAGAGGCGCTCGCCGAGCTCGAACGACTGGCCAACTGAAAACGCCCCACCCGGACACAGCCGGGTGGGGCGTTCAGAGACGTCAACTCACACGTCGTAGTACAGCTCGAATTCGTGCGGGTGGGGGCGGAGCTGGATCGGGGCGATTTCGGTTTCGCGCTTGAGGTCGATCCAGGTCTCGATCAGGTCGGACGTGAAGACGTCGCCCTCGAGCAGGAACTCGTGGTCGGCCTCGAGGGAGTCGATCACGGCCGGCAGCGAGGTCGGGACCTGGGCGATGCCCGCGTGCTCCTCCGGCGGCAGCTCGTACAGGTCCTTGTCGACCGGGTCGGCCGGCTCGATCTTGTTGCGGATGCCGTCCAGGCCGGCCAGCAGCTGGGCCGAGAAGGCCAGGTACGGGTTGGCCGACGGGTCCGGGCAGCGGAACTCGATGCGCTTGGCCTTCGGGTTCGAGCCGGTGATCGGGATCCGGATGCAGGCCGAGCGGTTCCGGGAGGAGTACACCAGGTTGACCGGCGCCTCGAAGCCCGGCACCAGCCGGTGGTACGAGTTCACCGTCGGGTTGGTGAAGGCCAGCAGCGACGGCGCGTGCTTGAGCAGGCCGCCGATGTACCAGCGGGCCACGTCGGACAGGCCGCCGTACCCGGACTCGTCGTAGAACAGCGGGTCGCCGTTGCTCCACAGCGACTGGTGGCAGTGCATCCCGGAGCCGTTGTCGCCGAAGATCGGCTTCGGCATGAACGTCGCGGTCTTGCCGGCCGCCCAGGCGGTGTTCTTGACGATGTACTTGAACTTCATCACGTCGTCGGCGGCCTTGAGCAGCTCGTCGAAGCGGAAGTTGATCTCGGCCTGGCCCGCCGTACCGACCTCGTGGTGCGCGCGCTCGACGATCAGGCCGGACCGCTCCAGCGCCAGCGTGATGTCGTCGCGCAGCTCGCCGAAGTGGTCGGTCGGCGCGACCGGGAAGTAGCCACCCTTGTAACGGACCTTGTAGCCGCGGTTGCCGCCGTCCTCGACCCGGCCGGTGTTCCAGGCGCCGGCGACGGAGTCGATCGAGTAGTGCGCGCCGTTCGCCTTGGTCTCGAACCGGACGTCGTCGAAGACGTAGAACTCGGCCTCCGGCGCGAAGAACGCGGTGTCCGCGATCCCGGTCGACTTCAGGTACTCCTGGGCCTTCCGGGCGATGTTGCGCGGGTCCCGCGAGTACGCCTCGCCGGTCAGCGGGTCGTGCACGAAGAAGTTCACCACCAGCGTCTTGGCGGTGCGGAACTCGTCGATGTACGCGCTGGTCGGGTCCGGCAGCAGCTTCATGTCCGATTCGTGGATCTGCTGGAACCCGCGCACCGACGAACCGTCGAAGGCCAGGCCCTCCTCGAAGACCTCGGGACCGAACGACGACACCGGGACGGTGAAGTGCTGCATGATGCCCGGAAGGTCACAGAACCGGATGTCGACGATCTCGACGCCCTCGTCCTTGACGTAGGCGAGCAGCTCCTCCGCGCTGGAAAACATACGTACTCCTAGGGTGGCTCAGAGATTCATCTGAACGTAGGGCCTGCCGGTTTCTCCGTCGTGACCCTGATGTTTCGCGGATGTTACGCCCAGCGTGTCCGCGCTGACCCACTGGTGTACGGCGGTCACGCCCTGAGATGTCGCGAGCCCGTGGAGGGCTGTCCCGGAGCGTGTCCGTAGGCTAGACATCATGGCATCATCCGCGACGCCCGCAACCGGGCCCTCCGGTGAATTCCGTTACCCGGGCAACCGGCTGGGCCTGCCCGAGGAGGGTTCGGGCTCGGTCGGCACCTGGGGCCGCCGGGTGCTGGCGCTGCTGATCGACTGGCTGCTGGCCGGCCTGATCGCGTCCGCGCTGACCGGCCGCCCGATGTGGGCGGGCGGGAACGACTACAGCCTGATGCACACGACCGCGTTCTTCGCGATGTCCGCGATTCTGGTGGGCCTGGTCGGCAGCACGATCGGGCATCGGCTGTGCGGCTTGCGGGTCGCTCCGGTCCGGGACAGCCAGACGTACCCCGGTCCGCCCGGGCTGCTCGCCGGCATCATCCGGTCGGTGCTGATCTGCCTGGTCATCCCGGCGGTGGTGTTCGACCGCGAGCGCCGCGGCCTGCACGACCTGGCCGCGAAGACCATCGTCGTACTGCGTTAACGCCGCGTGAGCAGGAGTTGTACGTCGTCGAGGTACCCGGTGCGGAAGCCGGCCTCGGAGTACGCGAGGTAGAACTCCCACATCCGCCGGAACGTGTCGTCGAACCCGAGCGCGCCGATCTCCGGCCACTGCTCGATGAAGCGGTTCCGCCAGATCCGCAGGGTCCGCGCGTAGTCCGGGCCGAGGTGCCGGATCACCTCGGCGCGCAGCCCGGTGTGCTGCGCGGTGATCTGCTCGATCACCTTGATCGACGGGATCAGGCCGCCGGGGAAGATGTACTTCTGCACCCAGGTGAAGGTGTTCCGGGTGGCGAGCATCCGCTCGTGCGGCATCACGATCGCCTGCACGACGCCGACCCCGCCCGGGGCCAGCCGGCGCTCGATGGCGTCGAAGTACACCGGCCAGTACTTCTCGCCGACTGCCTCGATCATCTCCACGCTGAGCACCGCGTCGAACTCGCCGATCTGGTCGCGGTAGTCGCGCAGCGCGACCTGCACCCGGTCGCCCACGCCGGCCTCGGCGATCCGGCGCTGGGCGAGCAGTGCCTGCTGGGAGGCGATCGTGATCGCGGTCACCCACGCGCCGCGCTGCGCGGCCCGGATCGCCAGGCTCGCCCACCCGCAGCCGATGTCCAGCACTCGTGATCCGGACTTCACCCCGGCGGCGTCCAGGATCGAGTCCAGCTTGCGCAGTTGGGCCGCGCTGAGCTCGTCGTACGTCGCGGTCGCGAGATCCTTGGTGGTGTCGGGGAAGTACGCCGCGGAGTACGTCAGCGTCGGGTCCAGGAACTCCGAGAACATCGCGTTGCTCAGGTCGTAGTGGCGGCTGACGTTCTCCCGGGCGCCGGCCCGGTCGTTCTCCTGCTCGCCGGGCTGGGTCCGGGTGACCAGCCAGCGCAGCGACTGCGCCCACTTCGGCAGCAGGTGCCGGGTCTCCTCGTTGCTGAACCGCTCCGCGAACGGCACCAGCAGGTCGGCCAGGTCCGTGCCCGGCTCCGGGTCCCAGTCGCCGGCCAGGTACGCCTCGCCGAACCCGGACCCGGCGTCGTGCCCGAGCCGGTCCAGGAACGCAGCCGTCCGGTGCACCCGCATCGCCGGGCCACCCAGCCCGTACGACCGGTTGCTGTCCAGGTGGATGGTGGCCGGCAGGTCCTTCGCGATCAGCTTGATCGCGGTCGCGGCGCCGTACCGGCGTACCGGGTTGGAACGCGGGCGGGCCAGCGTCGGCCATGTCTCGGTCACCGGCTGATGGACCGCCGGCATGAGGTCCGTCATGTCGTCCTGTTCCCCTGTAATCCGTCCTGGTCGCACTCTATGGGCAACCAGCCTCCCCACGGCGCATGTCTGAACAGTTCAACTGCCGAACATGCCTCTTGGTTACAGTTCGGTCACCGGCCGCGCATGGCCTGACGGGCGCCCTTCAGGCTGGTCGGCACCGGCCCCTTCGGCATCGGCACCTGCGGGCGGACGGCGTCCAGCGCCTTCAGCCGCTGCAGCAGGTCGGTGATCTCGGACGGCTGCATGACCGCCGGCAGCTTCATCACGTGCTTGGTGAGCTTGCGGATGTCGATCTCGCCCTCGCCCTGACCGGCGATGATCTGCGTCACCGGGGCCCCGCCGGCGACCCGGCTGTGCTTCTTCGCCTCGGCGGTCAGCAGGTTCTTCACCCGGCTGGCCTGGCCCTCGCCGACCAGCACGATGCCCGGCCGGCCGACCACGCGGTGCACGATGTCGGAGTTCTTCGTGACGGCGACCGCGGGTGTCACGTTCCAGCCGCGGCGGAGCGTCTGCAGCGCGGACGCGGCCGCGCCGGCCTGGCCCTCGATCTGGCTGTACGCCGCCTTCTCGACCTTGCGGCCGAAGATGATCGTGGTGGCCAGGAACGCGATCGCCACGCC
>NZ_DASRVN010000208.1:0-5978 GCF_035655035.1 Kribbella sp. | reverse complement strand
CGGCCCGTCACCGTAGCGCAGGTCGCTGAGGATGTACGGGCCGCGGATGCCGCCGAGGAGCTCGCCGAGTTCCTCGAGGACGAGTTCGAGCCGGGACTCGTCCGCCGGGTAGATCGTGACGAGCTTGCCGCTCGAGCCGCGGAACGCCGCCTTCGAGTTCATCATCACCAGCACGGACTCGCTGCGCAGGAACTTGAACGCCAGCTGGCTGGGGACGCAGTAGTCCCAGACCGCGGTCAAGGTCTGCTCGGCGTCCTCGAGGCAGGACGAGACGTGGATCTTCCAGCCCTGCGGGGGCAACGACACGGCGTGCGGCGCGTAGTGCATCCAGATGTCGCCGGCCTCGTGGTCCCACCCGTCCGGCACCGGTCGCGCAGCTACGGCGAAGTCCGGAATCGCGGCGCTCGCGGAGGCGGCGTCGTAGAAGTCGCGGTCGACCAGACAGTAGAGCTCGTACTGCTCCATGGCCGTCCCCCCAATTGTGCGGGCGCTTCGCGGCCATCCTCCGCAACGCACGCCACGACCGCGTAGTGAATGGCGTCATCACTTTGCGGTGAGAAGCGCGTGACGTTACGGATGCGTATGTCACTACCCGCGCCGCCGGTGCTACAGCGCGTAGCTCACGGCGGGTCAGTTCTGCGGGAATGTCGTGCCGCGGACACATAGCGCGACGAAGCGGGGGCTGTTCATCAAGCGCTTGCCGGACTGCCGAACTCCCAGTGCCAGGGCTCTTCCCGGTTGCGGCCGGGCTCGGCCCAGGCGGGGTGCACCCAGCCGTACGCCGGGGCGTGGGCCTTCATCCACAGGTACTGCGTGGTGTTGTACTTGTCGATCCCGCCGCAGAGGTCGACGGCGACGCCCCAGCCGTGGTTCGACGTACCGGGGAGGGCCGCCAGCGAGGGCTTGCGCTGGTACAGGCTGACCTGGGCGGCGTAGGAACGGTACGAGTCGGTGATGCACAGCGTCGTACCGAACTGTGCCCGGTAGGCCGCGGCGAGCTTCTGGTAGGCCGCGGCGGCGTCGCAGCGGAGCATGTGGCCAGGAGCGATCGCGCACAGCTTGCTCGCCGGGATCATGCCGTTGCTGTAACCGCCCCAGCCGGTGCTCGCGGAGCCGGTCGCGAGGAACGGCATCGGGTTCACCGGGTCGCCGCCGAGCCGGACCTCGAAGTGCAGGTGCGGTCCGGTCGTGTTGCCTTTGTCGCCGACGGCGCCGATCTGCTGGCCGGCGGTCACCTGCTGGCCGTCCGTGACGTCGACCCGGCTCAGGTGCGCGTACAGGGTCTCGAGACCGTTGCCGTGGTCGATCCGGACCAGGTTGCCGGCCCAGGCCGGGTGCTCGACCCGGACCACGCCGGACGTGACGGCGCGGACCGGCGTACCGATCGGGGCCGGGAAGTCCTGGCCGGTGTGCATTCCGCTCGACCACTCGGAGCCCGACTGGCCGAACGGCGTGCCGATCTCGTACGTCCCGTCCGGCAGCGGCCAGGTCCACGAGCCGGAGCCGACGTCGTACGACGTGGCCGTGTTGCCGCAGCGGAACGCGTACGCGTCACTCGTCGCGACCGGTGCGACCTGGGGCTTGGCCGGGGCGCCGAGGGTCGGGCGGAGCGCGGCGTACAGGTTGTCGGGGACCGAGGTGACGACGACCGCGCCCTTGGACTCGTCGGCCGCGATCATCTCGTTGCCGTCGAGCGCGACACCGATGTGCACCAGGCCAAGGGACTTGCTGCCCATCACGAGCAGGTCGCCGGGCTGGATCTGCGCGGCGGGGACGGCCTGGTAGTCCGGGTACACCTTGCCGACCAGGTTCGGGAGGGTGGTGTACGGCTCCCACGCGACCCGGGCGGCGCCGAGGCAGCCGTACTTGTCCGGGCCGGTCGCGGCCACGCCGTACGGCTTGCCGACCAGACTGAACGCCTGGTTGACCGCGCGGATCGTCTCAGCGGACATCACCCGGACCGTGCGGCCGGCCGTGGTGACGGACGCGACACCAGGTACCGCCGCGCCGCGGCGGGTGAGCGGTGCGAGTCCGGCGGGGAGCTTGGCCGGATTCTTGAGTACGGCGGCGGCCGGGGGAGTGATCTTCGCGACGGTCAGCTCGGTGAGGTACGTCTTCCAGCGGGCGAGGGCCTGTGCGTCGCGGACTGTCTGGACCTGCTGGGAGACGCCGGACGCTACATCTAGGTCGGCGGTCTGGTCGGCCATCGCGGCGGAGGCGTCAGCGGCCTTCTGCTGGACCTGCTTGCTGAGCTCTTGAGCCTTGGTGGCTGCCTCGTTTGCGGCGGCGCGCTTCGTGGCTGCGTCCGCGCGCAGCCGGTTCGACTCCGACTCGGCGCCCATCGCGGCGTTGTACTGCGCGACCTGGGTGCTGCCCAGCTGTTTGATCGCGGTCTGCCGATCGGCGATCTCTTGGAGGTTCTCCGCGACCGGAGCGAGCGACCAGAGCATCGACTCGGTACCCATCACGGTCGGGATGCCCATCTGGTACGCCTGCGCGGTGAGGAGGCCGAGCTTGCGGCGCTCCTCGTCCGAGCGGCCCTTCGACGTACTCGCCGTACTCTCGGCCTTCTTGGCGGCGGCCTCGGCCGCCTGGGCCTCCTTGAGCGCCTTCGTGTAGGCGATCGTGGCCTTCGCGAAGTCGGCCTGGACGGCGGCGGCCTCGGCCTGGAGCTGCTCGAGCGAGCGGTTCACATCGGTCACGGACGCGGGCGGAGGCTGGGACGTGGAGGGCGTCGGGTCGTCGGCGTACGCCGGTACCGCGCCGACCGCCAGCAGCAGGCCGAGCGCCGCGAATCGCAGCCCCCTGCGTCCCCGGTGTTCCATCCGTCCCCCAGACAACTCGCCTCACGCGCGTGCCCAGCGTAGGCGGCGTACGGTGCTTACGGAACCCCGGTTAGCATTCGTTCATGGCCTCGCACTTTGACGTTGTTGTCCTCGGCGCGGGTCCGGGTGGGTACGTCGCGGCGATCCGCGCCGCCCAGCTCGGGCTCAAGACCGCCATCATCGAGAAGAAGTACTGGGGCGGTGTCTGCCTGAACGTGGGCTGCATCCCCTCCAAGGCGCTGCTCCGGAACGCCGAGCTGTCGCACATCTTCCGGACGGAGGCGAAGACCTTCGGGATCAGCGGTGAGGTGACGTTCGACTTCCCGACCGCGGTGCAGCGCAGCCGGAAGGTCGCCGACGGCCGGGTCAAGGGCGTCCACTTCCTGATGAAGAAGAACAACATCACCGAGTTCGACGGCTGGGGCTCGTTCACCGACGCGAACACGCTCGACGTGACGCTGAACGACGGCTCCTCGGAGACCGTCACGTTCGGCTCCTGCATCGTCGCGACCGGCGCCACCACCAAGCTGCTGCCGGGCACCCAGCTGAGCGAGCGCGTGGTGACGTACGAGGAGCAGATCCTCACCGAGGAACTGCCCGGCTCGATCGTGATCGCCGGCGCGGGCGCGATCGGCGTCGAGTTCGCGTACGTCCTGGCGAACTACGGCGTCAAGGTGACGATCGTCGAGTTCCTGGACCGGGTCGTGCCGCTCGAGGACATCGAGGTGTCCAAGGAGCTCGCGAAGGCGTACAAGAAGCTCGGCGTCGACGTGCTCACCGGCACCCGGGTCGACTCGATCGACGACTCCGGTGCCTCGGTCAAGGTGACCGTGACCGGCAAGGACGGCGTACAGAAGACCCTGGAGGCCGACAAGGTCCTGCAGGCGATCGGCTTCCAGCCGCGGGTCGACGGGTACGGGCTGGACAAGATCGGCGTCCAGCTGACCGAGCGCGGCGCGATCGGCATCGACGGCTTCTGCCGGACCAACGTGCCGAACATCTTCGCGATCGGCGACGTGACCGCGAAGCTGATGCTCGCGCACGCCGCCGAGGCGATGGGCGTGATCGCCGCCGAGACCATCGCCGGGCACGAGACGATGGAGCTCGACTACAAGATGATCCCGCGGGCCACGTTCTGCCAGCCGCAGATCGCGAGCTTCGGCTGGACCGAGGAAGAGGCCCGGCTCGAGGGCTTCGACGTGAAGGTCGCCAAGTTCCCGTTCACCGCGAACGGCAAGGCCCACGGCCTCGGCGACCCGACCGGCTTCGTGAAGGTGATCAGCGACGCCAAGTACGGCGAACTGCTCGGCGCGCACCTGATCGGTCCCGAGGTCACCGAACTCCTCCCCGAGCTCACCCTGGCCCAGAAGTGGGACCTGACCACCAAGGAACTGGCTCGCAACGTGCACGCCCACCCGACGCTGAGCGAGGCCCTGCAGGAGGCCTTCCACGGCCTCGAAGGGCACATGATCAACTTCTGATCAGCATTTCTTGTACGGGCCGGTGTCGATCTGACACCGGCCCGTACGACGCTGGGGTATGACAAACGAACGCAAGGTCGTCGCGGCGTACTTCCTGTCCCTCGACGGCGTCGCCGAGAAGGCCAACGAGTTCCTCACCGGCTGGGACGACGAGACCGACGCCGCCGGCGAACAGGTGATCGCGACCCAGGACTGCGTCCTCCTCGGCCGCCGGACGTACGACGAGTGGTCGGGCTTCTGGCCGACGAGCGACATCGAGCCGTTCGCGTCCTTCGTGAACGCGGCCCCGAAGTACGTCGCCACGTCCACATCTTTGGGCGACGCGTGGCCGAACTCCCACGCGATCACCGGCGACCTGGCCACCTTCGTCCGCGACCTGAAGACCCAGCCCGGCGGCGACATCGGCATCCACGGCAGCATCTCCGTCACCCGCTCCCTCCTGACCGCCGGCCTCGTCGACGAACTCCACCTCGTCATCGCCCCCACCGTCGTCGGCACCGGCCAGAAACTCCTCGACGCCCTCGGCCCGCTCCGCCTGGAGACAATCCACGCCACAAAGACTCAGGTAGGCCACGTACTCGCCAACTACCGAGTACTCAACAACCACTGACGCACAGGCCCCCGCGCAACCGGCTCCGCGACCCGGGCGTCCCGCGCGCGCCAACTGCCCGTCCGCCGCGCCGTCCGCGCTGCCCGTCCGCACTGCCGTGCGCCCCGCCCGTGCGCCCCGCCCGTCCGTGCTGCCCCGTCCGTGCTGCCCCGTCCGTGCTGCGGGTCCGCGTCCCGCTGCCCACGGTCCCGCCGTCCGCGCCGCCCGTCCGCGCCCCGCCGTCGGCGCACCGGTCCGCCCCTGTCCGCCCTCCGCCGTCGGCCCTCAGCGTTCGGAGATGTCGCCGAGTACCGGTTTCACGTCGACGATCGGCGTACCGTCGAGAGCTTCGAGGTGGTTCACCTGAACGCGGAGGTTCTCGACGGCCAGCACAGTAACGCGATGCAGCCCGAGCGGTTCGGGCGGTCGGGAGAGCGCGTCGAGAAGACCCCAGTCGGCGGCCGTGACGCGTCGCCGCGTGGGTGCACCTTCTGCACGTCCCGGTCCGCCCGATCGAACCAAGTGATCAAGATCAACTCGTCACCCGCCGCCACATCCGCAAGCCCGTCCCGCACAGACTCATCGAACACAACCCAAGCATCCGGCGCCCCTTCGTCCCCCTGCCGCGGCGCGTCCGCGCGCTCCCGCAACGGCGACTCGACCCGCCCGATCACCCGCACAACAAGCCCGTCCACCAGCACACGCTCTCAAACCAGAAGTCGCCGGTCTGGAGGATTTGGTAACGGAGCGATCACGAAGTAGAATCAAACACATGTTCGAAGGTGACCTGAGTGAGCTCGCAGCTGCGGAGGTACTGTCCGCGGCCGCCGAGTTCGCCCGGATCCAGGACCGGTCCGCGGTGCGCATCCTGGAGGCCGCGCTCGCGTTCGCGGATCAGAACGCCGTACTGCCTGGCTATGACCCGTATGAGCCACTGCCTGGTTACGAGCGGATCCAGGTGTACGGCGGTGACGGCTGTCCCGGGGTGGCGGAGTTCGCACCGATCGAGTTCGGTGCGGTACTGCGCATGTCGTCCGGCGCGGCATCAGCGCTCATCGGTGAGGCCCTCGCGCTGCGCCATCG
>NZ_DASRVN010000207.1:0-1713 GCF_035655035.1 Kribbella sp. | reverse complement strand
GGCGTGGCGCGGACGAGTTCCTGGAGGCGTTCGAGGGTCGCCTTCGAGAGACCGGCGCGCTGGGCTAGCAGCTGCAGCTTCGAACGTTGCTGTGCGCGGGGCGCGGCGCCGCCGACCAGGACCAGGTCGATGTCGTTGCGCAGCGACACCACGGCCGCCGTCCGGCCGGCGGTCTTCGCGCGGCCGAGGGCGCGGCGGGCGAGGACCTCGGTCTCGGTGCCGGAGCCGCCGATGCCGAACCCGATCCGCACCGGCCCGAACTGCTCCTTCAGCCGGGTGAGCATGCTCAGCTCGGTGAACGCCGCGGTCGCCTGCTCGAGCGGTCCGCGGGTCGCGATCACCAGCCAGCGCTTGTCGTCGTACCGGATGACACTGCCGCCGAGCGATCCGGCCTCGCGGCGCAGTGCGCTCTCCGCGTCCGACGCGATCTCGACCAGGCCGAGCGCGATCTGCGCGTCGTCACTGCGCAATGCGTCATGGACGAGCAACAGGCTGTTCACCGCGGACCGTACGGAATGCACCGACGGCGCGAGCCGGACCGTGGTCTGCTCGGTCCGGAGTTTCTCGTACGCCGACCGCAGACACGTGATTGCGACCTTCGCGCGGGCCTGGCGGTGGAACGCGACGATGTCGTCGAGGCTCAGCCCGGGCCGGTACGGCAGCACCTTGACACCGCGCATCGGCAGGCCGACCTCGTCGAACGTCTCCCGGACGTCGGCCTCGTCGAGTACGTCGATACTCAACGACGTCACGTCGTGACCCTCGCGGAGCAACTGGACGAGCGTCCGCATCAGCGTGGCGCCGGTGTACTCGACGTGCGCGGCCGGCCGGTCGAGCAGGTCCTGCGCGGCGGCGATCTGGTACGGGACGACACCGGTGAACAGCCACGCGTCGACGCTGCCCGGCGCCTCGGCCATCACCTTCGGGGTGTCGGTCTCCCGGCGGTACCGCAACGGGACGACCTCGACGCCGCGCAGCCCTTTCACGATCCGGCTGCTGGAGGTGACCAGGTCCGACGGTCCTACTACTCCGATCGTCGTCACCATGCGCGGGTCCCCATGCGGGCCAGTCTCGCCAGAACACCCCACCGCTGCAAGAACCCGCGCCGTCGTGGGTTACGTTCCACGGATGGACGGGGTTCTGGACTGGATCGCCCTCGCCACAACACCCCGCCACTGCACAAACCCGCGCCGTCGTGGGTTACGTTCCACATATGGACCGGGTTCTGGACTGGATCGACGAGGGTACTGCGCTGTGCCGCCGCGCACTGGCCGACCTGGAGGCACCGTCGCTGCTGCCGGGGTGGTCGCGCCGCCACGTGGCCGCGCATCTCGCACTGAACGCGGAGGCGCTGGGCAACCTCGTGCACTGGGCACGTACCGGTGAGGAACGCCGGATGTACCCGTCCGCGGAGGCGCGGAACGCCGACATCGAGGCCGCGTCGTCGCGACCGGCCGACGAGCTGCGGACCTGGTTCACCGAGGCGTCGGCCGCGCTGTCGGCCGCGATGGCGGAGCTGACCGACGTGCAGTGGCAGGCGCGGGTGCTGTCCTCCCGCGGCGTACCGATCCCGGCCACCCAGATCCCGTGGATGCGGTCCTGCGAGGTGCTGATCCACGCGGTCGACCTCGACACCGGCGTCACGTTCGCCGACCTCCCGGACGACTTCCTCACCAGGCTCTGCGAGGACATCCGCACCGACCGCGGCAACGT
>NZ_DASRVN010000206.1:0-10669 GCF_035655035.1 Kribbella sp. | reverse complement strand
CATCGACACCGCGGACTTCTACACCGCGGGCGAGAGCGAACGGATCGTCGGCCGGCTGATCGCCGAGGCCGGCGTCCGGGAGCGGATGGTGCTCACCACCAAGGCGACCAACAGCGTCGACACCGGCGACCCGAACGCGGGCGGCAACAGCCGCAAGCACCTCATCCGCGCGCTCGACGACTCGCTCCGGCGTCTCGGCACCGACTACGTGGACCTGTTCCTGCTGCATACCTGGGACCGGATCACGCCGGTCGACGAGGTGCTGCGGACGCTCGACGACCTGTCCCGGTCCGGCAAGATCCGGTACGCCGGGCTGTCCGACGTACCGTCCTGGTACGCCGCTCGCGCGCAGACGCTGGCCGACGCGCACTCGCTGACCCCGATGGTCAGCCTGCAGCTGCCGTACTCGCTGATCGAGCGCGCGATCGAGACCGAGCACGTGCCGATGGCGCAGCAGCTCGGGCTCGGGATCACCGCGTGGAGCCCGCTCGGAGGCGGATTCCTGACCGGGAAGTACCGGCGTGACGAGACCCGGACGATGTCGGGCGAAGGGCGGTTGACCGGGGACGGCGCGGCCGGGCAGAGCTGGACCGATCGGCAGTGGGACCTGTTGCCTGCGGTCCGTGACGTGGCCGACGAGCTCGATGTGACGATGGCGCAGGTCGCGGTGAACTGGGCCGCCACCCAGCCCGGCGTCGCCTCGGCGATCGTCGGTGCGAGTAACCCGGGACAGCTCGAGTCGAGCATCGCGGCGCTCGGGTCCGAGCTGCCCGCCGAACTACGGGCTCAGCTCGACGAGGCGAGCGCCGTACCGCCGTCGTCGGTCTACCGGATGTTCACGCCGGAGTACCAGGGCTGGATGGTCAGCCCCGGCGCGAAGGTCGCCGACAAGCCGGCCGGGTACCGCCCGCCGGTGGTCAACTGGCGCTGAGGTAGTCCAGGCACAGGTCGAGCGCGTACTCCAGGTGCGTCGCGGAACCGGACGCCATCAGGATCGCGACACCGCCCTGGATCGCCGCGATCAGCGCGGCCGAGGCACGGGCGGGATCCACGTCGGCGCGGATCTCGCCCGCCGCCTGCATCTGCTCGATCCCGGTCTGCAGCCGCCGCTCCCACTGGGCGAGCAGCTGCCCGGTCACCGCCTGCGCGGCCGGGGTGTGACGACCGATCTCGGTGATCAGCACGCCGAGCGGGCAGTTCACGCCTTGCCGCCGGTACCTCTCCACGACCACGTCACGCCAGTCGTGCCAGGCCCTCCAGTTGGTCAGCTGACCGAGGTGCGGCTCCTGGTCCTCGAGCACCTGCTCGGCCTCGCGCTCGGCGACCGCGAGCAGTAGCTGTTCCTTCCCGTCCGGAAAGTAGTGGAACAGCTGGCTCTTCCCGGTCCGGCTGCGGTGGCCGATGTCGTCCAGCTTGACCGCACTGATCCCCCGCTCCCGGATCTCCGCGGCCGCAGCCGCCACGATCCGGTCCCGCGTCGCCGCACCCTTCGCCGTCAGCACCCCTCGAATGTACCCGCTGGTCCATCAGCGGTCCGCGTTCAGCTCCGCGAGTTTGCCGAAAACCTGCTTCGGCTTCCAGTTCCCGTCGTCGTCGACCGCGACCAGGCCGTACGCCGCCAGGTCCAGGTCGTGCTGTGGATCGTCTGGCCGGTGCGGCAGCTCGAAGCCGGCGAAGCTGAACCAGAAGGCGGCCGCGAGGTTGATCCGGTCGAACTCCGCGACCAGGTCGAGCAGGTACTCCACTTGTTCCTCCTCCCGTCGCTCGTACACACCGTCGAGCACCGGCGGGTCGGCCTTGGTGTCGACGATCGTCCAGCCGATCGCACCGCGGTCGGCGGCACCCCGGTACGTGCAGCAGCCGAACTCGGTCGCCACCACCGGCTTGCCCCACTTCGACCGCGAGGCCAGCTCGTCGGCGAAGGTGGCCGCGTTCTGCGCGTCGCGGTACGCGTCGACGGCGACGATGTCGAACAGGTCCCAGTTCACGTCTTCCCACAGGCCGGCGGCGTACGTGATCCGGCCGGCGAACACCTTCCGCGCGGCCGCGACCAGCTCCTGCTGGAAACCGGCCCAGCGGGCGAGCCCGGCCTGCAGTTCGGCGACCTTCGCCGGGTCGGTCCAGGTCGCGGGGTCCGACATCACCGCGATCCGTTCCTGCGAGGTCTCACCCGGCACGAAACCCTTGCAGAACAAGGACAGCTCACAGCCGAGCACCATCACCACCTCCGGCCCCTGGTCCCGCAGAGTCTCGGCGCGGGCGGCGCAGGCCGCGAGGTAGCTGATCACCTCGGCCGGTTCGAGATCCGTCGGCATCGGCGAGAACCACACGTCCAGCCCGACGGCCAGCGCCGCCTCGGAGGCGAGCGCCAGCCGGTCCGGGTCGTCGCCGGAGATCCGGACCGCCGGAGCGTGCAGCTGCTCGGCGATCACCCTCAGGTCGTTACGTACCGCGTCGGCGTCGAAGCGGCGGCGCGTGTTGCGGCCGCCGTACACGAAGCCGGTGTCGTAGTTCACCCCGATCGAAACCATGGTTGGCAGCCTACAGCCAAAGTCATACTCGGTACATCTTCTTATCCGGTATGATTTGCGGATGGAGCAGCAGGGCCGCCGGGAGCGGAAGAAGGCCGAGGTCCGGGCGCGGATCGCGGACGTCGCGACCGGGCTGTTCCTGGAGCGCGGGTTCGACGAGGTGTCGGTGTCCGAGGTCGCGGAGGCGGCGGACGTGGCGCGGCCGACCGTGTTCGCGCACTTCGCCCGCAAGGAGGACCTGCTCTTCGACCGCTACCCCGAGGCCGAGGCGCTGGTGGTTGCCGCGGTCAACGATCGGCCGGAGGGTACGTCGCCGGTCGCGGCCCTGTCGGACCTGCTCGTGGGGCTCGCGGACCAGGGGCATCCGTTGTCGACGATCCGCGCGCGGTTCCAGCGGTTCTGGGAGGTGGTGGCGGAGTCGCGGCCGCTGCAGGCGCGCGCCCGGGAGCTGCTCCAGCACATCGAGGAGGCGATCGCCGAGGCAATGCGGCGTACCGACGTGCCGGAGCCGCACTTGACCGCCGCGCTCACCGTCGCCGCCTACCGGACCGTGCACTTGGAGGCGGTACGCCGGATCCTGGACGGCGAGGACGAGAAGGTGGTCGCGGCGGACCACCGGGCGCGGATCGTCAGCACGCTGGCGGCCGTGGATCAGCTCTTCAGGTAGTCGGCGATCTGGTAGGCGCAGGCGATCGACTCGGTGTGTGAGGTGTCCACCTCTACGTCGTACGTGATGCCTTCGTGGACGACGTACGCCTGCTGCTCGGCCATTCCGCGGGTGCGGTCGCCGCGGGCGAGCTCCCGGCCGGCGGCTACCTCGGGGGCGCAGTGGACGCCGACGAAGACGGTCTCGAGGTCGCCGGCCGCGGTCCGCCAGCGCTCTTGCGAGGAGGCGCCGCCGAGGAACACGTCGTCGACGATCGCGCGGCCGCCGGCGCGGCAGATCGCGACGATGCCGGCGGTCCAGGCCGCTTCCAGTTCGCGGAACGCCGGGCCGACCGACACCTCCCCGTCCGGGCCGAACTCGATGCCGCCCTCCATCGCGGCCGGCAGCGCGTCGACGAAGTCGTCCACGCTGAGCCCGAGCCACGGGTCCGGCAGTACGGCCTGCAGGCACCGCACGATCCCGGTCTTCCCGGAGCTCGAGCCGCCGTTGACGATGATCAGTCGCGCTGTCACGCCCGCAAGGCTAGAGGTTCGGCGTCCGGGGTCTCGACCGGTTTACGCCGCGCGAGGCCGAGGACCGGTACGGCGAGGATCTGGACCACTGCACAGACCAGGTACGCCGGGCCGTAGCCCCAGACGTCTGCCGCGCGTCCGAGAGCCGGCTGTACGACGACCCCACCGGCTGAGCCGACCAGGTTGTCGAACGAGAGCACGGTCGCGCGCTGTTCGGACGGGATGTAGGTGTTCAGGTAGGCCTGCCGGATCGGGGTCGTCGCGGCGAACATCGTGCCCCACACGATCAACAGCCCCATGGCAACCCAGAACGAGGTGACAAGCCCGATCCCAGCAATCACCACTCCCGAAACCACAATTGCCCCCATCAAAACCCCAACCCGCTGATCCGCCCCTCCGCTCCGCTCCGGGGCGGGTTGGGCGGGGAGCCCACCTCCGCCGGGGGCGGGTTGGGCGGGAAGCCTCACCCCCGCCGCTGGTCCGGGAGTCCCTCCGGTCCGGGTGAAGAGGCGGGTTAGGTGGGGGGCGGTTAGGCCGCCGGCTATTTGGGCGGTGGCTACTGCGCCGGCGGCGAGGCCGGCTACGGCGTACGACGTGGTGTGGCCGTAAAGGTGGAGGAGGTAGGGCTGGGCGGCGTAGAAGCCGTAGGCGCTGACGCCGGCGGTGAACGGGCCGGCGAGGATCACCCAGCGGACCCGTTGGTTGCGGAGGCCGTGGTGGAGGGACGACCGAACGACGGCGGTCATCTCGGAGCGAACCGACGCGCGCGGCTTCGGAGTGAAGCCGATGTCGCGCATCGACCGCCACGCCACCGCGAACGTGGCCACCAGCAACAGTGCGCGGACGACGTACGGCATCCCGAGATTCGTGAACTGCGCCAGCACCCCGCCGCCGATCGACCCGCCCAGCATCGCGACCCCGTTCGCCACCTGCCCCTTCGCGAACGCCGCGTCCAGCGACCCCTCGTACCCGGTGGCGTGCAGCCCGTCGACCAGCCACGCCTCGGTCGCGCCGCTGAAGAACGTGAACCCGAGCCCGAGCAGCGCCGACACCAGCGCCCACCACCAGAACCCGGCATGCACCCGCCACAGCCACAGGTACAGCAGCGTCGTACCGATCAGCGTCGCCGTCCCGAGCAGGTACGACACCCGCCGCCCGATCAGATCCGCGACGACCCCGGTGGGTACCTCGAACAGCACCATCCCGGCGGTGAAGAACGCGTTCGCGGCGAACGTCTGCCCGACCCCCAGGCCGGCGTCCAGCAGGAACAACGTGTTGATGCCCCAGATCATCGACGACGCCCCGGTCGACACGGCGACCAGCGTCAGGTAGGTCCGCAGTACCCGTTCGGCTGTCATACCCGGTACGTCGGAGCCCGGGCGGACGGCTCGACATGCGCTCCGTTAGCTCCCGGGGCGGGTATCGTCCCAGCCGTGACGGATCAGCAACCGCCCAGCGGCGGCGAAAGCACTGCGCCCACCACCGGGCACAGTGCGGTACATGACACGGTGCGGCTCGCCGTGATCGTCGGCGCTCTCGGTGTCGTGTTCGGCGACATCGGCACCAGCCCCATCTACACCCTGCAGACGGTGTTCAACCCCGACGACCCGCACCCGGTGCCGGTCAGCGACAACAACCTGTACGGCGTGGTGTCGCTGATCTTCTGGTCCGTGATGATCGTCGTCACGGTCACGTACATCCTGCTCACGATGCGTGCGGACAACGACGGCGAGGGCGGCGTGATGGCGCTCATCACGCTGCTCCGCAAGTGGCGCCGGACGCACCCGGGCCGCCGGGCCGCGGCGCTGCTCGCGACGGTGGGCCTGTTCGGGGCGTCGCTGTTCTTCGGCGACGGCATGATCACCCCGGCGATCTCGGTGCTGTCCGCGGTCGAGGGCCTCAAGACCGTGCAGCCGTCCCTGGGCGAGTACGTGATCCCGATCACCGCGGTGATCATCATCGGCCTGTTCATGGTCCAGCGCCGCGGCACCGAGTCGGTCGGCCGGGTGTTCGGGCCGGTGATGATCGTCTGGTTCACGGTGATCGGCGCGGCCGGGATCGGCGGCATCCTCGAGCACCCGGCGATCCTCAAGGCGCTGTCCCCGACGTACGCGATCGCGTTCCTGGCCGGGCACTTCCACATCGCGTTCTTCGCGCTCGCGGCGATCGTGCTGTCGATCACCGGCGCCGAGGCGCTGTACGCCGACATGGGGCACTTCGGCCGGAAGGCGATCAGCCGCGGCTGGCTGTTCCTGGTGCTGCCGGCCCTGACGCTCAGCTATATGGGTCAGGGCGCGCTGATCCTGAAGGACCACGCGAACATCAGCAGCCCCTTCTTCCTGCTGGTCCCGAGCTGGGGCCGGCTGCCGCTGGTGCTGCTTGCCACGATGGCGACCGTGATCGCCTCGCAGGCAGTGATCACCGGTGCCTACTCGGTGATGGCCCAGGCCGCCCGGCTCGGGTACCTGCCACGGCTGCGGGTCACGCACACGTCGGCGACCACGATCGGCCAGATCTACGTACCGTTCGTGAACTGGCTGCTGTTCGTGTCGGTGCTGACGCTGATCTTCGCGTTCCGCAGTTCGGCCGCGCTGGCGTACGCGTACGGCATGACCGTGACCGGGACGATCACCATCACCACGCTGCTGTTCTTCTACGTCGCGCACTACCGCTGGAACGTGCCGAAGTGGCTGATCATCGCGGGCGCCGTACCGCTGCTGCTGATCGACGGCCTGTTCATCGCGGCGAACCTGACCAAGCTGCTGCACGGCGCGTGGCTGCCGCTGATGATCGCGCTGATCTCGTTCACCGTGATGACGACCTGGCAGCGCGGCCGCGAGGTCGTCACCCAGGAGCGGGAGCGGGCCGAGGGGTCGCTGCAGGAGTTCATCGACGAGCTGAGCTCCGGCAAGCTGGCGGTCCGCACGGTGCCGGGGACGGCGATCTTCCTGAACCGCGGCGGCGTCAGCGCCCCGCTGGCGCTGCGCGCGAACGTCGAGCACAACGAGGTCCGGCACGAGCACGTGGTGATCGTCGCGATCGACACCGAGCCGGTCCCGCGGGTCGCCGAGGAGAACCGGGTCACGGTCAACGACCTCGGGTACGGCGACGACGGGATCACGCACGTCACGATCAAGTTCGGCTACATGGAGCGCCCCGACGTACCGGCCGCGCTGGCGCTGCTGGACCCGTCCGACTCCGAGGGGCCGCTCGATCTGGACCGGGCGTCGTACTTCCTGTCGAAGATCGAGCTGCGGCGGGGCAAGGCCAAGACGATGGCCGGCTGGCGCAAGCAGCTGTTCCTCGCCACGTCGCACATCACCGCGGACGCGGCCGAGGCGTTCAGCCTGCCCCGTGACCGCACGGTCATCATCGGTTCGCACATCGAGGTGTAGCCGATGGAACAGACCTACGACGAGAGCGCACCGGTGCCCGCACTGGCCGGTCTCGTCCGTACGGTCTGGATCCAGCGCACCGGCGACTCGCCGTACCCGCAGCGGGACCTGCCGACGGGCGGGGTCGAACTGCACTGCCCGGTCGGCGGCGTACCGCGGCTGATCGGGCCGCTGACGCGGGCGCACCTGCAGGTCATCCCGGCGCGGACGACGATCGTCGGCGTGCGGTTCATGCCGGGCGCCGGGACACCGCTGCTCGGCGTACCGGCCGACGAGCTGGTGGACTGTGCGGTCGACCTGTGGGGACCGCTCGCGGACGTGATCGGCTCGGTGGTGGCGTCCGCGGCGAGTCCGCAATCGGCGCTGCTCGGGGTGCAGCAGTACCTGGCCGGGCAGGAGCTGCGGCCGGATCCGGTGGTGACGGAGCTCGTACGGCGCCTGATGCCGTGGCAGCCGACCGCGATCGCGCCGCTGGCCGACGAGCTCGCGCTGTCCGAGAGCCAGCTGCGCCGCCGCTGCCTGACCGCGACCGGCGTCGGACCGAAGACGCTGCAGCGGACCCTGCGCTTCCAGGGGTACCTCGCGTTGGCGCAGGCCGGTTTCGGGAACGGGCTCGCCGACCTGGCGGCCGAGGTGGGGTACGCCGACCACGCCCATCTCACCCGCGAGTGTGTGCGGCTGGCCGGGGTGACACCGCGCGACCTGCTCGGCGACAAGGCGGACAGGTGCGACTGCGGGCACGACCACACCGCGTCGTGGGCGCCGTTCCTGGGCGACCGTTTCGTTCAAGCGCGCCGGGCGGGTGCCGTCCTAACGTCGGTGCATGGAGCTGATCGGGGCTGAGCACGAGTTGTACGACGTACTGCGAAGGCCGGCGCAGCCGCAGTACGAGCAGGTACGCCCGCGGGCGATAGCACGCTGCGAGAACGCCGAGGACGTCGCCGAAGCGCTCGCGTACGCCCGGACGCACGACCTGCCGGTGGTCGCTCGCGGCGGTGGACACTGCTTCGCTGGGCGCTCCTCTACTACCGGGCTGATGCTTGATCTGTCGCCGATGTCGTGCGTTTCCGTCGAGGGCAGCGTGGCGACGATCGGGGCGGGGGCTCGGCTCGCGGCGGTCTATCGCGAGCTGCACGAGTGCGGGCTGACGATTCCGGCGGGGTGTGGGCCGACGGTCGGGATCGCCGGCCTGACGCTCGGCGGTGGGCTGGGGTTGCTCGGCCGGCGGTACGGGCTGACGTGCGACCGGTTGGTGGCGGCGACCGTAGTACTTGCCGATGGCAACGTTGTGGTGTGTGACGAGCAGCGGTACGCGGACCTGTTCTGGGCGTTGCGTGGGGCGGGTGGCGGGCAGTTCGGGGTGGTTACCGCGCTGGTGTTCGCCGCCGTACCGTCGCCGGCCGCGACCCGGTTCCGGATCAGCTGGCCGCGTGATCGTGCCGCCGAGGTGATCGACGCCTGGCAGCACTGGGCGCCCGACGCCGCTGACGACATCACCGCGAGCCTGACCGTGACCGCCGATCGCGCCGAGGTCTTCGGCGCGACCCTCGTTCCCTTCGACCCCGGCCCGTTCGCGGACGGTGCCGTCGAGGTTCGCGATGATCTCAGCTGGCCCGATCTGAAGCGCAGCCTGTCCGAGGGTGAGCCCGACGATCGCGTCCTGCACAGCAGGTCCGAGTTCGTCCGTACCGCACTCCCCCACGCCACGATCGCCGAACTCCTCGGCACCGGCTGCGACCTGAACTTCACCCCGATGGGCGGTGCCTACAACCGCGTCCCGCCCGGCGCCACCGCGTTCGCCCACCGCGACGAACGCTTCCTCCTCGAACACGTCGCCCCGGACCGCGCCGCCGTACGCCGCTCCTGGTCCACGGCCCACCCGCACGCCTCCGGCCACACCTACCCGAACTTCCCCGACCCCGACCTGACCGACTGGCCCACCGCCTACCACGGCGCAAACTATGAGCGCCTGCTGCGCATCAAACAAAAGTACGACCCCACCAACACCTTCCACTTCCCCCAGTCCCTCGGAGACACCCAATGATCCGCCTGTACATGAGCATGTCGCTCGACGGTTTCGTGGTCGGCCCGGACGACAGCGTCGAGCAGCCGATGGGCCGGGGCGGCTTCCGGTTGTTCAACTGGCTCGACGACCGGGACTCCGACGGTCCGAGCGGCCAGGTGTACGCCGAAGCGCTCGCGACCGGTGCGGTGATCGCGGGACGGCGTACGTACGAACACGCCGGGCGCTGGCAGGGCGACCACCACGACGGCGTACCGATCTTCGTCCTCACCCACCACCCGGACGACGTACCACCCGGGCACGCGCAGTACGTGACCGACGTCGCCGAGTGCGCCGCCCTCGCGAAGGCGGCCGCCGGCGACCGGGACGTGCTGGTCCACGGCGCCGCCGCCGGCCAGGCACTTCTCCGGTCAGGCCTGCTCGACGAACTGGAACTCCACGTCGTCAACGTCCTCCTCGGCAACGGCCGCCGCCTCTTCGAGAATCTGCCCGACGAGTACGTCGAACTGGACAACGTCCGCCAACTGCCCGCCCGAGACGTCACCCACCTTCGCTACCGTGTCGTGAATGACGGCCGAGAAGACGCTGCTGCTCAATCTGTTGAGTGACGTACAACGCTCGTTGCTCTGGAAGATCGAAGGCCTGAGCGACGAGGAGCTGCGGCGGCCGATGACGCCGACCGGGACGAATCTGATCGGGATCGTGAAGCACCTGACCGGGATCACCTACGGGTATCTGGTGGCGGCGTTCGGGCGGGAGCAGCCGGCGGACCGGATGGCGGACGGGACCGACGACGAGGAGTTGTGGTTCGGGCTCGATCTGTGGGCGACGCCGGACGAGTCGGCCGCCGAGCTCGTCGCGGCGTACGAACGGGCGTGTGCGGCGGCAGCCCGGGCGATCGAGGAGCTGGAGCTCGAGACGGTCGGGACGCATCACACCGGGAACGCCGTGACCTTGCGGGAGATGATCCTCACCGTGCTGCTGGACACCACCCGGCACACCGGCCACGCGGATGTCGTCCGCGAGTTGACCGACGGCCGGGTCGGGCAGCATGCCGGTGACCCGATGTCCCCGGACGACCCGGAGTACCTACGCATGTACCGCGCCCGCATCACCGGCGAGATCGACCGCGACACCTGGATGGCCTACGTCCGCAGCCTCCCCGACTGTGACCCGGCGGCATGGGAGGAACTCAAGGCTCGCAACAAGAAGGGCTAACGCCAGGGTGGGAGTGGTTTCGCGGCCTCGCCTGATGGGGTGTGTACGGCGGTGTACGGGCGGCCGGACAGGTACGCCGCCTGTTCCGGGAGTGGACCGGTGACGGGTGGTACGTTGCCGCGGTCGGTGCGGATGTCCTCGCAGAGCCTGGTGAGGAAGTCGTCCGGGAGGTCGGCGAACGTGACGCCGGTGTCGAGGTCGACCGCGTGGATCAGCACCTCGCAGGACCGCATCCACGGGATCTGGGTCGCCGGGATCGGTACGCCGCGGGAGGACAGCACCCGCGTCTGCCACTGCACGTCGGTCAGCTCCGCCATCGCGGC
>NZ_DASRVN010000205.1:0-3824 GCF_035655035.1 Kribbella sp. | reverse complement strand
GTTGCCGACGTCGAGGTGATCAAGACCAGCGACGACTCGACCGTAATAGCCGGCGGGGGAGTGACCTACCGCCTGACTGTCGTCAACCACGGCCCGTCCGACGCTACTGCGGTCACGGCGACCGACAGCCTGCCGACGGCGTTGACGGTGACCTCAGTGGACCTAGCGTGTACAGCATCGGGTCACACGGTCCGGTGTGCACTGGGCACCATCGCTGCGGGCAAGGCAGTGACCGTGGTCATCACAGCAACGCTTGACCCGTCGTTCCAGGGGACGTCGCTGGCGAACACGGCTACCGCCACTTCGCCGGTCACGGACCCCGACGAGAGCAACAACAGCTCCACCATCACCACGCCGGTCGAGACGCGGGCAGACCTCAGCGTCACGAAGACGTCCGACCCTGCTGGGGTAACGCCGGGCAGTGCATTCGCCTACACGATCGTCGTCAATAACGCCGGTCCGTCGACCGCACGGGCCGTAGTACTGTCCGACACCGTGCCGGCCGGTCTAGCGGTCAGCTCTGCATCCAACGGGTGCACCGTGAAGGGCAGTGCAGTCACCTGTCAGCTGGGTGACCTGCCGATCGGCCAGGTCGTCGTAGTGCTCCACGTGCGGCTGGCAGCCGGGTACGAAGGCGCCAGCATCGTCAACACCGCAACTGCGACGTCACACACGACAGACCCGGACCCGTCGAACAACAGCGGTACAGCGGAGTCGCCTGTCACCGCACTGGCCGACCTGGCGATCACGAAGACCATGTCCCCGGCTGCTCCGGTGGCTGGGCACTCCGTGAAGTACGTGCTCACCGTGAAGAACAACGGACCGTCGCACGCTCGCATGGTGACCATCACGGACGAGTTGCCACGTGGACTGACCAATGTCACCACAACCGGCAGCACCTGCAAGCTGCTCCCGCCGGAGGCACCTGGAGCGCCGGATACGCCTGCAGCGGGCACGGTGCAGTGCAGTACGCCGGAGCTCGCCGTTGGAGGCACGGTCACGGTGACGGTCACCGCAACCGTCGTACCCGGGTTCACCGGCGCGCTGAACAACCTGGCACGCGTCGGCTCGGCCACACCGGACCCGGTGATCGCCAACAACGAGGCGAAGGTCACTGGCCGTACGACGCAGTCCGCGAACCTCAGCGTCCACAAGACCGCGTCGGCGTCGACCGTGATCGCAGGGCACTCGCTGGTCTACACGATCGCTGTCCACAACGCCGGTCCGTCGTCAGCAGGCGCCGTCACGATCACAGACGTACTGCCCAACGGCCTACGCCTCACCAGCACACCGGAGCACTGCGCGGCCAACGGTCAGAAGGTCACGTGTTCAGTGGGCCGCATAGACCCCGGTACGACGGCACAGGTCGTTGTGAACGTCCTGGTCGACCCGACGTACTCCGGCACCTCGGTAGCCAACACGGCAACGGCCCAGTCGCCCACACCCGACCCGGACCCGAACGACAACACCAGCACCGTCAGGGTCCAGGTAACCCCACCCCAACCGGGCCGCCCGGCGCCGGAGCTCCCCAACACCGGTAGCGACGTCAGCCCCGCGGTCCTCCTGGCCGCCCTGGCCCTCATCGCAGCCGGCGTCGCTGCCATCGCCACCACCCGCCGCCGACGCGGCTGATCTGCAACAAGCTGCAATTCCCCCGCACCTGTCCCCGGGATCCGGTATAGTCGCCGCGATCTCGGGGGCTAGTGAGATCTTTCCAGAGGGGAACCCAATGAAGTTGCACCGTTTTGCGCTGGCGCTTGCCGGCGTCGGCCTGGTGGCCACCGCCGCCACCGTCCCGGCCGCCGCCACGAGCCAGGCCGACCCGAAGCACCCGTTCGCCAGGAACGTGACGCCGAACACCATCAAGGCGGCCGGCGACCCGTGCTTCAGCGACGTCATGTCGCCGACCGCCGCGGGCACGTCGCAGGAGACCCTGGCCATGCCGGGGCGGCGCATCCAGTCCTTCCAGGACACGCCGTTCAAGTTCGCCGGCACCCGCGCGAACACGACCTGGTACGGCGCCGTGAACGCGGCGGGGACCCAGATCTACTACTACGGTCTGTTCCTGCAGGGCGGCAACCTGTACCGGCACACGACGTACGCGCGGGACGGCGGCGACACACAGATCTGGTCGCCGACCTACAAGAGGATCGGGTCCGGCTGGACCAGCTTCAAGTCGATCGCCACGTCGAACTTCAGCGTCGCGGCGCCGCGGCACGCGTACCTGTACGGCCTGAACAGCAACGGCAGCCTGTACCGCTACCAGATCGTCGGCGCCGGCTTCCGTGCGCTCGGGCCGATCCCCGGGTTCCGCGGCTTCAAGACGATGACGGTGATCAGCGAGACGGCGACGTACGACACGCTGCTGATGACGACCAACGCGGGTGCGCTCTGGACCGCGCACATCCCGGTCGCGGCCGGCGCCAAGCCGGTGATGAAGCTGATCCGTTCGTCCGGTTGGTCGGCGTACGAGTCCCTGGTCGTCCAGGGCTGCGGCACCCGCGGCGGTTCGCTGGTGGTCGCGGTCGACAACGACACGCAGTCCGGCTACCAGTTCGCGCTGAGCAAGGCGAACGGCACGGCGACCGCGGTCACGTCGTACGGCAAGATCCCGGCTGTCTTCAATGTCGCCAGCCACGTGTCGCTCACCACGCACTACGACCAGCTGGTTGGCGAGTAGTCGTCGAAGCTGTGCATCCCGTCGCCCTCGGGGAGCCCGTGAAAGGAGCTCCCCGGGCGCGACGCTGTCATCCAGCAGATCCGCCTCCACAACACAACGTCAGCAGAATCGTCATGCTCACGCGTGGCCGTCGATTGACGTACGGACGGACTGTGGGTGCTCGGTCTTCGTGGTCACCCGGGCCGGAGCGACCAGTCTGAGCTGTGTGCCGTCCGCCGTCACCCAAAGCGCCTGCACATTCCCGTCGTACACAGTCACCGACGGCGCGGCCACCTCTGGTCGATCCGTCCCCTCGAACAGCGAGAACGTGCCGGTCAGCTCCACCGGCGCGATGTCCCGCATCGTCAACGAGGTCGCACCCTCCAGCAACTCCACAACCAGCAGAATCCGGCCGTCCACACGCTCCACCCGCAAAGCCGGCCGCCGATCCCCGAAGCTGACCGAGTCGACACTCCCGACCAGATCGACCCCCGGCGTACTGACCCGGAACTGCTGCCCAACCCCCACCGGCCCCTCAGGAACCGTCGCGCCGTCGGCCCCCGCGATCTCCAGCACCAGCCGCAGCGACGACACCTCGAACGCCTGCCCGGCCTCGATCTGATGCAGCCCGATGTGCTCGTCACCGCCCGGCGACACGAAGCTGATCGACCACAGCACCTGCCCGCCGGACTGCACCGAGGCGAACACCGCCGACGAGAAGTCGTGGTCGTCCTTCATCAGACGCAGCTTGACGAACCGAGACGGACCCCAGTCCGGATCGCCCGGCTCCCGCCAGTACCCCATCAGCGGCCGCCGCTGCAGCCAGTACTCGCCGACACTCACACTGCCCAGCGTCGCGTCCGAACCGTGCCAGGTGGTCCCGACCACCGGCACCTCACCGTCGACATAGCTGAACCGCTCCCGCACCACACCCGTTGGCGTATCCAACAACCGATCGACAACCGCCGCCGGCGCCGCGGCCTCGACCAACGCCGGCCCGGCCAGCCCGAGCGTCGGCGTCAGTTCCGGCAGCTCCGCGAACAGCCCCCGGAACCGGGTCGCCTTCGCCAGCAACGCGAGTAGATCCGGCGTCCGCGCAGGCTCGTCCGTATACACGCGCGCCATCGGACCACTCAGCTGCCCGGTCCGCGCGTGCCACCGCCCG
>NZ_DASRVN010000204.1:0-2965 GCF_035655035.1 Kribbella sp. | reverse complement strand
ACAGGGCCACCCACCACGCCCAACGACCAGAAAACACCGCCAAAAACCCGATCCGAAACCGATCAGGCCAGCACGTCACCCCCGCGAAACATCCGGGCTAGCTGGCCTGACGTCGCGCAGTCCAGGGCAAACTCGCGGATCTCGCGTTCGGTGCCCAGCGAAAGCACGGCGGTTCGGACGCGCTTGAGGGTGCTCTCGTCGGTGACCGCGCGCACGTTGCCGAGGAACTTCTCCTCGATCTCGGCGTGGGTCAGCGGGCGTTCGCTGTGCCCGCGGTTGATCGCTTCACGGCGGGCGAGCTTACGGCCGTCGCGCAGGGCGATCTCGACCGCCGCCGAATATGCTTCCGGGAAACGACTTTCCGGGTCCTCGGCGATCTCAACCCGGTTCGCGATGGCGTGAATTGCCGTGTCGGTAAGAGATTCCTCGGTGAACTCGGCGAGGGTGAGCTGCCCGCGGTCCAGGCAGGCACCGACCACATACGGGAGACTGAACTTAGTACTGCAACGACACTTCGTAATGGCCGCGTCGTCGGTAGTGGCTGGCACGTGCTCGGGCTTGGCTGGTGCGTCGCCATCGTGACCAGTGCATCGCATGCTGGATTGTGTGGCGGATCGGTGCGGTGACGCGGTTGAGCAGTCTGCGGATTTCGTTGGAGGTGAGCGATATCAGACCGGGCATGGATCCCCCTTTTTCGCGTCGTCTCGTGTGAGGACGAGGAACGCCGCTGCGGCCATGGATAGAGTGATGTGCCGATACCATGCTTCGTATCGGCGGACCTGGTAGTGGTCGAGCCCTGTTTCGTTCTTCGCAGTTTGGAAACTTTCTTCGATTGCCCAGCGGCTTCCGGCGACGCGCACCAGTTCGTGGATGTCGGTATCGGCGGGGCCACAGCAAATATAGTAGGCGATCTCGGTGGGGTCGCTCACTGAGCGGCGGGCCAGCAGCCAGTGGCCGACTTCTTGTCGGCGCAGGGGTCGAATGTCGACTACCGCCCAATCGTAGATCCGTTGCCCGTGGGCGCCATTGCCACAGGACAGACGTTGCCAGGCGGTCGGTTCGACGTCCGCGATGACGACGCGAGCGCGTCGTTGCCGCAGATCCATGGAAATCACCATTTGGGACTTGGGTACTGCCAGCACATGTGCAATATCGTGCTCTTCCAGCCAGAGCCGTAGCCGCCCGACCTGCCCATAGGCTTCATCGGCGGTGAACCATGCAAACGGGATTCTCGCGGCGAGCGCGCGTTCCACCATCAGTTGTGCCAGTTCGGGCTTGGTCGCGAATCCGACGTCGTCCGGAATACCGGCCGCAGCGCACCTTCCCCGATCCGCGATCCACTCTTTCGGCAGGTACAACTCGCGATCGATCAAAGCCCGCCCCCGATCCGAGGCGTACGCCAAGAACACGCCGATCTGCGAATTCTCGATTCGCCCGGCCGTGCCCGAATACTGGCGCGCCACGCCGGCGGATTTCGTGCCCTTCTTCACGAATCCGGTCTCGTCGGCGATCAACACGCCGCGTTCGGCGTCCCCGAGCACGTCGACCACCGCAGTGCGCACATCATCACGCATGCCCTCGGCGTCCCAGGCATAGAAGTTCAGCAGCCGCTGCATGCCCTGCGGACCCGTCTCGCCCGCCATCTCTGCCAGGGTCCAGCCGTTCTTGCGCTCGGCTTCCGCCAGTAGTCCCCGCAGGTAGGAAACCATTTGCCGCCGCGGCTCCACCCGGGAAAACCGCGTCCCGAACTGCCCCGCGAACGCAGCGAAACGCGCCGACCAGTCCGTCACCATCTCCAGCACACAAGATCAACTACACGACCGTCGAACCAGAGCCTAGCCGACACGCCGGTCAACCCATAACGAAGTGTCGTTGCAGTACTAAGCACGAACGAGTACAAGATCACGTCCATGAAGAAGGCGGCTCGCGAGCTGCTGGCACATTCGCACCCACGGCGCGTCCCGGTCGGGTCCTTGACAAATCCACAGTGGTTTCACTGTTCCGGGCCGGGAAGGTTGCTGGGTGGTGCGGCTGCGAGCAGCAGGCGGTACAGGTCGTCCATCGCTGTCGGGTAGTGGCCGGCCGAGCAGCGAACGCCGGCACCCATGTCACCTTGCGTGGAAGTCGGAGTCCGCCGCGAGGTCGCTGCCCGAGCCGATGCCCTGCTGATCCGCGACCAGCGCTGCGCGTCGGTCGCGCGGGTCCTCGTAACGGCGGTGAACGGCGGCGACGAGCACGTCCAGTTGCCGCTTCAGCGGTGGGTGCCGCTCCGGTGGTGCGACCGTCAGGAGGTCCTCCAGTGCGGCGCGTAACCGGCGCGATGCCTGGGGGGAGGCGGCTCCGGCGAGGCAGAGCTCGTCGAACGCGAGCCGGACGTAGCCCTCCCAGCTGAAGGTGCGCTCGATGAGCCGGAGCTCGCCGCCGGCGTCGTAGTGCCGGCCGGAGGGGAAGTCGCGGATGGCGAGCTGCCGCAGGCAGTCGTGCAGGCGGTCGATCACCATCACGGCGGTGGTCGGGTCGGTGAACGGTTGGGCGAGACCACGCTCGGCGATGTCGACCAGCTTGCGGAAGCCGTACGCCGGGTCATCGCCGTGGGTCCGCTCCGCGGCGAGGACGACGAGCCGTGCGACGTGGGCGTGGTCGAGACGGATAGGGTCGCCGTGCACGCGGAACAGCGGCGCGCCTGCCGGTACGAAGTCGCCCATCAGGGGGACCATCTCCACCGCGCAGCCGGCCTTGGACGCCGCTGCGATCAGCGCGGGATGATCCAGGTCGATCACGAGTCCCGCTTCCGGCGAGACCACGACATCGGGCCGGGCGAGCGGTGGCCCCGCGGCGGGGTACTTGCGGTTCAGCTCCTCGTTCAGATGGTCCCCGACCAGGTCGATCAGGCCCGCGGCGCGCAGCGCGTTCCCCGAGTGGTGGATGTAGAGGAACAACGTGGCGATGCTGGCCAGCATCAGCA
>NZ_DASRVN010000203.1:0-17068 GCF_035655035.1 Kribbella sp. | reverse complement strand
GATCGAGATCATCCCGGTCGACCACGTGGTCGGCGCGATCTGCGCGGTGATGGCGACCGAGCCCGAGCTGAGCAAGCCGGAGTACTACCACATCGGCTCCGGCGCCCGGAACCCGCTGACCTTCGAGCAGCTGTACGCCGGGGTCCGCGCGTACTTCTCCAAGCACCCGTTCGACCTCGGCGAGCGCGGCGCGGTCCGGCTGCCGGTGTGGAAGTTCCCCGGCGGCGACTCGGTCGAGACGATGCTGCGGTACGGCGAGAAGGCGCACAAGATCGCGGACCGGATCATCACGACCGTCCCGCGCAGCGAGCGGGTCCGCAAGTACGCCCGCGAGCTCGACGTACAGAAGCGCCGCCTGGACTTCCTGCGGCGCTACATGGACCTGTACTCCGAGTACGCGCAGGCCGAACTGCAGTTCATCGACGACAACGTCCTTGCCCTGCACAACGCGCTCGAGGGTGACGACAAGGAGAAGTTCGCCTGCGACACCGCGGTCGTCGACTGGCAGTACTACCTGCAGGAGCTGCACTGCCCGAGCGTCACGGAGTCGATGCGCCGGCTGGACGTCGTCCGCAAGAAGCGGAACAAGGCACTCGCCGAGTCCGCGGGCGTCCTGAAGAAGGTCGAGCCGTCGTCGGAGTCCAAGGTGATCGCGGCGTTCGACATGGACGGCACGCTGCTGTCGTCGAACGTGATCGAGACCTACCTGTGGATGCGGCTGCCCGAGCTGGACGGTCCGCAGCGGGCCGGCGAGATCGGCGCGATGCTCCGCAAGCTGCCGAAGCTGATCGCCGCCGAGCGCAAGGACCGCGGTACGTTCCTGCGCACGATCTACCGCCGGTACGCCGGGGCCGACCTGGAGCAGCTGAACCAGATCGTCGACGAGATCCTCGCCGAGCACGTCCTGGAGCGCTTGAGCGGCGCCGCCGTACGGCGGATCCGTGAGCACCGGGCCGCCGGGCACAAGACGATCCTGATCACCGGTGCCGTCCGGCCGCTGACCCGCCCGCTGGAGCCGCTGTTCGACGAGATCGTCGCGGCCGAGCTGGCGGTCGACGACCGCGGCCGCTGCACCGGCTACCTGTCCGGCCCGCCGCTGGTCGGGGAGTCCCGGGCCGCGTGGATCAAGCACCACGCGCGGCAGACCGGCATCGACCTGTCGAAGTCCTTCGCGTACGCCGACAGCCACTCGGACCTGCCGATGCTGACGACGGTCGGCAACCCGGTCGCGGTGTCGCCGGACGTGTCGCTGTTCCGGGCCGCCCGGGCCGCGCGCTGGCAGATCGTCGACTGGAAGACCCCGTCCACTTCGTCCCGTCTGGAGCTCCCTGGGGTACAGCGTTCTGGAGGTTTGGCCCGATGATGCTCGCTCTCGAGATGTACCGGTCTCCGGCCAAGTACCTCGCGGCCAAGGCCGTCGGTGGCCGGATCCCCGGCATCCTGACCGGCCCGGCCGCGCCGCTGCGACTCGTGACGATCAACGAGCCGAAGGCCGAGCGGGACGGCTGGGCGCGGGTCCGGCCGATCCTGTCCGGTATCTGCGGCTCGGACCTCGGCATGGTCACCGGCTCGACCAAGCTGTACTTCTCCGCCGTCGTGTCGATGCCGTTCGTACCCGGCCACGAGGTCGTCGGCGAGCTGCTCGACGACTGCGAGGACCTGCCCAAGGGCACCCGCGTGGTGATGGACAGCGTGCTGACCTGTGCGGCGCGCGGCGTCGAGCCGTGCCAGGGCTGCGTGTCCGGCAACACCAACCGGTGCGACCGGATCACGGTCGGCCACGTGTCGCCGGGTCTCCAGACCGGGTTCTGCCGCGACACCGGCGGCGGCTGGGGGAACATGCTGGTCGCCCACCGCAGCCAGCTGTACGCCGTACCCGAGGCCCTCAGCAACGAACGCGCCGTGCTGGTCGAGCCGCTCGCCGGCGCCGTGCACGCGGCGCTCCGGGCGAACGTCCAGCCCGGCCAGTCGGTCCTGGTCAGTGGCGCAGGCGCGGTCGGGCTGTTCGCGACCCTCGCGCTGCGCGAGCTGACGCAGGCCGGCCGGATCACGGTCGTCGCGAAGCACGCCAAGCAGCGCGAGCTCGCGCGGGCCTTCGGCGCCACCGACGTGGTCGCGCCCGACGAGGTGTTCCGCGGCGTCCGGCGGGCGACCGGAGCGTTCCGGCTCAAGCACGACTTCGGCTCGGGCGAGTTCCTGCTCGGCGGCGTCGACGTCGCGGTCGACGCGGTCGGCAGCAAGGACTCGATCGACACCGTACTGCGGGTCACCAAGGCCGGCGGCCGCGTCGTACTGTCCGGGATGCCGGCCAGCGGCGCCGACCTGTCGCCGGTGTGGTTCCGCGAGCTGGAGGTCACCGGCACGTACGCCTCCGCGCGGGAGGAGCCGAACGGCCGCCCGGCGTTCGAGACCGCGCTGGAACTGGCCGGCCGCGCCCCGCTGGACGGGATCGTCGGCGCGCGCTACCCGCTGTACCGCTGGCGTGAGGCTTTGGACCACGCGCATTCGGCCGGCCGGCTCGGCACGGTCAAGGTTGCTTTCGATGTGAGGGCCTCATGAGGGCGCTGAACGTACGACGAGAGAGGTTCTGAACATGTCTCGGCCAGGTTTCGTGCTTGAGGTGGACGACCGGACGCCGCCACTGCTCGTGCACAACGGTGAGGGTTTCCTGCTGGAGCGGTTCCCGCTCGGCACCCGGGTGGTGTACCCGCCGGAGGCGCTGCCGGCGGTCCGCGACGTCGACGAAGCGATCCAGAACGCGCTGCTGAACCCGCTCGAGTCCGAGCCGCTGCCGGAGCTGCTGCGGGCCGGCATGCGGCTCACGATCGCGTTCGACGACATCTCGATCCCGCTGCCGCCGATGCGCAAGCCGGACATCCGGCAGCGGATCATCGAGGCGGTGCTGGAGCTGGCCGCGCAGGCCGGTGTCGACGACGTCGAGCTGATCTCCGCGAACGCGCTGCACCGCCGGCTCACCCCGAACGAGCTGCGCGACATCGTCGGCGAGCGGGTCTTCCGGTCGTTCTTCCCGGACGGCAAGCTCTACAACTTCGACGCCGAGGACAGCGCGAACCTGACCCACCTGGGCCAGACCAAGCACGGCGAGGACGTCGAGATCTCCAAGCGGGCGGCCGAGTCCGACCTGCTCGTCTACGTGAACGTGAACCTGGTCGCGATGGACGGCGGGCACAAGTCCACGTCGATCGGGCTGGCGTCGTACAAGTCGCTGAAGCACCACCACAACAGCCACACGATGATCCACTCGCGGTCGTTCATGGACCACAAGGCGTCCAAGATGCACCACTCCGCCTGGCGGATGGGCGAGGTGCTGACCCAGCACGTCAAGGTGTTCCAGATCGAGACCACGCTGAACAACGACGTCTTCGGCGGCCCGCTGGAGTTCCTGCAGAAGCGCGAGTGGGAGTGGTCGATCAAGGACCAGGCGTCGTTCCTGGCCACCAAGCGCGGCCTCGACGTCGCGCCGGCGCGGCTGCGGCACAAGATCTTCACCGACACCCGCTCGTACTACGGGCTGACCGGCGTGCACGCCGGCAAGATCGAGCCGGTCCACGACAAGACGCTGGAGAACGTGCACCGCCAGCACATGGTCGAGGTGCAGGGCCAGTCCGACGTCGCGATCATGGGCGTGCCGTTCATCGGCCCGTACAACGTGAACTCGGTGATGAACCCGATCCTGGCCGCCTGCATGGGGCTCGGGTACTACTTCAACTCGTACCGCGGCAACCCGGTCGTCCGCAAGGACGGCGCGGTGATCCTGTACCACCCGGTCGACTACGAGTTCAGCCAGCTGCACCACCCGTCGTACGTCGACTTCTTCGAGGAAGTGCTTGCCGAGAGCACCGATCCGGCGACGATCGAGGCGAAGTTCGAGAAGCAGTACGCCGAGGACCCGTGGTACATCCACCTGTACCGGACGTCGTACGCGTACCACGGCGTGCACCCGTTCTACATGTGGTACTGGATCTCGCACGCCCTCGACCACTGCGGCGACATCGTCTGGGTCGGCGCGAACCGCAAGGCCGTCGAGCGGATGGGGTTCCGGTCCGCGTCCACGCTGTCCGACGCGCTCGAGATGGTCAGCCACTCGGTCGGCCGGTCGCCGTCGATCACATACCTGCACAACCCGCCGCACCTGCTCGCGGACGTGCGCTGATGGGGACCGGCCTGGTGAAGTTCGGCCGCGACACCGCGCGGGACGTCCGTCAGGTCGCGCGCGGCTTTCGCTGGGGCCGGCGGCCGCAGGTGCCGCGGTCCGCCGAGCCGTACGTGATCCCCAAGGAGACCACGGTCTTCCCGACCCGCTGGGCCCGGACGCCGGCCGCGATCGCGGTCCGCGACCTGATCCAGAAGGGCCCGCTGAACGCCGTCCTGAACTTCGAGGTCAGCCCGCAGGTCAGCGGCCTGGACTCGCTGCTCAAGCTCGACGGCCCGGCGATCATCGTCGCGAACCACTCGTCGCACCTCGACACCCCGCTGCTGCTGCTGTCGCTGCCGGACGCGATGCGTCGCCGTACGGCGTTCGCGGCCGCGGCGGACTACTTCTTCGACACGTGGTGGCGGGCGGCCGGGTCGGCGATCGTGTTCAACACGTTCCCGATCGAACGCCGCGGCGGCAAGATGAGCTCCACGCCCGGCGACCTGCTCGCCGACGGCTGGAACGTCGTCGTGTTCCCCGAGGGCACGCGGTCGCCCGACGGCTGGGTGCAGCGGTTCCGGATGGGGGCGGCGTACCTGGCCGTCGAGCACGACGTACCGATCATCCCGGTCGGTATCAAGGGCTCCTTCGCCGCCATGCCCCGCGGCCGCGGCTGGCCGGTCCCCGGCCGCCCCGCCGTCCACGTCCGGTACGGCGACCCGCTCCGCCCCGCCGCGGGTGAGAGCGCCCGCGACTTCGCCCCCCGGATCGCCGCCGCCGTCTCCGCCCTCCTCGACGAGGAATCCACCACCTGGTACGAGGCCCGCCGCCGCGCCGCCCTCGGCGCCTCCCCGGAACAGTCCGGCCCCGACGCCGCCCGCTGGCGCCGCGTCTGGGAATCCACCCGTCCCATGAAATCCACCGACAACCGCCGCCGCGCCTGGAAGTAACCACCCGCCTGTAGTTGAGAGCTGATGTCGCCCATCCACTCCGCCCGGGGAAGGCATCTGACCGGTCCGGGGCGTATGTCCGTGCCCCGGAAGTTCCTCCGGGCGGTGCAGTCGTCGGTTTGGGCCACCGTGTTGGGGTCAGACGACAAGCTATTGCTTGTCGCCTGACCCGGCGGCTTGTTCAAGCTCCCCGTGCTCGCCGGCATCCTCGGCGGGCTGGTCTTCGGTAGCGTCTTCGGCCTGATCGCAACATCCTGAACGCCCTCTCAGCGCGGCCCGGTCGCTAGCCCCGCTCGGCGATACTCTGCGCCGGTGGAGGACACCCGCCCGCGCCGCATCCCGCGGCTGACCCGCCTCGGCCTCTCCGTCGGGCTCGTCTTGGTCGTCGCCGCGGCACTCGCCCTCCTGGCCGGCGCCGTCGGCCGGTCGTGGCTGACCTCGGTCGCACTCGCGATCGCCGTCGTCGGACTGATCGTGATCGCCCAGGTGATCGGCAACCTGGGCACGAACCCGCAGATCAACGGCCACTACCTCGAAGCCCGCACCCTGATCGGCCGCCAGTCCGTCGACCTGGCCCGCCTTACCGGCGTGCGCTGGGATCGGAGCCGAGGCGGGACCGTGTGGGTCAGCGTTCAGGACGACGTCACCGACCTGGCGATCTCGATCCCGGTCCCGTCCGCCGTCGACCCGGTATTGACCGACGCGCTCCGTGACGCCGTTGCCCGCGGTGTCCGGCTGCGGCGGCGCGTCACCGACCAGTTCGGCCTGCCGCCGGTCCCGGGCGCGCCGCGCAACGGCGGCAGCAAGCTGACGATCCTCGCCGAGGTCGTCGTCGCGCTCGTGGCGTTCGCCGTGGTACTCGGGCTGATCATCTCGTTCTGAACGCTAGGCTTGCGGCGTGAGCCTTGCCGTGCGAGTTATTCCCTGTTTGGACGTCGACGCCGGGCGCGTGGTGAAGGGCGTGAACTTCGCTGACCTGCGTGACGCCGGCGATCCGGTCGAGATGGCGCAGGTGTACGACGCCGAGGGTGCGGACGAGCTCACGTTCCTCGACATCACCGCGTCCTCGGGCTCCCGGGAGACGACGTACGACGTGGTCCGCCGGACCGCCGAGCAGGTGTTCATCCCGCTGACCGTGGGTGGTGGGGTCCGGGAGGCGGCCGACGTGGACCGGCTGCTGCGGGCGGGTGCCGACAAGGTCGGGATCAACACCGGCGCGATCGCCCGGCCGGAGGTGATCCGCGAGATCGCGCACCGGTTCGGCAACCAGGTCCTGGTGCTGTCGCTTGATGTACGGCGGTCCGCCGAGCAGCCGAGCGGGTTCGAGGTGACCACGCACGGCGGGCGCCGGTCCGCGGGGCTGGACGCGATCGAGTGGGCGCAGCGCGGGTGCGAGCTGGGCGCGGGGGAGATCCTGCTGAACTCGATGGACGCCGACGGTACGAAGCAGGGCTTCGACCTGGAGCTGATCAAGGCGGTCCGCGCGGTGGTCGACGTACCGCTGATCGCCAGCGGGGGAGCGGGGGCGCCGGAGCACTTCCCGCCCGCGGTGCAGGCCGGCGCGGACGCGGTGCTGGCGGCCAGCGTGTTCCACTTCGGCGACTTCCGGATCGCGGCCGTGAAGCAGGCGCTGCGGGACGCCGGGATCGTGGTTCGGTGACCATGCAGACGGAGCACGCGGAGGAGATGGTCGCGGCCATCGAGCAGGAGCTGTCCGCGCTGTTCCGCCGGTCGCGCTCCGCCTCGCTGCGGCTGGCCCGGCGCGTGCACCCCGAGATGGACGCCGCCGGGTACGCGTTGATCTCCCAGATCGAGATGGGTACCGGCAACCGCGCCGGCGTCCGGGCGTCCGACGTCGCCCAGGTCCTCGGCCTCGACAAGTCGACCGTCAGCCGTGGCATCACCCAGCTCGAGAACCTCGGCCTGATCGAACGTGTCGGCGACCCCGACGACGGCCGCGCCCGCCTGCTCCGCCTGACCACGTCCGGTGCCGAGGCCTACGAGGCGATGCGGACCCAGCGTCAAACCGAGTTCCGCGCGATCCTGGACCGCTGGAACCCCACCGACCTCGCCGACCTCGGCCGCCTCCTCCACCGCCTGAACTCCGACCTCGGCTAGGCCTTTCACAGACAGTAATCACGCGTCCACAACCTGCGCATATGGTTGTGGAAACCAACTATTCGTGTATATAGTTGGGTTATGCAACTAGCTCAGCAACCCCTTGTCCCTGGGGTAGAGCGGGATGCGGCGGCTCAGGAGTTGCTCGAGGGGGTCAGCTCCCTGATCCGGGCCGTGCGCTGTATCGAGCACCGGCACCTCAGCGGCGACGGCGGACTGCGCCGGTCGGACGCGAGTGTGCTGAAGGTGCTGATGAAGGACGGTGAGCAGCGCGGCGGCGAGATCGCCGGCAAGCTCGGCGTCGACGCGTCGGTGGTGAGCCGGCAACTGACCGCGCTGGAGGCCGACGGACTGGTGAGCCGTCGGCCCGATCCGGCGGACGCCCGCGTCGGGCTGGTCAGCCTCTCATCCCGGGGCAAGGCCCAGCTGGAGGCGCTCTACTCCTCCTACACCCAGCAGCTCAGAACCGTCTTGTCGGACCTCGACGACGACGCGCTGTCAGCGGCCGCCGCAACGTTGCAGCGGGTCGCCGTCGCGATCGTCGAGGCCAACAAATTCGTGAGGCAAAGCCCCAAGACTGGAGAGTAATGACTGTCACCGAGACCCGGCAGCAGACGCCGCCTGCGCCGGAACTCACCCACAAGGAGATTCTCGAGATCCTGATCGGCCTGCTGGCCGCGCTGTTCACGGCGATGCTCAGCTCGACGATCGTCAGCAACGCCCTGCCGACGATCATCGCCGACCTCGAGGGCACCCAGACGCAGTACACGTGGGTCCTCACCGCGAGCCTGCTGGCCACCACGGTGTCCACCCCGATCTGGGGCAAGCTCTCCGACCTGGTGAGCAAGAAACTGCTGGTCCAGCTGGCGATCACGGTCTTCGTGATCGGGTCCGCGCTGGCCGGCCTGTCCCACAACGTGCCGTTCCTGATCGGTGCCCGGGTCCTCCAGGGCCTCGCGATGGGCGGTCTGATGGCGCTCGCCCAGGCCATCATCGGCGCCGCGATCCCACCCCGGTCGCGGGGCCGGTACTCCGGCTACATGGGTGCCGTGATGGCGGTCGCGACCGTCAGCGGCCCGCTGATCGGCGGCGTCATCGTCGACACCTCGTGGCTGGGCTGGCGCTGGTGCTTCTACGTCTGCGTCCCGCTGGCCGTGATCAGCCTGGTGATCCTGCAGAAGTACCTGCACCTGCCGGTGCTGAAGCGCAAGGTCCAGATCGACTACCTCGGCGCGGTCCTGATCAGCATCGCGGCCAGCCTGCCGCTGCTCTGGGTCACCTTCGCCGGTACGGACTTCGCCTGGATGTCCTGGCAGTCCGCGCTGTTCGTCGGCGGCACGCTGTTCGTCGGCTTCCTCGCCGTACTCGTCGAGAACCGGGTCGCCGAGCCGCTCGTCCCGCTGAAGGTCGTCCGGGAGCGCACCACCGCGCTGGCGATCGTGGCCAGCCTGTCGGTCGGCGTCGCGATGTTCGGCAGCGCGCTGTTCCTCGGCCAGTACTTCCAGATCGCCCGCGGGTACAGCCCGACCGAGGCCGGCCTGCTGACGATCCCGATGATGCTCGGTTCGTTCGTCGGCTCGGCGGGGTCCGGGCAGCTGATCAGCCGCTACGGCAAGTGGAAGCGGTACCTCGTCTCCGGTGGCGTCCTGCTGCTCGTCGGACTGCTGATCCTCGGCACGATCAACCACAGCACGCCGTACTGGTACGCCGGACTCGGCATGCTGGCGATGGGCCTGGGCATGGGTATGACGATGCAGAACCTCGTGCTCGCCGTGCAGAACACCGTCGACGTCACGCAGATCGGCGCCTCGTCCGCGACCGTCGCGTTCTTCCGCAGCCTCGGCGGTGCGGTCGGCGTCTCGGCCCTCGGCGCGGTGCTCGCGGCGCGGGTCAAGTCGCTGATCGTCGCCGGCGTCCTCGCCGGCCCGAACGGCGCCGAAGCCGCCCGGAAACTCCAGGAAGGCGGCTCCGGCAGCACCAGCCTGCTGGACGTGAAGAACCTGCCGCCGCAGCTGGCCACACTGGTCCGGCACGCGTACGGCGACGCGACCGGGCGGATCTTCCTGATCGCCTCCGCGTGTGCGGTGGTCAGCCTGATCGCGGTGATCTTCATCAAGGAGGTCCCGCTGCGCAAGACCGTCAACAAGGTCGAGGACGTCGAGGACCTGGCGGACCGCGCCGTCCACGACTAGGACCTACGGCGGCGGCTGCAGGCCGGTCAGTTCGCGGGTGCGGATGATCGGTGAGCCGACCAGCCACAGCACGGACAACAGGCCGCCGGCGGCGGAGACGAGGAGGGTTTCGCGGACACCGATCCAGGTGCCGAGGAACCCTCCGGCGACCGCGCCGAGCGGCCTGATGCCGTAGTTGATGCTGCTGAACGCGCCGGACACCCGGCTCCGCATGTGGTCGTGGCAAACCGCCGCCTGCAAGGCGTTCAGCGGTACGTCGAAGCACATCACCGCGAACGCCCCGACGAACTCGGCCCCCGCGAGTGCGACCGCCTTCAGCCAGGTCGGCCCACCCGCGAGGGCGGCGATCGCGATCGAACTCGGGAAGACGACGGCGCCGAACGCGATCACCGGGCCGGCGCCGAACCGGTGGCTCAGCGCAGACGCGCTGACCGCCCCGAGCAGCCCGCCGGACGCGCCGATACCGAACGCCAGGCCGATCACGCCCGCGGACAACCCGAGGGTGCGGCTCGCGAACAGCACGAGCAGCGCCGTACTCATCAGGTTGAAGAAGTTCACCGTGGTCGCACAGCCCAGGCTGCGGCTGATGTACGGATGCTTCAGCACGTACCGCATCCCGGCCGCCGCCCGGCGCAGTATCGGTTCGCCGGACTCCTCGGCCGGGCCGGGCTGGATCTTCAGCCGGCTGAGCTGCAGCGCCGAGAACACGAACGTGATCGCGTCGACGAGGATCGCGACCGGCGCCGTCAGCCATTGCACGAGCAGCCCGGCGACGGCAGGCCCACCCATGAACGAGATCGACCGGGTCGCCGACAGTTTGCTGTTCGCCTCCAGGTACTGCTCGCGATCCACCAGCCGGACGAAGAACGAGGCGTACGCCGTGTTGAACACGACATGCGCCGTACCGGCGAGGATCGCGATCGCGTACAAGTGGCCGAGGGCAAGCAAACCGCACCAGTAGGCGATCGGCAGCGTGAGCAGCAGGAGTGTCCGGGTCAGGTCGGCGGCGATCATCAGCGGACGCTTGTCGCGGCGGTGGTCGACCCAGGTGCCGATGAACAACGAGGCGAGGTTCGGCAGCCAGACCGCGGCGGTCAGGAAACCGACCTGGCTGGGGGAGGCGTCGAGCATCGTGACCGCGATCAGCGGCAGGCCGAGCTCGGTGATCCGGTCGCCGAACTCGGACACGCCCTGCGCGGACCAGAACCTGCGGAACCGGCGGTCCCGCCAGAGGCTCGGGGCGGCGAGCGTACTCATCTCTCGTCCGGCGCTGCGGGCTGTCCGGCTTGCGGGGATGTTGCTTCGGGCAAGGAGATTCGGAGGTGCCGGACCGGCCGGGCGTCCGGTGGTACGCCGCCGGCGTCGCGGCGCCGGACGTACGGCGCCAGCAGTTGCTCGATCGCGGACTCGATCGCGTCCGCCTCGGCCGGGGTGATGACCAGGAGGGTGTTCGCGGAGCCGGCGCGTCTGCTCCACTCGGGTTCGAGGTTCGGCTCGGTGTCGACCAGCCAGGTCTGTGCGGCCTCGAGGGCCTGGTTCATGATCTCGGTCCGCAGCAGTCGTCCGGCCTCGGCGCCCTCGGGCGTTTCCGGCATGTCGAACCGGAACCCGCCGGCCACCGCGTACCACCAGCGTTGCCGCTTGTCCGACCCGCTGGGCGGCGGACCGTCCTTCACCAGCCCGAAACCCGCGAGGTGCCGCAGGTGCCAGCTGGTCACGGAGGGGGAGGCGCCGACGTGTTCGGACAGCTGGGTGGCGGTTGCCGGGCTGTGGCCCTGCAGGTAGCTGAGCGCGGCGAGCCGGACCGGATGCGCGAGCGCACGCATCGCCTGCGGGTCGGTGATCTCGAAATCGCCGTACGGATTTCTGAGAGACATGTTTCGAGAGTAATCTCTCAGATCTCCGGGCGGCAAGAGGTGTACCGAAGAACGGGTAGTGGTCGGGAGCCTGAGCGGGGGGAGGAGGCGGCGAAGGGCCTGGAGCGCGACCTCTACCCGTTGTTCGGTACGCGGGTCCAGATGTCGCTGATCAGGTCCGGGCACATGCCGATGGCGGTGTAGAGGGCGACGGCCGGGGTCGGGTTGCTGGTGTCGACGTGCAGGATGGTGCCGGTGCGGCCGGCGGCGGCGTCGACGGCGAAGGCGTTCCGCAGCAGGTATTTGGCCAGCCCGCGGCCGCGGGCGGACGACACGACGGCGAGCCGCCCGACGTACCCGCAGGTCTCGGTGCTGACGAAGTTGTCGTTGCATTCGGTCATCGCGACCGCCTGCCCCGCACGCTCCACGATCGTCACCTGCGACCAGTCGAACGTCGACCGGCTCTCCCGCGACGCCACCCACTCGTCGTACGCCCGCGGCAACGTCCCGGGCTGCTCCGCGAACGCCTCCATCAGTACTGCGTGCGCCGCCCGCCGACGGGCCTCGTCCAGAGCACCCCGCCGAACCACAAACCCCTCCGGCACCGCAGGCGCCTCCACGACCCCGTCGAACGCGATCCGCATCCGCTGCACCGAGGTATCAACCACATACCCCCGCTCCGCAAGCACCCCCGCCAACCGCTCGTCCTGACGGATCGCACCGACTCGCACCACACACCCTGGGGTGGTTGCGCGGTGTTCGGCTTGGGCGAGGAGCCAGGTGAGGATGGTGGGGTTGGTGCTCAGGATGTCTACGACGACGTGGGTTCCGTTGGTGATGGGGACGGCGGTGGCGGACCCCGCGAACGAGCCGTCCGGGCCGGAGACCAGCCAGCCGTTGGTGGCCGGGTTGGTGCCGGGGTCGCGGAGGTAGTTCGCGACGTCTTCGGGGCTGTGTTTGACGAAGCCGAGCAGGGCGGTTGTGTACTCGGCGGAGCGCTCGGCGATCAGTGCGGCGTCGTCGACGCACATCGGCCGCCAGGTGTAGCCGGGCGGGAGGTTCATGCCGCGATCTCGAGGCGCCAGACCTCCATGACCAGGACCGCCCGCATCCCGACCGACTGGTACACGCCAAGCGCCGGCGTCGGGTTGTTGGTGTCGACGTGCAGGATCGTCCCGGCCAGCCCGTTCGCCGCGTCCAGCGCGAACTGGTCCCGCAGCAGGAACTTCGCCAGCCCCTTCCCGCGGGCCTTCTCGAGTACGGCGAGCCGCCCGACGTACCCGCAGTTCTCGTCCTCGACGAACTGGTTGCTGCCGGACAGCATCGCGACCGCCTCGCCGTCGATCTCCAGCAGCGTGATCTGCGACCAGTCGAACGCGGAGAAGTTCTCCTGCGCCGTCCGCCACTCCTCGAACGACCGCGGCGTGAATCCGAACTGCCCTTCAAAAGCGGCGTTCAGCACCGCATGCGCCGCCCGCCGGCTCGCCTCATCAGGCGCACCCCGCCGAACGACGACCCCCGCAGGAGCCTCCGGCGCGGCCACGGGCCCCGCATGATCGATCCGCATCCGGTAGAACACCGTCCCGCGCTCGTACCCGAACCCCGCCAGCCGATCGCGCCGCGCGCTGTCGGCCTGATACACGACGGTGTCGAGCTGTACGACGGCCTGCCCGTACTCGCGCCCGAGCTCGGCAGCCCGCTCCTCGACCCGGTCGAGCAGCCACCGCTCGAGCTCCACGTCGTCGGCGACCACATCCTGGTCGAGCTGTCGGCGGTCGCCCTTCCCGGAGACCCATCCGAAGCCGGCCGGCCGATCGCCCTCGAAGACCAGCCAGCCGTCGCGGGCAGGGTCGAAGGACTCGTTGGCCAGCCCGTCCAGCGCGTCGTCGAGGGTCCAGTCGGCGAACCCGACCACCGAGGTGTTGTAGGCGGACACCAGGTCGAGGATCACCTGCGCGTCGTCGATCGAAGGCGGTCGGAAGGTGTACTTCTCAGGCAGTACGGCGGTCATCCGCCCATCGTGGTGAATGACCGCCTTACTGTCGACCGGATTAGCAGGCCTTGTCCCACTCCGACTCGCAGGTGCTCTGAGCCGACCTGAAGGCAGGGACGGCGGCCGGCGGGGCCTTGTCCGACCACGAGGCGAGCGTGACGCCGACCGCGTCCTCGATCGAGCGCGGGCTGCTCAGGTAGTTGTTGCTGATCATCGAGAACGCCAGCTTCCGGCCGTCCTTGTTCGTGACGTACCCGGACAGGGCGGTCACCCCGGTGAGGGACCCGGTCTTGCCGTGCAGGTTGTTCGCGGCCGGCGTGTTCTGCATCCGGCTGCGCAGCGTGCCGCCGACGAACCGGTCCGGGTTGCCCGCGATCGGCAGTGCGTCGTACCACTGCTTCCACCAGGACTCCCGCTGCGCACCGATCAGTACGTCGGTGACCGAGTCCGCGGTGACATTCACCTTGCGAGACAGCCCGGAGCCGTCGGAGAGCCGGATCCGGTTGGTGTCGACGCCGAGGGCCTTGGCGTACTTCGTCACCACGTCGAGCCCGGCGGGCCAGCTGCCATCGGCCGCGACGACCGCGCCCATTGTCTTGACCAGCGTCTCCGCGTGCATGTTGTTCGAGAGCTTGAGGAACGGCGTGAGCAGCTCGCCGAGCGTCATCGACTCGTCCCGGGCCAGCCGCCCGGCGCCGGCTGGGGTCGCCGCGTTCTTGATCTTGCCGCTGACCGTGATGCCCTGCGCGGCGAGCGCCCGCCGGAACACGTCCGCGGCGTACAGCTCGGGCTCCCAGACGGTCACCCAGTCCTGCTCGACCGCGGATCCGAGCGGCATCGACCCGGTGATCCGGACGACGTTCGTGCCGTGGTCGCGGTCGACGCTGATCGTGTTCGCGGAGCCGGCCGCGCCGGTGGTCGCGGTATTGACCAGCTTGAGTACGCCGTTCGCGGGCACCAGGTCCAGCTTCACCGGAGCGCCCGCGGTGGCACCGGGACGGGTCTCGACGATCGCCGTACCGGAGTCGTAGTCGGTGTTCGGCGCCAGCGTCAGTGCGGAGATCTGGGCGTTGTAGTAGTACGGCTCGTCGTCCCAGGCCCAGCTGTCGCCGAGGCGGACGTGGTCGAAGTACGTGTCGTCCGCGACCAGGTCGCCGAAGACCCGGCGGACGCCGGCCGCCTTGAGCTGCTTCGCGAGGCCGGCGTAGTCCGACTCGAGCGCGGTCGGGTCGCCGTACCCCTTGAGGTAGAGGTCACCGAGCAGCTGTCCACCGCGGACGGGTGCGGTGGCGAGGACGTCGGTGTGGAAGCGGTACGACGGGCCGAGCGTGTGCATCGCGGCCGTCGACGTGAAGAGCTTGGTGTTCGACGCGGGCAGCAACCGCTCGGCGCCGTTCCGGTCGTACAACGTCTCGCCGGTGGTCGCGTCGCGTACCACGAGCGCGACCTGCGAACCGTCGTACCGGCTGTCGTTCAGCAGGCCGTCCAGCCGTTGCTGCAAGGCTGTCTCCGGTACCGCGGCCGGCGTCGCGGCCGACTGTCCGACGAAGCCGCCGGCGACCGCGGCGACCGCGGCCACGGCGGCCACCATCCCGCGTCCCGACATTCTCGGTAAAAGACTCACGAGACACTCCCTTGATCCAGGCGGAAATCAACTAGCGGGAGTCTCCCCCTCCAAGCCCCCAGGGTCCAGGGAAAGCCGGAAGGAAAGAAAAGAAGTTGGGGGGTGTGTTTCAGGTGAATCGATGTAAAAGTGGATCCACAGGTATCCGCCCCACCTGAGGAGTCACCCATGAAACGACTTCTGGCGGCCGTGCTGGCCGTCTTCAGCCTCTCGACCTTCCTCGCACCGGCCGTGCATGCCGCGACAACGGGAGCTGTCTACCCGAGCGAGATCATCGGGGAGAACTTCCCGGACCCGGACGTCTTCGAGCAGAACGGCACCTGGTACGCCTACGCGACCAATGGCAGCCGCGGTACCGTCCCGGTCGCCACCGCGCCGAGCGCGAACGGCCCGTGGATGATCCGCGGCGACGCGATGCCCGGCGGCCCGTCGAGCGCCTGGGCACAGCCCGGCCGCACCTGGGCGCCGGACGTCTACCCGAACCCGGACGGCACCTACACGCTCACCTACACCGCCTGGCACAAGGCGTCCGGCCGGCAGTGCATCGGCGTTGCCACCGCCACCAGCCCGCTCGGCCCGTTCCAGCCGGTCGGTACGGCGCCGTTGATCTGCCCGCTCGACATCGGCGGCGCGATCGACCCGAACACGTTCGTCGCCAACGACGGCACGCGCTACCTCGTCTGGAAGAACGACGGCAACGCCGTCAGCCAGCCGTCGACGCTCTGGCTCACCAAGACCGCGAACAACGGCCAGACGCTGGTCGGCGGCAACACCGCGATGCTGACGTCGAGCGGCATCATCGAGGCGCCGGACCTGGTGCAGCGCGGATCGCAGTACGTCCTGTACTTCTCCGGCGGCGGCTACAGCGACTGCAACTACCTGACGTCGTACGCGACCTCGAAGAGCCTCAGCGGTCCGTGGACCACGGCGTACCGGCCGTTGATGACGACCGCGACGTTCGACAGCCACGTGTGCGGGCCGGGTGGCGCGGACTTCGTCGGCGACAAGGTGTTCCTGCACGGCTGGGTGAACGGCGGCCGGCACCTGTACGTCGCGGACGTCGGGTACGCGAACGACTACCCGGTGGTCCGCGGCAGCCGGGTCCGGTACGAGGCCGAGCGCGGCACGCTCAACCACTGCTCGGTCCGCTCGAACGCGGCCGGTGCCTCGGACGGCAAGGTGGTCGCGTACATCGACTACGCGGACTCCTGGGTGGAGAGCACGGTGTTCGCCCCGGTCGCCGGAAGCTACACGCTGTACGTCGGGTACGCCAACGGTTCGGCGTCCACCGCCAGCCACGGCCTCGTTGTCAACGGCAACAATGCCGGCTCGGTCAGCTATCCGGTCACGGGCTGGGACAACTGGCACGAGAGCTCGGTCCCGGTCACGCTGAACGCCGGGTGGAACACGATCCGGCTGACCAAGGGCGCGCTGTACACGGAGGTCGACTACCTCGAGGTGCAGTAAAGCTGTCGCCACCACCCCGTAGTCTCGTACTTCTCAGGTACGACGGGGAAGCAGGCGATGGCGAAACCACCAGAACAGGTCTCGAAGGCCCGGCGACGTCCGGTATGGCTGGATCTCCGCCGTACCGGACGTGGCCTGGGAGCGATGCTGTACGGCGGGCTCGCGTCGCTGATCACGCTGACGATCACGTTCTGGCTGTTGCCGCAGATCAGCAGCGACGGACGGCTGCCGATCTTCCGGCTGGTCGTGCTGCTGGCGGTGTTCTCGGTGATCATGCGCTGGATCCTGTCCGGGATCGCGGTCCTGATCGGGTCGATCGGCGTCCTGGTCGGCGGGCTGCTGTCGCAGTTCGCGGTCGTGTACCTCGGGATCACCGTCGACCCCGGGGTCGACCTGCACGGCGGCGTCGAGGCACCGGTGCTGGTGTCGATCGTGATGTCGTCGGTCAGCGCCTTCGTCGGCTGGGTCGCGTACGCGGGCAGTGACGACGCGTACGTCGCCGAGGTGATGCGGCTCGTGCACCGGCGCGCCCGGCGGATCCAGCCGGCGCCGCGGACCGGGATGCTGATCGTCCAGATCGACGGCCTGTCCGCCCCGCTGCTGAACTGGATGGTCCTGGCCGGCAACCTGCCGAACCTCGGCGGCTGGATCCGGGACGGCAACCACTCGCTGCAGACCTGGCACACCGGCGTCCCGGCGACCACGCCCGCGA
>NZ_DASRVN010000202.1:0-15053 GCF_035655035.1 Kribbella sp. | reverse complement strand
GGGTGGCCGCCGCCGAGGAAGCGGCCGGGGGTGCCGAGCAGCAGGGAGGTCAGCCGGACGTCGACGAAGCCGCGGACGTCGGCGGCGAGCTCGGCGCCGTACCCGATGTCGTCGACGACCGCGCGCGCCGTGGTCTGCAGGTCCGCGAGGGTCGGGTACGTCGTGGCGCCGCGACTGAGCGCGAGGTCCCAGCCGTACGACGTGTAGCACCGTGTCAAGGCCTGGCTCAGCACCTGTGGAAAAGGCTCGTGCGCTTCGAAGGCGGCGAGGAACAACGCGCGGACCAGGTCGAGATGTGTCTGGAGCGGGAAGCCGGCTTCGGGTTCGAGGGGGTTGAGGCTCAGCGGTACGGCGTCCGGGTCGCCGAGGCGGATCACCGCGACGGAGGAGTCGGCGCCGAGCCGGCCGGCCATCCCGGCGTACTCCGCCTTCGCCGGCTCGATCACCAGCCACGGGACCGAGGCCGCGCTGAGCCCTTCGAGCAGGTGCCGGATCGTCTGCGACTTGCCGGAACCGGTGGCGCCGGCGACGAACGCGTGCCGGTTGAGCGTGTCCCGCGAGACCGTCATCGGCGCTACCGCCCGGCCCGCGGTGTCGATCACGTCGCCGAGCGGGATCCCGTCCGCGGGAGTCTCCGGCGTCAGGTCGAACCGCACCTGCTCGACCGCCCGCACCCCGGCGATCTCCCGCATCGGCGGCCGCGCGACCGCCGCCAGCAACTCCCCCGTCGCCTCGAACCCCGTCGTGCCGGAGCGGAGAGAGTATGGCGTTTCGTGCAGGTCGGCCGTGCTCGAGAGGGTTTGGGCGACTGTGCGGGCGGTGGGTTCGTCTGCGGCGCCGGCGTGGATGCGGACTGTCCACAGGCCGCCTTGAGCCGCGGAGAAGTCGCGGTAGCGGGCGCGGTTGCGCTCCAGGTCGAGTGCGTCGCGACCGGAGATCTTCTCGCGGTCGAGTCCGATCGTCATCCGTAGATGCAGATCGTCGAGCAGTTCGCCCCGGTCCGGGATCGGCACCGCCTCGACCAGCCACGCGAACGGCGGCAGCGCTTCCGCGAGGTCCTCGAGCAGCCCGGCCGGCTCAACCTCGGCCTCGGGCAGCGCGGTGAGTACGTCGTGGACGCCGCCAACGGACACCCAGTACGGGAAGTCGACCGGCTCTGCCTCGACGATCCGCGCCCCGACCGGATAGTCCTCGACGGCGGTCCGCACCTCGAGAGGGCCGCCGATCGCAGTACGGGTCCAGCAGAAGCTGAACGGCTGCCCAGCCGCAGCCCGCAACGTCAACGCAGGCAGCAGCCCGCGGCGCAACGCGGTGAGCCGCTGGGCCGCATCCGCGTCCGGTCCGCCCGCCAGCGGAACCTCGACAACCCGCGACCGCGGAATCACCGCGCCTCCACCCGCAGCCCCGGCAGACCGCCCCAACGGATTCACAGCGCCCCGAGTCGTGGATCGCAGTCGCCGAGGCGTGGGCTCGCCGGGTCGAGCGGGTCGACCATCACGAACGCGGTCGGCGACAACCCCTGCAGCACGGTCGGCTCCATCGCGTACTCGTACGTGCGCTGGTACCCGCTCGACGTGCTCTCGTTCGTACCGCTCGACTCCGAGGTGGACGTCGACTCCGACCACGACGTACCGCCGGTGGTGGATTCGGAGTACTGCTCGCCGCTCGTCTTGGAGCCGTCCCGGTGCCGTCGGCTGAACAGCAACCCGAACGTCGCCTGCCTGCTGTCCGAGGTCTGTACGCCGATGGACTCGCTCGTCGACGCGCTGTTGCCACGGGTGGTGCTGTCGGAGGTGGACGTGGACGTGTTGGTCCCGTGCGAGTACGTGAACTGGCTGGCGACCAGCCGGTGCTGCCGCCCGATGAACGTCGCGGCCTGCTCGGCCTCCTTCGCGTTGCCGAGCCGCATGAACAGTACGGCGTCCCCGCCGCCGAGGACCTCGACCGCGCTGTCCCGCAGATGCGCGAACAGCAGCACCAGACGAAGCCCGTTCCGCCGGCAGATGCTGTCGAACCGCTCCAGCTCCGGTCGCGCGAACGCGTCCGCTCCGGCGATCACGACGATCCGCTCGCCGCGCCCGGACAGCTCACCGCGCTGGATCCGCACCATCGTGATCTGGAACAAGAGGTGTCGCAGCAACGAGGCGGTCAGCTCGGACTCACGGTGCGACAGCTCGAAGACCCGCAGCGAGACTTCTTCGCCGTCCCACCCGTCCATCGCGGCGTCACCGGTGACAGCTGCCAGCCGCTGCACCCCCGCCGCCAACCGGAACAGCCGCGCCTCGGCCGAACGCCTGGCGGACTCACTGAGCAGATCAGTCAGCCGTGCGTATTCGGAACGAGTCAGCAGCCCTCGCTGATCCGGCGTCAGCTGCCGCAGCAGGACCTGGAACGCCAAGTGCAGCCTCTTGAACGTCACAGGCGCGTCCGTCAGGCACTCGGCGATCTGCTGCACCAGTGTGGCGTCAACACCGCGTGACTCGCTCTGCTCGGGCTCTGCCGCACGCAGCCCTTCAGCCACCACCACACCGATCTCGTCAGTGCTCAGCTGAGCCAGTGGGTTCAGCGAGTGCTCCGGTACGACGGACGCGCGGATCGGTGCACCGTGTTCCTGGGCCAGGTGGCGCAGCGGCCCGAGCACGGTGTCCTGTGTGAGGTCAAGAACGACCAGCCGCCCGCCCGCGCTCATCAGCGAGCTACCCATCGCCAGCAACGCGGCACGCCAACCGGCAGCGGTACCGCCGTACAGGTCGACTCGCTCCTTCGTCACTGGGCCAACGGGAACCCACGGCCGTACTGCGTTGACCTGGAGCGACTTGGTGCGCTCCCGCTCGCGCAGGTCCTGCTGCCAAGCCTGCACGTCCCGCTCGAACCCGGCCATCGCGCTGACGCAGTCCGCCAGCCACAGCTGGTGTTCCTTCACGGTCGCTCGCCGCAGGAGCTCCGGCCGGCCCCAGCACAGCCAAGCGACGCCAAGCGCCACCAGCGCAGGCACCAACGCCAGCAACGGCTGTACGACAACACCGACCACGACTGTCGCCACCACAGCACCAGCCATCACCCACACCAGCACCGGGTGCAGCCGCTCAGCCGTAGCGCGTTTGCCCTCCAGCGCGGCAAGCGCCGACGGCGGCGGTACTGCGGGAACCGGAGGCTCGTGCTGCTCGACAACCACCACCTCACGGCCCCGGTACTCCCAACCCCACTGCTCGGCCTCGCGGGGCGCAACAGCCTCAGCCATGCGTGACACCGCCCAGCCGCTCCAGCACGACACCGCGCGCCAGCTCCGCGAGCGCCGTCTCCGCCTCTTTGATCGTCGCAGTGGCGCGGCTGACCGTGGTGTCCCGGTCTGCGTCGTCCGCGGTCGTGAACCGGCGCCGGCAGCCCGCGCAGTGGGTCGCGGACATGTCCGACCAGGACCCGCAGTACGAGCAACGGCGTGCCTTGAGCATGCTCTCGGCTGTGGACAACCGCTGGCGCTCCAGCAACGCCCGCTGCCAACGGAGCTGCGCCTGTGGCAGGTACTCGACCAGTTGCCGGTCGGTGAAGCTCTTGCCGCCGCCTGCCAGCACAGCGGCCGTCAGGCGGGCAGCAGCGTCCCGGTGGACCGCAGACGGCTTCCCGACTGCTCCGACCGTCACCAGCAACGGGAACCAGCCCAGCGTCTGCACCCGCAGGGCCGCGTTGCCCTTCGTCCAGCGCAGCGACATCGTGGAGCTCTCGTCGGGGTCCGCGATCCAGCCGGCCGGCCGCAGCGCCACCTCGAACAGCGCCCGCTGCGGATCGTCCAACGAGGCGTGCGGCAGCAGCAGGTGCGTGTACTGCCGACGCACGGGCTTCACCGCCACGCTGACCTCCCGAGAACGTGCGGTCTCCAGGTGGACCGCGCAAGGTAACTGTAGTTACCGCCTGTGCCTGTCGCAGCACGATCCCGTTGCCACTTGTGGCAAATCCCTTACCGCCGGCTCTGAGCTGAGTCCGATGCGGATTGCGGAGAGTCGCCTCACCCGCGCCTTCCTCGCAGGCCTTGAGGGGCGACCTGGAGCAGGCCGTCGATCTCGGACACGAAGGCCTCAAGGAGCGGCAGACCCATCCACGTCAACACGGTTGTCCACGAGCTGAGCCACGAATTGCAGAACCGCTACCCCGGCGAACGCTCGCCCTGGACTTCAGCGAGTCCCTCTGCAGGTCGATCAACAGCCGAGGAACACGCGCCGCGTTTCAGCGGCCGTTCGGCTCCGTGTCGTCCGATAGCTGCCTGCGCAGGTCATGCAACTCCTGGATAGCGTCGTTCACACCCTCGTGGTACGAGGCGATATCCTCTCTCATCTCCGGCTCGTTCTGAGGCTTCTGGCAGGACAACAACTCGTGCAGTACCAGCTCCTCAGCTCGGCTCCCGGCCGCGTTCAATCGGCCGGTCTTGGCCAGGAACCCCTCGCCCGGCTCGTCCGACCCGGCCAGCTCAGTTGTCAGGTTGATCACCTGGTCCTGCATCCGTTCGCCCAGATCCCGGAAGTACCCCTCCGGGTTCTCGACCTCGGCGTACCGAGTCGGCGGGTAGTCGCGGTAGTGCCCCGAGACGCCTGCTGATCTAACGCTATTCGGGCCTACCTGACTCCGGCATCGGAAGCGGCTCGCTCGGATAGAGCTCGTGCCACAGCCACGCCAAGAACTCATCGTCGGTATCCCAGTCGTCGTACGCCGCCGCGACATCGATCGCCCCTGCACGCAGGCCCGCACGGTCTCCCTCCAGCAACTGGGTCAGTTCTTTCTTGAAGGTCGCCATCTTGACGTCGTCCGGGCCAGCCTCGCGAGCCCATTGGACCAGCAACCCAAAGTTGTCGTTACGAATCTCCGGATGGTAATGCGCTTGCACGACGTTCAGAAAGGTGGCGAATGGCGCGTTCGGATCCGTCAGCCAATACATATCGATGTCAGACATAGTGGTTCCTTCTCGGATCACGATTCCGTCGACTGCTGCTTCGGTGGCTTGGGGTACAGGGTATTGACCTCGTATCGCTGCGCATCACGGTTGCTGGTGAAGGACACGATGATATTGCCACCGTCGAACGTGGGTATCCGTTCGGCCCGCGGCTCCGGGAAGTTCGTCAGGTCCTGTCCTTCGGCACGGGCCTTGACCCAGAGCTTCCGGGCCTTCTTGGCTTCAGACCAATCGCCCGCCAGGCGGAAACCAGAACATGACTCGTGGCCGTCGGGTCCCAGTAGATCGGCGATCGGAATCGCGATCTGGTTGGGCGCGCCGCCGCTTGTCCACGGCCCGGCGAGTACCTGACGGACGTCTGGATGTTTTACAGCGGCGGCGAAGGCGACCACGAATGCCTCGGGGTCGTCGATCCTGGTCGACTCCTGGGCACAGTAGTGCTGCTTGGACTCATCGAGGCCGTCGATGCTCAGTGCCCGCTTCACGGGGTCGGTCTGAGCCGGGTCCTCCAGACGGGCAACTCGGTCAGCGTGCAGTTGCTCAGTGCCCATAGGGCCGTGGCGGATGTGGGCGTGGCCGGTGCCTCGGTCGATGGCAACGAAGAGGCGTTGGACCTGTGGCGTGGAGTTGGCCGCCCCTTCGAGCCAGGGGCGTTCGTCCTTGTTGGCCGTGATGTACTCGGCAGCGCCTTGGTACTCCAGCACCCGTCGCACGTCGGGGTCCATCGCGTCGACGACCTGAGGGCTGAGGGTCTTGGCGGATTCGGGGAGCGCGCCAGGTGGGAGTGCGGCTTCGGTAGGTTCCCAGTTCTTGTCGTGCTCGGTGACCAGTTGGGCGTACCGGGATGTATCCGTCGGCCGAGGGCTGTCGACTTCGCTCGCGATCTCGGCCGCACCCAGGTCACCTGCCGCCTCGCTCGGATGCGTAGCCCGCCCGGCACCCGACTCGGACTCGGAGACTCTCGGGTTCACTTGCTCGTACTGGTCAGGCCCTGAGTCCTGGTCGAGGCTCTCGATGGCGTCGCCTGTGCCCGGGCTGTCGGCCCGGTCGCCCGCTTGGTCGAGGCGTACGGGTGGGGAGTCGTGGCCGGACTGGTCTCGGCCTCCGTCAACTTTGTCCGCGGTACGGTCGTCGGTTTGGCTGGCGGTCTGGTCGGCGGACGCGTTTGCCGGCTGGTCCGCGGGCTGGTTCCGAGGAGGTTCAGCCTGGGCCGGCTCGGCGTCGGCCGCTTGAACCGCGTCCTGATCCGGGGTGTGCCGTTGCTTCTCGACAGCAGATTGCTCCGGTGGTGCCAGCTCGGTCATCTCAGCATCGGCGGCGGAGCGGTCGTCGGACTGCTCGTCGACCCCCCAGCCGAGGCGCGTGAAGGTGGGGTCTCGGAGCATCTTCTCGCGCAGGCTCGCAGGCAGCCGGTCAGAAGGATCCCGGACGATCGAGGTGGAGTCGTTGGACGGCCCGGTGATTCCAGGCTGCTCTGCACCATCTCGGGTTCGCTCGTCCGTGGAACGTCCGCCATCATCGGGCGACCCCGCTGTGGACCGCTCTCCCACATCTTGCCCACGATCACCCCACCGGCCCTTATCGGGCTCGACCGAGGTGGCCGGCTGCTCCTCCACGCGCCGATCGTCGGAGTCGGTGACGTCCCGCCGACCGCTGACATCGAGGCTCGGCCGGGTTTCACGCGCAGCCGGCTCAGCGGGCGCGGGATGCCGCTCAGAGGCGTCATTCGGCTCGGTAGGTTCGGGTCTGCGTGGCCGGTCCATACTCCCCCGTCCCCGCTGCGCAGTGCGACCATCGGCGCGCCTGGAGCAGGCGCTCGGCCGTAGACAACCGTTGACGGTTCAGCACCACGCACTGCCGGCGCACAAGCCCCACTGCCGCTCCACCCTCCCAGGCGAGAACCGCGGTCTCCGACCGGACCGCGGAAGGTAACTGTAGTTACCGCCTGTGCCTGTCGCAGCACGATCCCGTTGCCACTTGTGGAAAACTCGCGCCGCAAGGCGGACTGACTGCGACGAGGTCTTGACCGGGAGTGATCGGCGGGAGACGATTCCGGCCGGGCGCGGGCTGACAACCTTGTCATCGGGGCCGCGTACCCACACCGGCGGACGGGGTCGCGCCGGTCCGGCCGTGCTAGGAGCGTAGATGGATCTCCGCCGCCCATTGGGTCTCGTCACGTCTCTCGCGCTGGTTGTGACAATGTCTGTTGCCATGACGCCAGCGCATGCCGCCTCACCGACTGCGTCCGAGCAGCCGGTGGTCAGCGGTTCGTCGTACTTCACCTCGTTCGAGCCCGGGCAGCCACAGCCCGGCTACACCGACGCCGTGGAGACCGGTCCGGACGGGAAACCGCGGACCGACGGTGTCCGCGGGCCGACGCCGACCGGGATCGGCGGCAGTCAGATGGACAAGGTCACCAAGGTGACCGCGAGCGGCGAGAACACCGGTGGCGGCGAGATCGCCACCAACGCCGCCGACGGTGACAAGTTCACCAAGTGGCTGGTGTTCCAGCCGACCGGCTGGCTGGTCTACCAGACCTCGGCTCCCGTGGTGATCAAGAAGTACGCACTGACCTCGGCGAACGACGCCGACGGCCGTGACCCGAAGAACTGGACCGTGTCCGGTTCGAACGACGGCACCACCTGGACCACGCTGGACACGCAGACGAACCAGAACTTCGAGAGCCGGTTCCAGACCAAGGAGTACAGCTTCGCCAACGACACGGCGTACACGTACTTCAAGCTCGACGTCACGCTGAACCACGGCGAGAACATCGTCCAGCTCGCCGACTGGTACCTCTCGAACGGCGACCCGCTGCCGCCGCCCGGCCCGGTCGCCGAGTCCCGCCTGGACTCCGGCCCGACCAGCGCCTACAACGCCCGCGCCCGGGTCGGCTTCACCGGCGTGAAGTCCTTCCGGTACGCCGGCCACCAGGACGCGACGGGTCGCGGGTACACGTGGAACAAGATCTCCGACGTCGACCTCAAGGTCGGCAAGGACACCCGGCTGTCGTACAAGATCTTCCCCGAGCACATCGAGGGCGATCTCAGCTACCCGAGTACGTACGCCGCTCTGGACCTGGCGTTCGACGACGGGACGTACCTGAGCGACCTGAAGGCGAAGGACCACCACGGGTTCGAGCTGAGCCCGCGCGGCCAGGGCGACTCCAAGGCGCTGTACACGAACCAGTGGAACAACGTCGAGGCCGACCTCGGAAAGGTTGCCGCCGGCAAGACGATCAAGCGGATCCTGATCGGCTACGACAAGCCGACCGGGCCGGCCGACTTCCGCGGCTGGGTCGACGACATCCGGATCGCCGCCGCGGTCAACCCGGACCGTGCGGCCCAGAAGACCGCGGCCAAGCACCCGTCGGACCTCGCGCTCACCACCCGCGGTACGAACGCGACCGGCGGGTTCTCGCGGGGCAACAACTTCCCGGCGACCGCCGTACCGCACGGCTTCAACTTCTGGACGCCGGTCACGAACGCCGGTTCCACGTCCTGGCTGTACGACTATGCCAAGGGCAACAACGAGGCCAACCGGCCGACCATGCAGGCGTTGTCGATCAGCCACGAGCCGAGCCCGTGGATGGGTGACCGGCAGACGTTCCAGGTGATGCCGTCGACGGCGGACACGCCGACCGCGGACCGCAAGGCACGCGCCTGGTCGTTCAGCCACGACAACGAGATCGCCCGTCCGTACTACTACGGCGTCACGTTCGACAACGGCAACGCGGCCGAGATCGCGCCGACCGACCACGCCGCGATGCTGCGGTTCAGCTTCCCGGCCGGCAAGGCGTCGCTGGTCTTCGACAACGTCAACAACAGCGGCGGCCTGACCCTCGACCCGACGACCGGCGTGGTCACGGGATACTCCGACATCAAGAGCGGGTTGTCCACAGGGGCCGGCCGGCTCTTCGTGTACGGCGTGGTCGACCAGAAGGTACTTGCCTCGGGCAAGCTGTCGGACGGCGGCGGCGCGAACGTCGGCGGGTACTTCATGTTCGACGCGAAGACCACCCAGGTGCAACTCCGGATCGCCACCTCGCTGATCGGCACCGAGCAGGCTCGCAAGAACCTCGAGCTGGAGCTCCCGGCGGGCTCGAAGTTCAGCAAGGTGAAGGACGCTGCCCAGGCCGCCTGGGACTCCAAGCTGAGCACGATCGAGGTCGAAGGCGCCACCGCTGACCAGCTGACCTCGCTGTACTCGAACCTCTACCGTCTGTTCCTCTACCCGAACAACGGCTCCGAGAACACGGGTACCGCCGCCAAGCCGGTGATCAGCTACGCGTCGCCGACCTCCCCGAAGGTGGGTACCGACACCCCGACGGAGACCGGTTCGAAGATCGTTTCCGGCCAGACGTATGTCAACAACGGCTTCTGGGACACCTATCGCACGGTGTGGCCGGCGTACTCGCTGTTCTCCCAGGACGACGCGGCCGCGCTGGTCAACGGGTTCGTCCAGCAGTACAAGGACGGCGGCTGGATCTCCCGCTGGTCCTCCCCCGGCTACGCGAACCTGATGGTCGGTACGTCGTCCGACGTCGCCTTCGCGGACGCGTACCTCAAGGGGATCAAGGGCATCGACGTCCAGGACATGTACGACGCCGCGGTCAAGAACGCGTCCGTCGTACCGCCGTCGCAGAACGTCGGCCGCAAGGGCATGGACCTGTCCACGTTCAACGGCTACACCGCCAACACCACCGGTGAGGGCTTCAGCTGGTCGATGGACGGCTACATCAACGACTTCGGGATCGCGAACCTGTCGAAGGCGTTGTACGACAAGGCGAAGAAGAACGACCCGCGCAAACAGGAGTACCTGGACAACTACAAGTACTTCCTGAACCGGGCCCGAAACTACGTCACGCTGTTCGACCCGGCGATCGGGTTCTTCCAGGGTAAGGATCCCAACGGTGTCTGGGGCAACTCGCCCAGCACCTTCGACCCGCGCGACTGGGGCCACGACTACACCGAGACGAACGCGTGGAACATGGCGTTCTCGACACCCCAGGACGGGGCCGGCCTGGCCGCGATCTACGGCGGCCGGGACGGGCTGGCGAAGAAGCTCGACGAGTTCTTCAGCACGCCCGAGGACGCCCTGCACACCGGCGGGTACGGCGGCACGATCCACGAGATGCTCGAGGCCCGTGACGTCCGGATGGGTCAGTACGGCCACAGCAACCAGCCGTCGCACCACATCACCTACATGTACGACGTCGCCGGGCAGCCGTGGAAGACGCAGGCTCTCGTCCGTGAGGTGCTGTCCCGGTTGTACACCGGCTCCGAGATCGGCCAGGGGTACCCGGGCGACGAGGACAACGGCGAGATGTCGTCGTGGTACCTGTTCAGCGCGCTCGGGTTCTACCCGTTGCAGGTCGGCTCGCCGACGTACGCGATCGGCTCGCCGCTGTTCACCAAGGCGACGATCCGGCTGGCCGGCGGCAAGAAGCTGGTCGTCAGCGCTCCGCAGAACTCGTCGAAGAACATTTATGTGAAGAGCGTTCGCGTGAACGGCAAGCCGTGGACATCGACGGCGCTGCCGCACGACCTGATCGCGAACGGCGGCAAGATCGAGTTCGAGATGACCGACCAGCCGACCAAGTGGGGCACCGGCCGGAACGACGCCCCGCCGTCGATCACCAAGCCGGGCGAGGACCCGATGACCTGGCGGGACTCCACCTCCGACACCGGCGCGGTGATCGGCGCGGGCGGTACCGACGTGTCGAAGCTGATCGACAACGACTCGAAGACGCAGGTCACCCTGACCGGCGCCCAGCCGACCGTCACGGTCGCCCTTCCACAGGGCCGTCCGGTCGGCATGTACACGCTGACCAGCGGCACCACCGGTACGGCGCCGTCCGCCTGGACGCTGGAGGGCTCGAACGACGGTACGACGTGGACGACCGTGGACCGCCGTACCGGCGAATCGTGGGCGTGGGCGTCGTACACGAGATCCTTCAGCGTCGCCGCACCGAAGGCCTACACGCAGTACCGCCTGGTCTTCGCTCCGGCGGCTGACGGCGTCACGCTCGCCGAAATAGAACTCCTCGGCACCCTGAAGGGCGTCGAGCCCGGCACCCACCCGAGCGACAAACGAGCCGCCGCCAAGCCGAGCCCGACACCATCCCAGCCGATCGACCGCAACTGGGGCTGACAGCTCCCCGCTGGTTCCTGCTGCTACTTGTAGTGGCAGGAACCAGCGAACCTCAGCAAGGTCGCCTCGTTCCAGCCGAGGTTGTACGCATTGTTCGCAACCGCGATCAAGTGCGTCGTCGTCCCCTGGCGAACATGGACCTCACGGAGGCCGTTCCGTTTGGTACCCAGTGAGATGACCGCTTCCTTCTGTCCGGCCCGCACCTTCGGCAGCTTCGTCCACGCTGCCGTGTACTTGTCAGCGGTCAAGCCCTCGCCGTTGTCGGTCATCTCCACCTGCCGCACCACCATTGTGTAGCTGGGGTCGTGGTACTGCTTCGGATTCCGCAGGTTCGGGTCGTAGAGCTCCTGCTGCTCCCAGCCGGCTTCCGTGCGGACCCGAACCGCCCAACCCGTCGGAATCAGGTCGCAGGTGATCTTCTTGCCCGGGAAGGGCTTGCTGTTCGCGACAAGCGTCACAGGAGTCGAGGGCACCGGTGGCGGCGGCCTGTGATCGTTGGGGTCACCGCCCGGCACAACGATCCGCTGGGTCGGTGTCACGGCAGGCTTCGAGGCCGTGACGGACGGCGTCGGCCGCGCCGCCGGGGCAATCGTGTCGTGCGCGGTAACGGCCGGTAGCACCGCCCATCCCACCCCGGCCACGAGCCCGGTGGCGACGGCGGCGCCTGCGATGCCGGTGATGCGGCGGCGGTGCAGGGCGCGGCGGCCGCGGGTGAGGTCGGTGGCGAGGTCGGTGTCGGTGACGGCGGGCTCGGGGCCGGCGGCGTCGTCGAGGAGTTGCTTGAGGTCGGTCATCGCAGGGTCTCCAGGGTCTCGAGGGGCTCGTTCAGGAGATCGCGCATCGTTGCCAAGGCCCGCGAGGTCTGGGACTTCACGGTGCCTTCCGAGCAGCCCATCAGCTCGGCGGTGGTGTGGACGTCGAAGTCGCGGAAGTACCGCAGTACGACGACGGCGTGCTGCCGGCGCGGGAGCTTCGCGAGGGCTCCCAGGACGGTCAGCCGGTCCGCCGGATCCGGGCCGGCGGCCGGCGCCGGGTCGTCCAGCTGCTCGGTGGTCGCCTCCCGCCGGCGCCACATCCGGCGGCGCTCGTCGAGGAAGCTGTTCACCAGGATCCGGTCGGCGTACCGCGCCGCGCCGTCCTCCCGGCGTACCTTCGCCCAGTGCACGTACAGCTTCGTCAGCGCGACCTGCACCAGGTCTTCGGCCCAGTGCGCGTCGCCCGAGGTCAGCAGCCGGGCGGTCCGCAGCATCCGGCCACGGTGCACGGTCGCGTACTCGAGGAACTCCGCATCGCGGTCGCTCACGGGTCGGCCCTCCCTTGTCGGTGATCTCCACCCTGCAACTACTGGGTGAGCCACCGTGGAGGTTGCATTCACGACACGAGGGCGACGGCTGCCGGCCATCGCCCTCGGTACGGACTACCCGGCGGAGCCTGCCCCTGAGAGGTTCCGCCGGAACTTAAGGAGGGGTGGCGGTCCCCGCCCGGACTGCCACCCCTTCACCCATACCGACGCTCGAACCCTCCCAAGGGTTGCCTCCTCCGAAAACTGTCCACATGCCGGACAGAACCCCTCAGCCGGACCAGCGGCCGGTGAAGAAGGCGGCTGCCCAGACGGCGGCCAGTGGTATTGCCAGCGTTAGGTACAGGCGGCCCAGCCATGGTTTTCGCTTGACCAGGACCGCCAGGCCGATCCACAGCGGCCACAGGAGCAGGGTGGCCCGGGTGAGCGAGAAGACCCAGTACGACGTACAGAACGCGCCTAGCGTGGCTGCCACCCACGCGGACTCGCCCCAGGACCGCCGCCAGAGCAGCCAGACCAGGAGCACCAGGCAGACCAGTAGGGCGACCAGCTCGGCCCGGAACATCCAGGTCCAGTCAGTGCGGTCCGCAGGGAACCTGCCCTTCGTCGCAGCCTCCACCGTGTGCTGCAGCGACGTCCACGGCCAGGTGAACTTGCGGGGCCAGCCCTTCTCCTGCGCCTCGTGCCACGCGAACCAGGACCCGTGAATCTGCTTCAGGTACGCCATGAAACCCAGCACCGGTACGAGAGGGAGCGCCAGCCACGGCAGCGACAACCAGTCCCGCTTCTTCGAGGTCAGGAACTCGACACCGAGCGCGAAGATCAGGAACAACCCGGACACCCGTACGGTCGACGCCAGCGCGACGAAGACCGCCGCCCGCGCCCACCGCCCCTGCCGCGCCGCCAGCCAGGCGGGAAACGCGAACGCGCAGAACAGCGACTCGGTGTACCCGGCCGCGAGGAACACCCCGACCGGCGCGCCGTACCAGACCATCGCCGCGTTCGGCCCGAACCCCTTCAGCTCCGGAAACTCGTACTCCGCCAGCCGCGCGAGGTACACACCCGCGACCGCACTCGCCACGGCCGAGACCACGATGCCCGAGGCAACGTAACCGATACCGGTGTACGCGACGATGTGCACCAGCAACGGGAAACCCGGAAAGAACGCCGCCAGCGGCGCACCGGACGGCTCACCGTGGTTGTACCCGTACTGGGCGACCGCGTTCAGATGCCAGACGTCCCACTGCAGCCAGGCCCGCCAGACGTTCGGGTAGTCGGTACCGCGGTTGAACAGCAGCGGCGCCGACACCGACAGGACGAACAGCGCCACCCGGCTGACCAGCCACCACCCGAGCACCTCCCGCCCGAGCGCCGACGGCCTCCACCGCTGCCACCACACCCCATCCGCCCGGGCCCGCCGAGCCCGCCCCGGCCGAGCCTCGCCGGCAGCCGCACGCTCAAACACGCCGCCACCACCGCACACCACACTCCGCCCGAGTCACGCCCCTATCGTCCCCCATCCGAGTTCCAGCTGCCCGGAGGACCTCGAGGGGCTACTGACCCCCGGCGCCAGGTGTGCTGGTCGGCTTGGTCGATCCGCCACCGGTCGGCAACGGGATCACCGGTGTGTTCGTCGGTTGGGTCGGCTTGGTCTTGGTCGGCTTGGTCTTCGTCGGCGTGTTCGGCGGCGGAGTGCTCGGCGGGGGTGTACTCGGGGGCGGCGTACTCGGAGGCGGTGTGCTCGGCGCCGGGGTGTTGGTCGGCGTATTCGTCGGCGTGTTGGTCGGCGGCGTGTACGTCGGGGTGGTGGTGTCCTTGATCTGGTCCTGGTTGGGATCCGGGAAGGACGCCTCGGGCTCGCCTTCGAGGGCGGGCTTCATGAACGCCAGCCAGGTCTGCAGCGGCCAGTTGCCGCCGAAGAACGCCTTGTCGCTGGAGTACGGGTCGAGGTTGCTCTCACCGGTCTTGCCGGCCCGGTAGACCACCGCCGTCGAGAGCTGTGGGGTATAGCCGGTCCACCACGAGGTCAGCGTCGCGGAGCCCTGCATACAGCCGCCACAGGCCTTGTCCTTCGCACGGTCCTCGACGGCCACGCCACCCGCCGTACCGGTCTTGCCGGCCACCGGGCGGCCCAGATCCTTGGCGCCGGTACCGGTGCCGTTGGTCACGACGTCCTGGAGCGCGTAGTTGACCGTCCGGGCGATGTCCTGCGGGAACGCCTGCTTCTTGTACTTGTCGAGGCTCTTGTCCGCGAACAGCACCTTGCCGTCAGGTCCCTTGACCTCGGCGATGACGTGCAGCGGCGCATACAGGCCGTCGGCCGCGAACGTCGCGTACGCCTCGGCCATGTCGACGGCGGACGCGAACGGGTCCGGACCGAGCACGGTGGCCGGGTTCTGCCGACCGTCCTCGAGGTACTTCGTCCTCGGGATGCCGGCGGCCTCCGCGGCATTGACGACCTTGTTCGGACCGTCCTGCATCTTGTTGTCGACCAGGTCGTAGAAGGCGGTGTTGATCGACTGCTCAGTAGCCTTGAGCAACGTGACGTCGCCGTAGTCCCGGTTGAACTCGTTGCCGAGCTTGAGGCCCTGGATCCTGATCGGGCTGTCACCTTGGAAGATGTCGTAGAGGCTCTTGCCGTCCTCCAGCGCCGCAGCC
>NZ_DASRVN010000201.1:0-5198 GCF_035655035.1 Kribbella sp. | reverse complement strand
GTGCTGGGTGGGTTCGGGTTGGGTGGGGTCGGGGGCATGGGGTCATCTTGGTGGGTTTGGGGTGGGTGTGCACGGGGATTGTCGGGGTGGCGTGGGATGCTGGCGTGGTGGCTGCTCGTAAAGGTTCTGCGCCGAAGCTTGGTGATGTGCTGCTGGTGACCGGCGCCGAGTCGTTCCTGGCGGATCGGGCGGTGCGGTCGGCGATCGCGGCGGTGTCCAAGGGCAACGTGGCGGTGTCGAAGAGCAACTCCGAGGTCGAGGTGACGGATCTCGATGCGTCGACGCTGGATGTCGGGGTGTTCGCCGAGTTGACCGGGCCGTCGCTGTTCGCGACCGAGCGGGTGCTGGTGCTGCGGGCGCTCGAGAATCTGCCGAGCGAGATGGCGGCGCATCTGATCGAGTACGCCGGGGCGCCGTCGGACGACGTACTCGTGGTGCTCGTGCATTCGGGTGGGCAGAAGGGCAAGGGCGTACTCGACAAGTTGCGCAAGGCATCGGTCAACGAGGTGGTCGCGACCGCGCCCAAGGCGTGGGAGTTGCCGCAGTTCGTCGCGGGGGAGATCCGGTTGCTGGGCGGGTCGGTCGACGAGGGGGCGGCGTCGGCGCTGGTGGATGCGGTGGGGCATGACCTGCGGGCGTTGGCGGGGGCCTGTTCGCAGCTAGTGTCGGACTCGGGCGGGCAGGCCGTGACGGCTGAGCTGATCGGGCAGTACTTCGGTGGGCGCGCCGAGGTGACGAGCTTCGCGGTGGCGGATGCCGCGATCGCCGGGCGGACGGAGCCGGCGCTGGAGCAGTTGCGGTGGGCGCTGGACTGTGGCGTCGCGCCGGTGCTGGTGACGAGTGCGATGGCCGGCGGGTTGCGTGGGTTGGCGAAGTACGCGAGCGCGTCGGGTGGGATGCGGGACGCGGATCTGGCGCGCGAGGTCGGCGTACCGCCGTGGAAGCTGAAGCAGCTCAAGCAGCAGTCGCGTGGCTGGACGCCCGGTGGGCTGGCCGCCGCGATCAAGGCCGTCGCTCAGGCCGACGCGGACGTGAAGGGCGCCTCCGGCGACGTCGGCTATGCGCTCGAACGCATGGTCCTCACCGTCACCCGCGCCCACGGCCGTCGCTGATGGCCCCGACACTCCCAGCGCTCACGGACCTCGCCGACAAGCCCGGCGCAGGGCTCCGAGCTGACGGACCCGACTCCACGCGCTCACGGACATCGCTGACGGCCCCGACTCCACGCCCTCGCGGACAGACCCGCCGCAGGACTCGGAGCTGACCGACCCGGCGCAGGGCTCAGAGCTGTACGACGACCTTGCCCTTGGCGTGGCCTTGTTCCAGGTGGGTGAAGGCGGCGGCGAGGTCGGCGAAGGGAAAGACGCGGTCGATCAGCGGTCTGAGGTGGCCCTTGTCGACCAGGTCTGCCAGTACGTCGAGGTCGGCGCCGCTCGGGTGCATGAACAGGTACCGGTAGCCGACGCCGCGACGGCGTGCTTGGAGGTGGATCTTCGCGCTCGCCACCGCCAGCGCGGCCGTCAGCAGCGGTCCGGCGTCCAGGTCCAGGCGAGCGGTCGTCGCGTCGGGCATGCCCGCGATCGAGACCGTCCTGGAACCGCGCCGGAGGATGTCGAAGCTGTCGATCAGGTCCTGGCCGCCGGTCAGGTCGAACGCCCCGTCGTAACCGCTGAGCAGGTCCTTGAACCGCTCGCTCCGGTAGTCGATCACGGTCCCGGCCCCGAGGGAGCGCACCAGGTCCGCACCGCGCGGGGACGCGGTGGTCGCCACGTTCGCGCCCATCCAGGCGGCGAGCTGGATGGCGAGCGTACCCACGCCGCCTGCTCCGCCGGAGATGAACACGTTGTCGCCGGCCTTGACCGCCAACTCGTCGCGGAGCGCCTGTAGTGCCGTCAGACCGGCGAGCGGGAGCCCGGCCGCGGCGGCGAAGTCCAGGGTCGCGGGCATCTTGGCGACGATGCTCTGGTGCACTGTCGCGTACGGCGCGTAGGCGCCCAGCTTGTGCTTGTCGACCCGGGAGAACACCCGGTCGCCGACCGCGAAGCGGCTGACGCCTGGCCCGACGCCCTCGACCACGCCGGACAGCTCGCTGCCGGCGACGATGGGCAGCCGCAGGCGGTTGATCAGTCGCAGCTTGCCTTCACGGATCTTGTAGTCGACGGGGTTGAGACCCGCGGCCCGGACCCGGATCAGGACTTCCTCGTCGCCCGGCGTCGGGTCCGGTACGTCGCGGAACTCCATCGCGCGCGCGTCGCCGTACCGCGTCAGGACGTAGGCCCGCATGGATCACCTGCCGGATCGTCGAGAAGTTAACAGTGTTCACTGTACACATCGGGACCAGCTGCGGGCATACGAAAACGATCGGCCGGTCGCGGGGACGGGCCGATCGTTCGGGGTCGCGTCAGTGGCGCGACCGGGGCGTCAGAGCGACGCGGCCTTCTTGAAGATGGCCGACTTGCGGTTGGCGGCCTGGTTGGCGTGGATGACGCCCTTGCTGACGGCCTTGTCGAGCAGGCGGCCCGCCTTGCGAGCGGTGTCGTTGGCCTTCTCGGCCTCGCCGGCCTCGACGGCCTCGTGGAAGCGCCGGACAGCCGTCTTGAGGGTCGACTTCACGGACTTGTTGCGAAGTCGCGCAGCCTCGTTCTGGCGGTTGCGCTTGATCTGGGACTTGATGTTCGCCACGGAGCAGAGCCTCGATCAGGTGTGTGCGGTTAATACAGGATGGTGTTGCGCGCACGGCTGTACACCACCCGTGGGCACGCGAAGAACCAGATTAGCAACAAGCAGTCTTCTCCTCCAAACCGGCAGTGGGCGGATCATCGGCCGTGCGCAGCCTCGGCGGCGGACTTCAGCCGCAGGAGCGTGGTGTGGATGCCCTCGACGTTGCGCGGCGTGCGGTCGCCGAACACCGGCCGGAACAGCTTCTTGAGGACGACCGGGCGGTGGTCGGTCCAGGATTCGGTGACCGTGCAGCCGTCCGCGGTATCGGCGAACTCGTAGTCCCAGCGCGAGATCCGGACCGTGCCGAACGTGATGTCGAAGGTGAAGCGCCGCCCGGGCTCCGCGGTCACCACCCTGCCGAAGGTGAACCACCGGACGAACCCCACCCGGTTGTGCCCGACAAAACGCGACCCCGCCGTCACGACACGAGACGCAGATCCGGACCACCTGACCCGGGTGCACTCCGGGCTCCATTCGCCCATCCGCGGTAGATCGCTGACCAATCGATACAGTGTGTCAGCGGACGACTGCACTGTGATTGACTCGGTCAGATCCGGCATCGGGTTTTCCCTTGCTCTCGGCAGTCGCGGGCTCTGCTGAGCGTGACACCTCCGACCGCTGACGGCATACTCAAGGCCCCGCGAGCCCTAGGGTGCGTCTCCCGATCCCACGCCTACTGCGGGGCACTCGGCACGGCACCTCGCCGCACGGGTGCAAAGGCCACGATGCTCCGCATCGAGACCTTCGCCCCCGCACGCCGAGCTACCGCACCGAGCACCTCCTCGCTACGACGTGGGATCGGGAGCCGCACCCTAACTCCACCATCGCGCCGCCAAGCCCTGGAGGAACTCCGTGACCCGCAAGCGACCGGCGATTCTCGCTGCCACCGCACTGATCGCCGCCTGTGCCGGCGTTCCCGTGCTGGTGAACGCCGCGAACGCCTTCCAGCCGGCCCCGACCCAGTCCGACCCCGACGTCAAACGCTCCGACACCGGTTCGTACATCGTCCAGCTCGACGACTCGCCCGTGACGGAGTACGACGGTGACATCGCCGGTCTCGCGGCCACGAAGGTGCTGCCCGGCGCGAAGCTGCTGAAGAGCGCGGCGCCCGTCGTCGACTACGTCAAGCACCTCGCGAGCGAGCGCACCGACGTACTCAAGGCCGTTCCGGGCGTCAAGAAGCTCTACGACTACAACTACACGTATGCCGGGTTCTCGGCCGAGATGTCGTACGACGACGCGGTGAAGCTGGCCAAGTCGTCGGGCGTGAAGAGCGTCGAGCCGAGCGAGATCGAGCACGCCGACACCGTCGACACCCCGCGCTTCCTCGGCCTGTCCGGGAAGGGCGGCGCCTGGCAGCAGGCGGGCGGCGTCGACAACGCCGGCGACGGCGTGATCATCGGCATGATCGACTCCGGGTACGTCCCGGAGCGCCCGAGCTTCGCGCCGATGAAGACGACCAAGCAGTCCGACGCGATCGTCGCGAAGAAGTGGAAGGGCACCTGTCAGGCCGGCGAGGAAGCGCCCGTCACCTGCAACAACAAGGTGATCGGCGCGCGGTACTTCGACAAGGGCATCGGCAACCGCCCGATCCCGGAGGAGTTCAAGTCGCCGCGCGACTACGGCGGCCACGGCACGCACACCGCGAGTACGGCGGCCGGCGACTACGGCGTCGACATGACCGTGATGGGCCGTGACTACGGCAAGGGCTCCGGTATGGCGCCGCACGCCCGGCTGGCGATCTACAAGGCGCTGTGGGCGGTCGACGCGTCCGGCGGCGGCAGCGGTACGGACGCCGACATCGTGGCCGCGATCGACGCCGCGGTGTCGGACGGCGTGGACGTCATCAACTACTCGATCTCCGGCAGCGGGTCGACGTACGTGAACGCCACCGGGCTCGCGTTCCTGCGGGCCGCGAAGGCGGGCGTGTTCGTCGCGAGCAGCGCCGGGAACACCGGTCCGGGCGATGCGACCGTCGGCAAGACGTACCCCTGGGTCACGTCCGTTGCCAACGGCACCCATGACCGCGACATCCAGACCACCGTGACGCTCGGGAACGGCAAGTCCTACACCGGCGCGGGAATCGGTTCCGGTACGCCGCAGGCGCCGGTCGTGCTGGCCAAGGACGCCGGGCTGGACGGTGCCAATCCGGCGAACCTGACCCTCTGCCAGGCCGGCACGCTCGACCCGGCCAAGGTGAAGGGCAAGATCGTGGTCTGCGACCGCGGTGTGAACGCCCGCGCCGACAAGAGTCTGCAGGTGAAGAACGCGGGCGGCATCGGCATGATCCTGCTGAACATCACCCCCGGCACGCTGGACGCCGACCTGCACGCGGTGCCGACCGTGCACCTGGACGACACCAAGGCGGCCGAGATCAAGGCGTACGTCGGCGGTACGGCGAACCCGACCGCGACGATCGGCGCCGGTACGCCGGTCCGCGTGAACGCCCCGATGGTGGCGAGCTCCTCGAGCCGCGG
>NZ_DASRVN010000200.1:0-10644 GCF_035655035.1 Kribbella sp. | reverse complement strand
CGAGGGTGGTCGCGGTCATCGTGCCGCCGACGATGATGCCGCCCATCGGCAGGATGCTCGCCGGGTTCCGCGGCACCACGCCCGGCAGGATGAGCAGGAGCAGTACGGCGAAGGCGCCCGAGCCGATCGCCGCCGCGCAGTACAGCCACTGGCGCGGGATCACCGCGGTGTTGTGCAGCCGCCGGGTACTGGTCAACGTCGCGACCCCGAACATCAGCAGCACGAACGCGATCGCTCCGAGCGTGTGCTGCAGCGCGACGCCGACGACCACGCCGATCGCCGCGAGCTGGAGGACGGCCCGGAGCGCGGCCGTGACGATGCCCTTGTCATGGCGCAGCCCGGCGTACCGGGACGCGGCGACGCCGATCGCGATCAGTAACGGCAGGACGACGAGCGCCGACCAGCCGAGGCCGGTGTGGAAGGACACTTACCTGAAGTCGGCCTCGTCGTAGGTCTGGCCGGCGTTCCCGCTCTCGACCTTGGCCGCCTCGTCCGCACGCAGCTCGACCCGCCGGATCTTCCCGGAGATCGTCTTCGGCAGCTCGGCGAACTCGATCCGCCGGATCCGCTTGTACGGCGCCAGGTGCTCGCGGCAGAACGCCAGGATCTCCCCGGCCAGCTCCCGCGACGGCTCGTGCCCGGCCGCGAGTACGACGTACGCCTTCGGTACGGCGAGCCGCACCGGGTCCGGCGACGGTACGACGGCTGCCTCCGCGACGGCCGGGTGCTCGATCAGCACCGACTCCAGCTCGAACGGCGAGATCCGGTAGTCGCTGGCCTTGAACACGTCGTCCGAGCGCCCGACGTACGTGATGTAGCCGTCCGCGTCCCGGCTCGCGACGTCGCCGGTGTGGTAGTACCCGTTCCGCGTCACCTCGGCGGTCAGCTCGTCGGCGTCCCGGTACCCGCGCATCAGCGGGACCGGCGCCGGCGCCAGCTCGATGCAGATCTCGCCGTCGTCGCCGATCTCGTCCGTCGCCGGGTCGATCAGCGCGATGCTGTACCCGGGCAGCGGGCGGCCCATCGACCCGAGCTTCACCGGCTGGCCCGGCGGATTGCCGATCTGCGCGGTGGTCTCGGTCTGCCCGTACCCGTCCCGGATCGTGATGTCCCAGGCGTTGCGGACCTGCTCGATCACCTCGGGGTTCAGCGGCTCACCGGCCGAGATGCACTCGCGGATCTTCACGTCGGCCGCGGACAGGTCGGCCTGGATCAGCATCCGCCAGACGGTCGGCGGCGCGCAGAACGTGGTCACGCCGTACGTCGCCAGCACGTCGAGCATCTTCGCGGCGTCGAAGCGCGTGTAGTTGTAGAGGAAGACGGTCGCGCCCGCGTTCCACGGCGCGAACAGGTTGCTCCACGAGTGCTTCGCCCAGCCGGGGGAGGAGACGTTCAGGTGGACGTCGCCGGGCTGCAGGCCGATCCAGTACATCGTCGACAGGTGCCCGAGCGGGTAGCTGACCTGCGTGTGCTCGACCAGCTTCGGCTGGCTCGTCGTACCGGAGGTGAAGTACAGCAGCAGCGGGTCGTCGGCGGCGGTGTCCACCTCGGGGACCGGGCCGTCGTAGCTCTCGGAGTCGGCGAACGACGTCCAGCCCTCGGCCGTCGCGCCGACCGCGACGCGGATGCAGTGGTCGGCGATCCCGGCGTACCGGGGCGCGTCGGCGCCGCTGGTGACGACCGCCCGCACGTTGCCGCGGGAGATCCGGTCCGCCAGGTCGGCGTCGGTGAGCAGGGTGGTCGCGGGGATCATCACCGCGCCGGCGCGGATGCAGCCGAGCATGGTCTCCCACAACTCGACCTGGTTGCCGAGCACGATCAGCACCCGGTCGCCCGGCTTGAGGCCGGCCGTGGTCAGCCAGCCGGCCACCTGACGGGAACGCTCGGCCATCTCGGCATACGTCCGCGAGTTGACCTCGCCGTCCTCCTCGACGATCGTCAGCGCCGCGACCCCCGGCTGCTCGACCGCGAGCGCGTCGAACCAGTCGCGGGCCCAGTTGAACCGCTCGAACTGCGGCCAGCTGAAGTCCCGGTACGCCGTCTCGTAGTCGTCGCGGTGCGCGACCAGGAAGTCCCGCGCCGCCCGGAACTTCCGGGTGACCTCAGAAGTGCTCTGCTCCGTCGCCATGGAGCGCACATTACCCATTCAGGGCGAGTACGGCGCCTGTGACAACGAGTGGCGTGAGAATCAGTCCGCGCCACAGGAACGACCACCACGAGATCTCCACCCGGGCGGCGTCGCACCGGGCCCTCCACAGCAGCGTGGCGAGCGAGCCCCAGAGGGTCAGCAGGCACCCGCAGTTCACACCGATCAGCAGTGCCAGCATGCGGTGCGGGCTGTTCGACGCGACCGGTTCCATCGCCAGGTACGCCGGGAGATTGTCGAACAGGTTCGCACCGACGGCCGCGGTCGCACTCAACCGCAACTCCGAGGTGCTCCCGGCTACTCGCCGTAACACGTCCTCGAGCCCGTGCGAGCTCAGGAACCCCACCACGGTGAACAGCACCACAACGGTCACGACCAGCTTGACCGGGATCAGCGACCACTTGAGCGCGCTCCGTCGCCGTACAGCGAACAGCCCGACCAGGACCAGCGCCCCGATACTGGCCGGCCACGCCACCTGCACCCCGGACACGAACGCGGGTCCGAGCAGCACGCACACCGCGGTGGCTCCCCAGAACAGCACCTTGTCGTCGACGCCAGGTGTCGGCGGTACGTCGTACGTGCGCGGCAGGTCGCGGTGGAACAGCGCCGCGAGCACCAGCACCGTGATGACGATCGAGGCGATCGCCGGGCGCCAGCTGACCGACAGGTAGCTCACATCCAGCTCCCGGAACGGCTGTACGGCGAGCAGGTTCGTGAGATTGGACACCGGCAGCAGCAGGGACGCCGTACCGGCCAGCCAGACCGTGGTGAACGCGAAGAGTTTCGGCGGGATGTTCAACTGACGGGCCATGGACAGCACGACGGGTGTCAGCAGCACTGCACAGGTGTCCAGGGACAGGACGATCGTGAGACCGGTGGCCAGCGCGACCACCAGCAGCCAGAGCCGCCAGACCCGCCCGCGGGCAAGATGCGCCGCCTCCCGCGCTGCGACGTCGAACACCTTCGCCTGGTCGGCCAGCTCGGCGATGACCGTCACCGCGATCAGGAACACCAGGACCGGCGCGATGCGCTCGACCAAATCCCGACCTCCGCTGTTCCTGTTTGAGTACGCTGTCTAGGTGCCGGACCAGTATGACCACGAGCTCCCGGACGGCTATCCGGCGGAGTACGAGGCCGACGTCGTCCTGCGGGACGGTGCGACCGCGCACCTGCGGCCGATCACGCCGGCCGACGACGAGTTGCTGGTGGCGTTCTACGCCCGCGTGTCCGAGCAGTCGAAGTACTACCGCTTCTTCGCGCCGTACCCGGAGTTGTCGGACCGGGACGTGGCGCGTTTCACTCAGGTGGACTACCACCAGCGGCTCGCGCTGATCGTCACGGTCGGTGACGAGATGATCGGCGTCGGGCGGTACGAGGGCACCGGCCGGAGTACGGCGGAGGTCGCGTTCCTGATCGAGGACGCGCACCAGGGCCGCGGGCTCGGCCAGCTGCTGCTTGAGCACCTCGCCCAGGCCGCCCGCGAGAACGGCATCCACCGGTTCGTCGCCGAGGTGCTGCCGGACAACCGGAAGATGATCACGGTCTTCACCGAGGCCGGCTACAAGGTCGCGCGCGAGTTCGAGGACGGCGTGATCATGGTCGAGTTCGACATCGCGCCGACCGACACCTCGTTCGGCGTGATGCAGGCCCGCGAGCAGCGCTCCGAGGCACTCTCGATCGCTCGTCTGCTGACGCCTTCGTCGGTAGCCGTGATCGGCGCGAGCCGCCGCGAGGGCACGATCGGCAACGCCCTGCTCCGGAACCTCCGCGACGGCGGGTTCCCGGGCCGGCTGTACGCCGTCAACACCGACACGAAGGCCGACGAGATCGAGGGCGTCCCGGCGTACCCGACGATCCGGGAGGTCGAGGACACCGTCGACCTCGCGGTGGTCGCCGTCAAGGCGGAGATGGTCGCGGACGTCGTCCTGGACTGCGCGGCGAAGGGCGTGCGCGGGCTGGTCGTGGTGTCCAGCGGGTTCGCGGAGATCGGCGACGAGGGCCGGCACCGGCAGCGGTACCTGGTCGGGCTGGCCCGCTCGTACGGCATGCGGGTGATCGGGCCGAACGCGCTTGGGCTGATCAACACCGCCCCTGGGGTGTCGCTGAACGCCACGCTGTCACCGCTGATGCCGAGCAGGGGACGGGTCGCGTTCTTCTGCCAGTCCGGCGCGCTCGGCGTACCGATCCTGGCCGACATGGCCGGCCGTGGTCTCGGCCTGTCGAGCTTCGTCTCGGCCGGCAACCGGGCCGATGTCTCGGGCAACGACCTGATGCAGTACTGGTACTCCGACGAGGCGACCGAGGTGGTGCTGCTGTACCTCGAGTCGCTCGGCAACCCGCGCAAGTTCAGCCGGGTGTCGCGGCGGCTGGCCGGCCGCAAACCGGTGGTCGCGCTGAAGTCCGGGCGGGCCACGCAGGGCGTGCCGGTCGGGCAGATGATCCGGCGCAGCCAGTTGCCGCCAGCAACCATCGAGGCGATGTTCCGGCAGAGCGGGCTGATCGGGGTGGACACCACCGGCGAGCTGTTCGACGTCGCCCAGCTGCTCGCGCACCAGCCGCTGCCGAAGGGCCGCCGGGTCGCGATCGTGTCGAACTCCGACGCCCTGACCCTGCTCGCGCTCGACACGATGGCGAGCTGCGGACTCGAGGTGGCCGGCGAGCCGCGGAACCTGCGCGCGGACGCGACCCCGTCGGACTTCGGGCTCGCGCTGTCCGAGGTGTTCTCCGACGAGAAGGTGCACTCGGTCGTGGTCATCTACACGCCGCCGGTGCAGTCCAGCGGCGGCGAGATCGCGCAGGTGCTCGCGGCCGCGGCCGCCGACTCGGACAAGCCCGTCGTGTCGACGTTCCTCGCCTCCCGTAGCGTGCCCGAGGAGCTGCGGGTGCCGGACGAGGACGGGGGAGCCGCGCGCGGCTCCATCCCGTCGTTCCTGAACCCGCAGTACGCCGTGGGCGCGCTTGCGAAGGCGACGCAGTACGCGGAGTGGCGGCGTCGGTCGGACAGCAAGATCCCGGACCTGCCGGACATCGACACCGCCGGGGGAGAGGACTTCGTCGCGGAGTTCCTGCAGCGGCACCCGTCCGGCGCGGACCTGGACGAGGCGGACCGGCAGCGGCTGCTGAGCTTCTACGGGATCTCGGTGCTGCCGGCGTTCCCGGTGCTGAGCGCCGACGAAGCGGTCGCCCGGGCCGCGGACCTCGGGTTCGAGGTGATCCTGAAGGCGACCGCGGAGCAGTGGCGGATGCGGCCGGACCTGGCGGACATCTGGCGGCACATCCACGACGAGGACGACATGCGCGCGGCCTGGGCGGAGATGACCCGGACGTTCGGGGTGGCGGCCGATCCGGGGCGGGCGCAGTTCGTGGTGCAGAAGATGGCGCCGCCCGGCGTACCGGTGGTGATCTCGACGATCGAGGACGTGTCGTTCGGGCCGGTGGTGACGTTCGGGCTGTCCGGGGTGGCGACCGACCTGCTCGGCGACCGTTCGTACCGGATGCCGCCGCTGACCACGCGGGACGCGGCCGAGATGGTCCGCGAGGTGAAGGCGGCGCCGCTGCTGTACGGGTACCGCGGGTCGGACCCGGTGGACATCTCCGCGATCGAGGACCTGCTGCACCGGGTGTCCCGGCTGACCCTGGACCTCGAGGAGGTCGTCCGCCTGGACCTCCGCTCGGTCCTGGTCTCCGCGCAGGGCGCCACGGTCCTGGACACCCGGGTCCGCGTCGCCCCGAACGAGAAGCCCCGGCAGGACAGCCCTGCGCGCAGGCTTACTTAGTCCGCGTGTAGATGCTGTTCTCGCGGTGCAGCAGTCGGGCGTCGACGAGCCCGCGTCGCAGCGCCGCGTGGTCCGGGTGCCAGCGGTTGAGGAGCTCGTTCACCTCGGCCTCCGGGTACTCGCGACCGACCTCGAAGGTCTGCACGAGGTACTCGAGCACCACCTGGTACTTGTCCGGGTACGTCGGGAAGTGCGTCAGCCGCCCGTCCCGGATGAAGGAATGCAGCACGTTGTCCCGCGCCGGGTCCGGATCCAGCGGCACCCGCTCCGGCAGATGCTCGCGTACGACGTCCTTGAACACGCCGGCGTCCGCCGCGAACCCCTCGCGGCTCGCCGTGATCAGCCCGCCCTTGGTCAACCGCTGCAACGCCTTCACCACGACCGGAGCGTCCAGTCCGGTGCTCCCGGCCACCTGCTCGGGAGTGGTGGCGCCGAGGACGATCGCGGAGTACGTCCGCAACCTCGACGGTTCGGCCAGCAGACCACACAGTTGATCGGCGTTCATACCTTTCACGCTAAGGAGCCCCGCAACCGGATTTAGGATCACCTCCATGCAGCCTGGCCCGCACAACGCGATCACCGACGTCCCCGGAATCCACGTAGGTCAGGTGGAGCGGCTCGACCCGCCGTACCTGACCGGGACGACCGTCGTACACCTCCCTGGGGGCGCTGTCGCCGCCGTCGACGTGCGGGGCGGCGCGCCCGGTACCCGCGAGACCGACCTGCTCTCGCCGGTGAACTCCAACGGCGGCGCGAACGCGATCGTGCTGACCGGCGGCAGTGCGTTCGGGCTCGACACGGCCGGTACGGTGATGCGCTGGCTGGAGGAGCGCGGCGAGGGTGTCCGCGTCGGGCAGGGCGAGCGCGACGTGGTGCCGATCGTGCCGACCGCGGTGATCTTCGACCTCGGCCGCCGCGGCGACTTCAAGGCCCGGCCGGAGCCGTCCTGGGGCGCCGACGCGATCGCGGCCGCCTCCGACGGACCGGTTGCCCTGGGCAACCACGGCGCCGGCGCGGGAGCCCGGGCGCGGTCGCTGAAGGGCGGCGTCGGATCGGCGAGCGTGCGGTTCGACGACGGTACGACGGTCGGCGCGCTGGTGATCGTGAACGCGGCCGGCTCCACGATCGACGCCGACGGCAACCTGTACGGCGCCCGCCTCGGCCTCGGCGACGAGTTCGCGCACCTGCGGACCCCGACCGATCCGCCGCCAACCTCAGCGCCCGGGCGGAACCTCATCCCGGGACCGTCGATGAACACCGTGATCGCGGTGGTCGGCACCGACGTACCGCTGGACAAGGCCGCGACGAAGCGGATGGCGATGATCGCGCACGACGGACTGGCACGTGCGATCGACCCGATCCACACGCTCGTCGACGGCGACAGCATCTTCGCCGTGTCCACCGCGACGGAAGGCCCGCGGCTGAGCGTCACCGACCCGACCGCGCTGGCTCAGCTGGAGACGGTGTACGCCGCCGGTGCGCGGACGCTGACCCGGGCGATCGTGCACGCGATGCTGAACGCGGAGTCGGTGCCGACGCCGGACGGCGGGATCCCGAGCTACCGGGACGCCTTCCCGTCGGCGTTCCGGAGTACGACCTGAGTCGTACGCCGGATCGCCGAAAGGCACCCGAAGGCGACCCGAAGACCGGCCCGTGGTCCGACGCTCGCGGGCGGTGATCGCGAAAGGCTCTGGGCATGAACCTCCAGAGTCCCCAGGTCGTGCTCAGTGGTCACGGCCTCGTCAAGTACTACGGCAGCGTGGTCGGCCTGGCCGGTGTGGACGTCGCGGTCCGCTCCGGCGAGGCGCTCGCGGTGATGGGCCCGAGCGGCAACGGCAAGACCACGCTGCTGCACGTGCTGGCCGGCATCCTCACGCCGGACCAGGGCGAGGTGTGGCTGGGCGGCGAGCGTGTCGACCAGCTGAACGACGCGGCCCGGACGGTGCTGCGGCGCCGGCGGCTCGGGTTCGTGTTCCAGGACAACCAGTTGCTCGCGGAGCTGCCCGCGGACGAGAACGTGGCGCTCCCGCTGATGGTCGACGGTCTCAGCCGGCGCGACGCGATCGCCCGGGCGCGGAACACGCTCGCACAGGTGGGCCTGGCCGCAGAGGTCGGCCGGCGTCCGGGCGAGCTGTCCGGCGGCCAGGCGCAGCGCGTCGCGATCGCGCGGGCGCTCGTCGGCGAACCACAGGTGGTGTTCGCCGACGAGCCGACCGGCGCGCTGGACGCGACGACCGGCTCCCAGGTCATCGATCTCCTGGTCGGCGCCGCCACCTACCGCGGTGCCGCCGTCGTGGTCGTTACCCACGACAACGCAGTGGCGGCGCGCTGCCACCACACCCTGAACATCGTCGACGGCCGCGTGAGCGAGTCGGCCGGAGTCGTGCGATGAGCCCGATGACGGACCTCGGACTGCGGTTCGTACGCCGCCCCGGCCCCGGAGGACGGGCCGCGAACCTGGCCGCCTTCGGAGCGACGGCCGTGGTCGCGTTGCTGGTGACGTTCCTGATCGCCGGGTCGCTCGGGCTGGCGCACCGGTCCGACCGGATCGGGTGGCGGAGCGCGGACAAGGCCGACCCGGCGACCGCGGTCGGCATGCTCAACGTGAACGACAACGAACGCGTCGACGGCCACCGTACGACGGTCATCGAGCTCGTGGCGCTCAAGCCGAGCGAGCCCGCGCCGCCGGGGCTGGACCACGCGCCGAAGCCCGGCGAGGTCTACGTGTCGCCGGAGATCGCGAAGCGCTGGCCGAGCTTCGGCAAGCAGTACGGCCTCGACAAACCGACCGGCATCATCAGCAGCAAGGGCCTGTCGTCCCCGGAGGAGTACGTCATCATCCGCGGCGTCGAGAAGATCGCCGCCGACGGCCAGCCGCAGTACGTCAGCAGCTGGCACGACAACGTCTGGGACAGCCGCATGCTCGGCCTGCTGATCGCGGTCGCGTTCGGCATCACCCTGGTGCTCTTCCCGATCCTCAGCCTTGTCGGTCAGGCAGCTGGTGTCGCCGCCAAGCGCCGTGAGCACAGACTGGCTGCACTGCGCCTCGCTGGAGCCACCCGCACCCAGGTGCTCTGGCTGAGCGCAGTAGAACAGGCCGTGCTCGGCCTTGCCGGCGCCGTGGCCGGGCTGATTGGCTACACCGCGCTGAGCCCTCTGATCGCGCAGATCCCGCTCGGCGGCGGTCGCTGGTACCTGGGCGACATCACCGTGCAGTGGTGGACAGTCCTGGTTGTACTGGTCGCAGTACCGATCCTGTCCGTCATGAGCGCGCTCATCGGCCTTGGCCGCGTCAGCATCACCCCGCTAGGCGTCGTACGCGGTCAGACGCGCAAGCGCGTCACTTGGCTGCGGGTAGGTCTCTTGGTGATCGGTCCGGCGATCCTTGGGTACTACGGTCTGCGCGGAGCGGTCTTGCCGTTGCTGTTCGGTGTCGGCTTCGCAGCCCTTGCTGTACGGGTGATCGGGCCGTGGGCGGTGCAGCTGGTCGGTAAGGCGATGGCGAACAGTGCGAACAAGCCGGTCACGCTGCTGGCCGGCCGTCGGCTGGTGGACGACCCGAAGGGTGCCTTCCGGCCCGTGGCTGCGCTGGTGCTGTCCGGGTTCGTGACCGGCTTCATCTCGGTGTTCATGCCGTCCGGCGACGACAACCCGACCTTCCAGGACCTGCGGATCGGCGTTGCGCTCCTGCTGTCGCTGGTTTTCCTCACCGTGGCCGCGTCGACCGCAGCCGGTGCCGTCGGTACGGCGCTGGACCAGGCGGCACCGGCCCGCGCGCTGCGGCGTTCCGGCGTACCGCTGCAGGTGATCGAGCGGGCCGCCCGGCTCGCCGCCGTCGTCCCGGTGCTCGGCGTCGGCCTGCCCGTGGTCGGTTTCGGAGCGTTCTGCGGGCTCGTGCTGAGCGGCGGGAGAGTGATCACGCAGGGCAGTACCGGCCTGTTCATGCTGCTGGGACAGGTGGTCGTGGGGCTCGTGCTGGTCGCGGTCGCGGGTGCGGCCGGTGCTCCGGTGTTACGGAAGGCAAGTGCGAACTGAGCGTGGTTGTCCACAAGGGTGAAACGCTCGGCGCCCCGATCGTGCAAGGATGAGGTCATGCGTGACCTGAATACACCGGAGCTCGCGGACGCGTCGGCGGACCTCCGCGACGCGATCGATCGGTGCGGCTACTACCCCGACGTGGTGACCGATGCGCTCGCGGTGGCGATCGCCGACGAACCGATCCGGGCCTATGTCCTGCAGCACGAGCCGACCTTCGACCGCGACGAGGTCCGGCGGCACATCACGATCCTGGCGCTGACCCCGACCCGGCTGATCGTCGGCCACACCGACGAGCACGCCGCCGACGAGCTGATCCGCGCGCCGTACGCGTCCACCTCGACCGAGGCGATCCCGCTGCACCGGGTGAACGCCGTGGTCGTGAACCGCGTCGTGCCGAATCCGGCGGGCTACGCCTCCGGCAAGGCCGACCCCGCGGTGGCCGGCAGCGGTGAGGTCGTGCTGACCATCGGCTGGGGCATGGTGAACCGGATCGACCTCGAGCCGGCCGTCTGCGCCGACCCGAACTGCGAGGCCGACCACGGTTACACCGGCTCGGTCGCGGCCGACGACATCTCGCTGCGGATCTCCGCCGCGGCGGACGGCCCGGCGGGGATCCAGCAGGTGCTCGAGTTCGCGAAGGCGCTCTCGTTCGCCACCAGCAGGTAGTGCCGTGATCGCCCCGGT
>NZ_DASRVN010000199.1:0-3685 GCF_035655035.1 Kribbella sp. | reverse complement strand
AGGATGTTCGCGGCCGGCACCCGGACCTCGGTGAACGACACCTCGCCGTGGCCGTACGGTTCGTCGTACCTGCTCATCGTCGGCAGCAGGCGCTCGACCTTCACGCCCGGGGCGTCCCGCGGTACGAGCACCATCGTGTGGCGCGCGTACCGGTGGGCGTTGGGGTCGGTGAGGCCCATGAAGATCAGCAGCCGGCAGTCCGGATTGCCGACGCCGGTGCTCCACCACTTGCGGCCGTTCAGGACGACCTCGTCGCCGTCGAGGACGGCGGTCGCCTCCATGTTGGTGGCGTCGGAGGACGCGACGTCCGGCTCGGTCATGCAGAACGCGGACCGGATCGTGCCGTCCAGCAACGGTTCCAGCCAGCGCTTCCGCTGCTCCTCGTTGCCGTAGCGGAGCAGTACCTCCATGTTGCCGGTGTCCGGCGCGTTGCAGTTGAAGACGTACGGCGCGATGAACGAACGGCCGGTGAGCTCCGCGATCGGGGCGTAATCGAGGTTGCTCAGGCCCTCGCCGTACTGCTCGTTGCCCGGCTCGGCGGGCGGCAGGAACAGGTTCCACAGGCCGGCCTCGCGCGCCTTCGCCTGCAGGTCCTTCATGATCGGCTGCGGCTGCCAGGGGTCTCCGGCGGCGCGGATCGCGCTGTGCAGCTCTGCCTCGGCCGGCTCGATCTCGGTACGCAGGAAGGACTCCACGCGCCCGATCAGGTCCTGGGCGCGGGCCGAAGGTTCGAACCCCATCAAGACTCCTCTCCCTCAGCTTGACCGTAGCTCAGCGTCTAAGCAATGCTCAATAGATGGAGCACCGTCTGTCTGCGGACGACCGCCGGAAGCAACTGGTCAAGATCGGCCTGATGATGCTTCGCGACAAACCGATCCACGAGCTGTCCGTCGACGAGATCGCCGGCGCGGCGGGCATTTCCCGCGGGCTGCTGTTCCACTACTTCCCGAGCAAGCGCGACTACTACGTCGCGGTCATCTCGGCGGCCGGGCGCCGGCTGCTCCGGGTCACCAAACCCGACGCCGCGCTCGCCCCCGAGCAGCAGCTCCGGGAGATGCTGGTCCAGTTCGTCGCGTTCATCGAGCGCCGCCGTACGGCGTACATCTCGTTCGTCCGCGGTGCGGCCGGTGGCGACGACTTCGCCGTCGAGGTGTACGACGAGACCCGGGCGAGCCTGACCAAACGGATCCTCTCGTACCTCGGCACGCCCGAGCTGGCCGACGACCCGACGTCCGCCGAGTACCTGCGGATCCACGCCTGGCTCTCCTACACCGAGGACCTGGCCATCGAATGGTCCGGCATCCCCTCCGAGGACCGGCCGTACTCCGCCCACCACCTCGTGGAGCACAGCATCGAGGCGCTGCACACCCTGCGTAAGTTGTAAGACAAAAGCATGTGCGCCCCGTGCACGGCATGGGATTTGATCAGCACATGTCGATCACGATGCAGACGCCGACTCCGGACTCGTTGGACGAGATCGCGGACGAGGTAGCGCTCTGGCAGCAGCACGGAGGGCCGGTCCAGCTGCACCCCGGTGACCTCGGGTGGAACTGGTGCGACGGCGCCGAGACGCTAGCCGCGGCCGTTCGGGCCTGGCGTCGTGACGGGCAGATCGTTGCCGCCGGCATGGTTGACGACGACAGCGGACTGATCCGGATGGCCATCGCTCCAAGCGTCGACGAAGACGAGGCGTTCGCTGACCGGCTGCTGGCCGACCTGTCGGACGGTGTGCGTTTCATCGAGGCACGGTCCGGTACCGCGTTTCGGGAGCTGCTGCACCGCAGCGGCTGGGTTGCCGACGAGCCGTGGACCCCGCTGGCGCGCGATCTGGCCGCGCCGGTGGAGGACTGCGGTCTCACCATCGAGTACGTCGACGCGCAGAACGTTCGCGACCACATCCTCGCGGACCGGATCGCGGTGCACCGCGCAGCCTTCCCCAAAGCCAGGCTGACCGTTGAGCGCTGGCAGGCGATGGCGGCCGGGGCGCCGTACCGCCGGGCCCGGTGCCTGGTCGGGTACGACGCCGCCGGCGATGCGGTCGCCGCGACGACGGTGTGGTCGGCCGGAGAAGGACGACCGGGTCTGATCGAGCCGCTGGGGGTCCATCAGGATCACCGCGGTCGCGGGCACGGCCGCGCGATCACCGTCGCAGCGGCCGCCGCGTTGCAGGAGTTGGGGTCGTCGAGCGCGACCGTGTGTACGCCGAGCAGCAACGTCGGCGGCGTGGCGGCGTACGTGTCGGCCGGCTTCGACAAGCAGCCGGCCGTCACGGACTTCTGCCGCAAGACCTCCTAGGGCAGGAGCTCCGGGGTCAGGTCGGGGTCGGCCATCTCCGGGTCGAACGGGAACAGCGGGCGGAGTACGCCGTGGTGCCCGAGGCGGAGCAGGTCCTGGTCGACACCGCCAGGAGTGAGCGCGAGGAGCCAGTCGGCGGCGAGCTCGTACAGCTCAGGCTCCAGGTAGCCGATCTTGACGATGACCAGGTCGGTGGCCGCAGGGTCCAGGCCGAGGAGTGTGAAGTCGGCGAGGTGGTGGTACGGCTTGCGGCGGCTGGTCAAGATCGAGTGCAGGCCGCCGACCTTGACCACCGCGACCGTGCCGCCGACCGGATCCTCGGAGAGCGAGAAGACGGTGCCGGAGAGCGGGACCGGGCCGGCCGGGCCGGAGTCGACCTTGCCGCCCGCGGCGACCTGGACCTCGTTGCCCACCCCGGCCGCGACGCAGGCGGCGACGGCTTCGGGGTCGGTGATGCTGGCGTGGATCGCGGTGGCCTTGCCGGAGGTCAGCTCGTCGACGGTGAGCAGCTGCCCGAGCGTCCACGACGTGTCGCCGGCGCCGCCCGCGGTCGGGTTGTCGCCGGAGTCGCTGATCAGGAACGGACGCGCCTCGCTGGCGAGACCGGCCGTGACGCATTCCGCCAGCGTCCCGGTCGGGGCGACGAACTCGAACCCGTCCCGCGCCTCCCAGTACGCCTTCGCCAGCTCCTCCGCGCGTGCGGTGATCAGCTCGGTGTCGTCACCGGTGACCACGACCGCGGCCCGGCAGCGCGGCTCGTCCGCCCACGCGTACCCGACCCAGACGGCGGCATCCAGTACGCCGGGCTCGTCCGCGATCTCGGCCACCCGCCGGTAGATCGACTTGGCCGGCTCGAGCCGCGTCGAGGTCTTCTCCCCCGGCAGCAGCACCGGCACCTGGATCCACGCCTTGCCCGGCTTCCCCTGTCCGGACCGTACCCGCTCGACCAGGTTCCGTAGGGCGCGCTCGCGGCTCTCCATCGCGTCCTCGTGCGGCGCCATCCGGTAGCAGGTGATCAGGTCGACCGCCGTACCGAGCTCGCGGGACACGTTGCCGTGCAGGTCCATCGAGGCGGACACGAGGACCTCGGGACCGAGCACGTCCCGGATCCGGGTGGCCAGGTCCGCCTCCGCGTCCTGCCGTCCGACGACGCTCATCGCGCCGTGGATGTCGAAGAAGAACCCGTCGAGCGGACCGGCCGCCTCCAGCCGGGTGATGATCTCGGCGGAGAGATCGTCGTACACCTCCGGGAGCACGGCTCCGCCGGGCAGCGACCGCGCGTGCAGCAACGGCACCCACTCGATCCCCTGGGCCCAGTCCTTGCCGAGGAAGTCGTACCGCTCCAGCAGGTGGTCACCCCGCCGGACGTCGAAGTCCGCCAGGCCGGCCC
>NZ_DASRVN010000198.1:0-10870 GCF_035655035.1 Kribbella sp. | reverse complement strand
CAGCCCGAGCGGCGTCTGGCCACCGAGCTGGACGATCACGCCCGCGACCGGTCCGGCCTGCAGCTCGGCGTACACGATCTCGAGCACGTCCTCGCAGGTGAGCGGCTCGAAGTACAACCGGTCGGAGGTGTCGTAGTCGGTCGACACCGTCTCCGGGTTGCAGTTCACCATGATCGTGCAGTACCCGGCCTCGCGGAGCGCCATCGACGCGTGCACACACGAGTAGTCGAACTCGATGCCCTGGCCGATCCGGTTCGGCCCGGAGCCGAGGATCAGCACGGCCGGGGTCTCGCGCGGCGCAACTTCTGTCTCCTCGTCGTACGACGAGTAGTGGTACGGCGTCTCCGCCTTGAACTCGGCCGCACAGGTGTCGACCGTCTTGTAGACCGGCCGGATGCCGAGCGCCTGCCGGACGCCGCGGACGACGTCCTCGGTGAGACCGCGGATCTCGGCCAGCTGCAGGTCCGAGAACCCGTGCCGCTTGGCCAGCTTGATGACGTCGGGCGTCAGCCGCGGCGCGGCCGCCACCTGCAGCGCGGTCTCGTGGATCAGGTACAGCTGGTCCACGAACCACGGGTCGATGCGAGTGTTGTCGAAGATCTGCTCCGGGGTCGCCCCGGCACGGATCGCGTCCATGATCGTCCGCAGCCGCCCGTCGTGCGGGGTTTTGATTGCCTCCAGCAACGGGCCGAGCTCGGCCGGCTGCCCGGCCCAGGAGAACCGCGCCTCCGGCTTCTCCAGCGAGCGGAGCGCCTTCTGCAGCGCCTCGGTGTAGTTGCGGCCGATCGCCATCGCCTCGCCGACGCTCTTCATGTGCGTGGTGAGCGTGGCGTCCGCGGCCGGGAACTTCTCGAACGCGAACCGCGGCACCTTCACCACCACGTAGTCCAGCGTCGGCTCGAAGCTGGCCGGCGTCTGCTTGGTGATGTCGTTCGGGATCTCGTCCAGCGTGTAGCCGATCGCGACCTTGGCGGCGATCTTCGCGATCGGGAAACCGGTCGCCTTCGAGGCCAGCGCGGACGACCGGGAGACCCGCGGGTTCATCTCGATCACGATCAGCCGGCCGTCGGCCGGGTTCACCGCGAACTGGATGTTGCAGCCGCCGGTGTCGACGCCGACCTCGCGGATGATGCCGATGGCTAGGTCCCGCATCACCTGGTACTCGCGGTCGGTGAGCGTCATCGCGGGCGCCACCGTGACCGAGTCGCCGGTGTGCACGCCCATCGGGTCGACGTTCTCGATCGAGCAGATGATCACCACGTTGTCGGCCTTGTCGCGCATCACCTCCAGCTCGTACTCCTTCCAGCCGAGGATCGACTCCTCGATCAGCACCTCGGTGGTCGGCGACGCGTGCAGCCCGGCGCCGGCGATCCGGCGCAGGTCGGCCTCGTCGTACGCCATGCCGCTGCCGACGCCGCCCATCGTGAACGACGGCCGGACGACCAGCGGGTACCCGAGCTGGTCGGCGGCGCCCATCACGTCGTCCAGCGAGTGGCAGATCACCGACCGCGCGACCTCCGCGCCGAGCTTCTCGACGATGTGCTTGAACGACTCCCGGTTCTCGCCGCGCTGGATCGCGTCCACGGACGCGCCGATCAGCTCGACGCCGTACTTCTCCAGTACGCCGTTGTCGTGCAGCGCGATCGCCGCGTTCAGCGCGGTCTGCCCGCCAAGGGTGGCGAGCAGCGCGTTCGGGCGCTCCTTCTCGATCACCTTCTCGACGTACTCCGGCGTGATCGGCTCGACGTACGTCGCGTCCGCGAACTCCGGGTCGGTCATGATCGTGGCCGGGTTGGAGTTCACCAGGACGACCCGGAAGCCCTCCTCGCGGAGCACCCGGCAGGCCTGGGTCCCGGAGTAGTCGAACTCGCAGGCCTGGCCGATCACGATCGGCCCGGACCCGATGACGAGCACCGACTCGATGTCTGTACGACGTGGCATCAGGCCCGTCCCTCCATCATTTCTACGAAGCGGTCGAACAGGTACGCCGAATCGTGCGGTCCTGCTGCCGCCTCAGGGTGGTACTGCACCGAGAAGGCGAGCACGCGGCCGTCGCGACCGGTGAGTTTGAGGCCCTCGACCACGTTGTCGTTGAGCGAGACATGGCTGACCTCCGCCGTGCCGTACGGTGTCTCGACCGGCCCGTCGAGCGGCGCGTCCACAGCGAACCCGTGATTCTGCGCGGTGATCTCGACCTTCCCGGTCGCCCGGTCCAGCACCGGCTGGTTGATGCCGCGGTGCCCGTACTTCAGCTTGAACGTGCCGAGCCCGAGCGCCCGCCCGAACACCTGGTTCCCGAAGCAGATCCCGAAGTACGGCTTGCCCTGCTCGAGCAAGGCCTTCAAGACCTCGGTCGGGTGCTCGGTGGTCTCCGGGTCACCCGGCCCGTTGCTCATGAAGATGCCGTCCGGGTCGACCGCGAGGATCTCCTCCAACGACGCATTCGCGGGCAGCACGTGCACCTCGATGCCGCACTCGGCCATCCGCTTCGGCGTCATCGTCTTGATCCCGAGGTCCAGCGCGACCACGGTGAACCTGCGTTCGCCGAGCGCCGGCACGACGTACGGCTCGAAGGTCGTCACCTCGGTGGCCAGGTCGGCGCCGACCATCGGCGGCTGCTCGAGGACCTTCTTCAGCAGCTCGCCGGCGTCCAGGATCTCGGTGGAGATCCCGGCCCGCATCGCGCCGCGCTCGCGCAGGTGCCGGGTCAGCGCCCGGGTGTCGATCCCGGAGATCCCGACGATGTCCTGCGCCTTCAGCTGGTCGTCGAGGGACCGCTTGGCGCGCCAGTTCGACGGCACCCGGGCCGGGTCGCGGACGACGTACCCGGCGACCCAGATCTTCTGCGACTCGTCGTCCTCGTCGTTGATCCCGGTGTTGCCGATGTGCGGCGCGGTCTGGGTGACGATCTGCCGGTGGTACGACGGGTCGGTCAGTGTCTCCTGGTACCCGGTCATCCCGGTGGTGAACACCGCCTCGCCGAACGTGGATCCGGTCGCCCCGTACGACGTACCTGCGAAGGCGCGGCCGTCCTCGAGAACCAGGAGTGCCTTTTCCTTGGCGGGCTGACTCATTGTGCTCCGATCAGAGTCGAGATGGATGCGGTCAGGGCGGCGGTGTCGGCCTTGCGTCGGGGCCGGAACCCGGTGTCCAGCGAGCGGCCGTCGTGGTTCCAGGTGACCACCACCAGGCCGGACTTCTCCGCGGTCACCTTGCCGGCGATGCCGCGGTCGGTCCGGACGCCGGTCAGGTGGTCCGCCGGGATGAATACGTCCGCCGCGCCCTGCCGGTGGAAGATCAGGCCGTCCGCGCTGACGGCCAGGTCCGCGATGCTGCGGACCCCGAGTTCGTGCACGGCGATCCGGTCCATCCAGTCGCCGGCACTGGTCGTGGCGACGTACACGCCTTCGACCCCACGGGTGTCATCAGCTGGTGCCGCGGGCAACGGCGCCAGGTCGGCCTGCCGGGCCTGGCGGTTCCGCCAGCCCCGGTACATGCCGAAGTAGCCCGCCGCCAGCACCAGCAGCGTGCCGAGAATGCCCAGGACGGCTTTCACCGGGTGAGCTCACCGTCCAGGACAGTCGGCGTACCGCGGAGGAACGCCGCGACCACCTTGCCCGGCAGCGTCATCCCCTCGAACGGCGTGTTCCGCGACAGCGACACCGAGGCGTCCGGTACGACGGTCTGCTGGACGCGCGGGTCGTACAGCACGACGTTCGCGGGCGCACCCGCCTCGAGCGGGCGGCCGTGGTCCGGGGCCTGACCGATCGCCGCCGGACGGTAGCTCATCCGGTCGGCGACGTCGGCCCAGCTGAGCAGCTTGGTGTCGACCATCGCGTGCTGTACGACGCTCAGCGCCGTCTCCAGCCCGGTCATCCCGAAGGCCGCCGCGCTCCACTCGCAGTCCTTGTCCTCGACCGGGTGCGGCGCGTGGTCGGTGGCGACGATGTCGATGGTGCCGTCGGCCAGTCCTTCACGGACCGCCTCGACGTCCGCCTTGGTACGCAACGGCGGGTTCACCTTGTAGACCGGGTTGTACGAGGCGGCCAGGTCCTCGGTGAGCAGCAGGTGGTGCGGCGTCACCTCGGCGGTCACCTCGAGTCCGCGGCGCTTGGCGGCGCGGACGATCTCCACCGAGCCCTTGGTGGACAGGTGGCAGACGTGCAGCTTCGAGCCGACGTGCGCGTTCAGCAGGATGTCGCGGGCGATGATCGCCTCCTCGGCGACGCTCGGCCAGCCGGTCAGGCCGAGGACCCCGGACAGCGCGCCCTCGTTCATCTGCGCGCCCTGGGTGAGCCGCGGCTCCTGCGCGTGCTGGGCGATGACGCCGTCGAACGCCTTCACGTATTCGAGCGCGCGACGCATCAGCGCCGCGTCCCAGACACAGTCGCCGTCGTCGGAGAACACCCGGACCCGGGCGGCGGAGTCCGCCATCGCGCCGAGCTCGGCGAGCTGCGTGCCCTTCCGTCCGACCGTGACAGCGCCGATCGGGTACACGTCGGCGTACCCGGCGTCGCGGCCGAGCCGCCAGACCTGCTCGACGACGCCGGCGGTGTCGGCGACCGGGTCGGTGTTGGCCATCGCGAACACCGCGGTGAACCCGCCCTTGGCGGCCGCCCGGGTGCCGCTGAACACGGTCTCGGCGTCCTCCCGGCCGGGCTCGCGCAGGTGCGTGTGCAGGTCGACCAGCCCGGGCAGCGCGATCAGGCCGTCCGCAGCGATGGTGCGCGTGTCCTCGGGCTTGGAGAGGTTGGTGCCGACGGCAACGATCTCGCCGCCGTCGATCAGCAGGTCCGCCACCTCGCCGCCGACGATCCTCGCTCCGGTGATCAGGTACGCGGTCATGCGGTGTGCTCCTCTTCGTTACTACCTGACAACAGCAGATACAGGACGGCCATCCGGATGGCCACGCCGTTCGTGACCTGTTCGACGATCACCGAGCGGGTCGAGTCGGCGACCTCGGCACTGATCTCCATCCCGCGATTCATCGGGCCGGGGTGCAGCACGATCGCGTCGTCCGGCAGCTGCGCCATCCGGTACCGGTCCAGGCCGTAGCGCCGGCTGTACTCGCGGGCGCTCGGGAAGTACGCGTCGTTCATCCGCTCGCGCTGCACCCGCAGCATCATCACCGCGTCGCTCTTCGGCAGCGCCGAGTCGAAGTCGTACGACGTGACGCAGGGCCAGTTGCTCATGTCGACCGGCAGCAGCGTCGGCGGGGCGACCACCGTGACCTCTGCGCCCAGCGTGCCGAGCAGCAGCACGTTCGACCGGGCGACCCGGGAGTGCAGGACGTCGCCGACGATCGTGATCCGGCGGCCCTCCAGCGACCCGAGGTGCCGCCGCATCGTGAACGCGTCCAGCAGCGCCTGCGTCGGGTGCTCGTGGGTCCCGTCGCCTGCGTTCACCACCGAGCCGGTCATCCAGCCGGACGTCGCCAGCAGGTGCGGCGCACCGGACGAACCGTGCCGGCAGACGACGCCGTCGGCGCCCATCGCCTGCAGGGTCAGCGCGGTGTCCTTGAGGCTCTCCCCCTTGCTCACGCTGGAGCCCTTGGCGGAGAAGTTGATCACGTCCGCGGACAGCCGCTTGGCGGCCGCCTCGAACGAGATCCGGGTCCGGGTGGAGTCCTCGAAGAACAGGTTCACCACCGTCCGGCCGCGCAGCGCCGGCAGCTTCTTGATCGGGCGGTCGGCCAGCGACCGCATCTCCTCGGCGGTGTCGAGGATCAGGTGCGCCTCGTCGCGGCTCAGGTCCGCGGCACTCAGCAGATGCTTCACTTCGCCCCCTTGTCGGCGATCAGGACGGCGTCTTCGGCGTCGAACTCGGTGAGGTGCACTGTGACGCGTTCCACAAGGGAGGTCGGCAGGTTCTTGCCCACGTAGTCGGCGCGGATCGGCAGCTCGCGGTGGCCGCGGTCGACCAGGACGGCGAGCTGCACGGCGCGCGGGCGGCCGATGTCGCCGAGCGCGTCCAGCGCGGCGCGGATCGTCCGGCCCGAGAACAGCACGTCGTCGACCAGGACGACGACCTTGCCGTCGATCCCGTCCGCCGGGATCGCGGTGTGCTCGAGGCCGCGGGGTGGTTTGAGACCGATGTCGTCGCGGTACATGGTCACGTCGAGTGACCCTGTGGGCACGCTCTGCCCTTCGACGGCCTGGATCCGGGCGGAGACGCGCTGGGCCAGCGGGACGCCGCGGGTGGGGATGCCGAGCAGCACGACCGGGTCGGCGCCGCGGTTCCGCTCGAGGATCTCGTGGGCGATCCGGGTCAGTGCCCGGGAAATGTCGGAAGCGTCGAGGACCTCGCGGCTGCTGCGATTCGGCGGCTGCGTGATCTCGGGGTGCTCTGCGCTCTGGGCAGGGCTCATCGCTACCGTTCCTCCTTTCCTGCCTCTCTGGACAGGTCTTTAAAGGACGTTCGGACCGCTTGACATGGTATCGGATGTGACACGCCGTCTTGACGCTGGCCTACGCTCCGGAATATTGTTACTCTGTGTAATCGAGGGGGGTTTCAAGACCCGGCCCGTTCCGGCAGGCCGGACCGAACGAAACTAGTTGGAGGGAAGAACCAGCGTGCCTAGCGAATACGCGAAGACACTGGGTGGCAAGTTACGCGCCATCCGCCAGCAGCAAGGGCTGTCGCTGCATGGTGTGGAAGAGAAGTCCAAGGGTCGCTGGAAGGCGGTCGTCGTCGGCTCGTACGAGCGCGGCGATCGGGCCGTCACGGTCCAGAAGCTCGCGGAACTCGCCGATTTCTACGGCGTGCCGATCCGTGAACTGCTCCCTGGAAACGCCAGCGCGGCCGCTGCGGCTGCCGCTCCGCCCCGGTTGATCCTCGACCTGGAGGCTCTGCAACACCTCGACGCGAGCGAGGCCGGTCCGCTGACGCGGTACGCGGCCACGATCCAGGCTCAGCGCGGGGACTACAACGGCAAGGTGCTGTCGATCCGTCAGGACGACATGCGCACGCTCGCGGTGATCTACGACGAGTCGCCGACGACGCTGACCGAGCGCTTCATCTCCTGGGGTGTTCTCAACCCCGAGGCGAAGGGTGACGTCGAGGAGTCGTCCGAGGCTGCCGGCGCCTGATCACCAGGTGAAGGCACTAGACGGTCGGGGCTTGTAGCAGCTGGCCCGCGGCCGCCCGCCTTCTCCACCGGGCAACACCGACCGAACAGGAAACACAACAGCACGAGCGGCAGGTACCATCTCACCCGCCGCGCACGGGGACGTAACAGCGGCCCGGGACCGTACCGAGACGGTCACCGGGCCTGGGAGCACAGGAGAGGGACTCGCCCCCTCAGAGGCCGAGCGTGGGCTTCAGCTGGAGCAGTCGCGCCAGCAGCCCGTTCACGAACGCCGGGGACTCGTCGGTCGACAGGTCCCGCGCCATCGCCACCGCCTCGCTCACCGCGACCACGTCCGGGACCTGGTCGTCGTACAGCAGCTCGTAGGCACCGATCCGGAGGATGTTCCGGTCGACGGCCGGCATCCGGTCCAGCGTCCAGCCCACCGAATGGGTCTCGAGCAGTTCGTCGATCTGCTCGACGTGTTTGGCCACTCCCTCGACCAGCGCCACGGTGAACTCGTTCACCGGCGGGTCGTTGTCCGCCACCCGGTCGGCCAGGGTGCCGCCGACCGGCAGCCCCCTGACCTCGGACTCGAACAGCACGTCCAGTGCGCGCTTGCGGGCCTTGCTACGGGCAGACATGTTCGGTTGTCAGCTTCCGGTCGTCAGGAGGTGACGCGGCCGAGGTAGTCCCCGGTCCGGGTGTCCACCTTGACCTTCTCGCCGGTGGTCAGGAACAGCGGGACCTGGATGTCGTACCCGGTCTCCAGGCGGGCCGGCTTGGTGCCGCCGCTGGAGCGGTCGCCCTGCAGGCCGGGCTCGGTGTACTCCACGGTGAGCTCGACCGAGGCCGGGAGCTCGACGTACAGCGGGAGGTCGTCGTGCACCGCGACGATGGCGTCCTGGTTCTCCAGCAGGAAGTGCACGGCGTCGCCGACCACGTCCGGCTGCAGCTGGAGCTGGTCGTACGTCGACTTGTCCATGAACACGTACGCCGAGCCGTCGTTGTACAGGTACGTCATGTCACGCTTGTCGACCGTGGCCACGTCGACCTTCACGTCGGCGTTGAAGGTCTTGTCGACCACCTTGCCGGACAGCACGTTCTTCAGCTTGGTCCGGACGATGGCGCCGCCCTTGCCCGGCTTGTGGTGCTGGAACCAGACGACGGACCACAACTGGCCGTCCAGGTCGAGCACCATGCCGTTCTTGAGGTCGTTCGTCGATGCCACGCGGGTATGCCCTTCGAATTCGATCAGCGGTAATACCGGATTGTAGCGGTCACACCGGGTTTCCTCCGATTCGTGCCACGGCACCTAGCCCTGGTGGGCCTTACGCTGGGGTGATGACGCAGTTCGTGATCTTCGTCGTGGTGATGATCGTGCTGAGCCTGATCACCAAGGCACGGCAGCAGTCGAACCGCGGCAACGGCAATCAGGCCAAGCAGAACGCGCGCGTGCAGGCGCTGGTGCAGAAGATGCAGGCGCAGCAGGGCGGCAACCAGCCGATCCAGTTCCAGGGGCAGTTCACCCAAGCTGCGGGACCAGGCGGACCGCCTCCGGCCCCCCAGGTGGGAGCCCCTGCACAAAGCGGAACCGCGCAGGGCAGTCGGCAGGCCGCGGCCGTCCTCCAGCAGCTCCTGCAGAACGGCCGCCAGCCGGCCCACCCCGGCGAGTGGGCTTCCCCGGGCCAAGCAGTGCAGCCGGTCACGCCGTACCAGGCTCCTGGCCAGTTCCAGCAGTACCCGCTGCAGTACAACCCGGGCCCGTACCAGCCGCCGGCGCACCGCCCGCCGCAGAACCACCTGCCGTCCTCACAGCAGGACCTCGACGCCAGGGTGCGCGACCTGATGAAGGCCGGCAACGAGGTCGGCGCGGTTCGCCTGCTGAGCGACGAACGCGAGCTCGGGCTGCTGGAAGCACAGAAGTACGCACGGTCCCTGGTCACCCCGCAGTCCTCCGCCGGATCGCAGAAGGCGGACGAACCCGACGAGGACGACGGGCGGTACGTCGGCTCGGCCGCGTTCTCGGAGTCGATCTTCAACCTCGACGACCGCGAGGAGAACGTCTGGGCCAGCGGCTGGGTGGACACGCCCGAGCCGGACGACCGGTCCGACATCGACGAGCTCTGGCAGACCGTCAGCAACCCGCCGCGGCCTACGCCTCCCACTGCACAGTGATGTAGCTGTGCCGGCGGGCGATGTGAAAGCCCCGCGGCAACTCAGCACCCAACGCATGAACCTGGAACGTCGGGTGCTTGCCGTCCCACCGACGCATCTGCTCGACAACGCGGTCGATGAGGACACGTGCGCCCGGACCGTGGCCGCTACATCCCAGCTCGACGTGTGAGGCGTCCCGACCGCGCCGCCTCGACAGGTACGCCAGACTGTCCGCCGTTGCGACAGCCGCCTCCCCGTCCCTGTCCAGAACGCAGTACCCGGGCAGTGTCGTCGCCAGCCACAGGTAGAGGTCCAGCAACAGCTCCTCACGATGCACTTGGAGCCCTGACCACCTCCGCTCGCGTCGCAGCTCCAGTACGTCGCCTTTTGGCCGCGGCTCGTCCTCCTGGTCCTCGTCGTACGTCAGCCCGTCCTCGTACCGCTCGTAGTGCGCCCCGACCCCCTGCATGCTGACGAACCCGCACATGGTCGTCGACCTGCTCTCCAGGTGCTCCCCCACCAGGTCGAACGCCACCGCCCGCGTCTGTCCGCGCAGCCGCAGCGGTACGACGATGCGCCCGCCCGGCCGCAGCTGCCGTACCCAGGCCGGCGCGACCTCCCACGCGGTCACCGTCACGACGATCCGGTCGTACGGCGCCCGCTCGGGGTCCCCGAATTCGCCGTCGGCCTGTACGACGGCCACGTCGCCGTACCCGGCCTGGTCCAGCGACACCCGGGCCCGCCGCGTCACGTCCGCGTCGATGTCGACCGTGGTCACCGCGCCGCCCGGACCGGCCAGCTCCCGCAGCAGAGCGGCGTTGTAGCCGCCGGAACCGATCTCCAGCACCCGGTCCCCCGGCCGGATCGCGGCCTGCTGCAGCATCAGCGCAATGATGCTCGGCTGCGACACCGAACTCGTCAGCACCCCGGCCCGGTCCTGCTTCATCGGTACGACGTCGTCGGCGTACGCGAGCTCCAACGGGACCTGTGGCACGAACAGATGCCGTGGTACCGCCTCGAACGCGGCTGCGATCCGCCCGTCGTGGATCGTGCCGTTCGCGGTCAACTGCCGGACGAGGGCCGTCCGCAACGAGTCCGCGCCGGCGCCGGTCATGGTCAGTCCCGCTTGTCCCCGAGCGATTCCAGCAACGTCCGCAGGAGCCCCGCGAGCTGATCGCGCTCAGCCTTGGACAGACCGGCAAGCAGCTGCGATTCGGTGTCCACGTGGGTCGGCAGCACCTTGTCGATCAGCGCGAGCCCCTCAGGCGTCAGCGTCACCTGGACACCGCGGCGGTCGGTCTCGCTGGGCGCGCGGGTGACCAAACCGCGGGCCTCCAGCCGGTCGAGCCGCTGGCTGATCGCGCCGGACGTCACCATCGACGAGTGCATCAGGCCGGCCGGGGTCAGGCTGTGCTCGGGGTTGCTGCGCCGCAGCGTCGCCAGCACGTCGAAGGACGCGCGGTCGAGGTCGTGGCGGGCGAAGTTCCGCCGGAGCTCGGCGTCGAACATCGCGCCCAGCCGGCTCATCCGGCCGATGATGCCCATCGGCGACGCGTCCAGGTCCGGCCGCCGTTCGCGCCACTGCTCGAGCACCAGGTCGACGTGATCTGCCATCCACTCAGCTTAGCGGTGAGAGATTTGAGTTTA
>NZ_DASRVN010000197.1:0-20531 GCF_035655035.1 Kribbella sp. | reverse complement strand
GTCACGGGCTGAGAGGCCTTCACCGGATCGCCCAGGACCTTGCGCATGTCCCGCTGGACGAAGCCCCACCAGCCGCTCTGGAAGGAGGATCCCTGCGCACTCGGGCGCTCGTCGATCTTCAGGTTGGCGGTCAGCGCGCTGTAGAGGTCCGGTCCGAGGTCCTTGAACTCTGCTGGGACCAGTAGGGGCCACCAAGCATCCAGCAACTGGATGGCGTCGGCGTTGGTGTTGGTGCGGGATGAGGCGTTCGGGGTCCTGCGGTGGGCGCCGGATTGTTGCCAGGCCGTCAGTTTGGCGACCGCGTCGGCGACGGCCGGGTCGGTGATCGGGGCCGATTTCAGGACGCGCAGCAGGTACGGCAGCACCTGGTCGCCGCGGAGGTCGACGGTGGCCGCGTCCTCCATCGCCTCGACCAGCTTGCCGCGGGTGAACTTCTGCCCGCTGTCGATGACGGTCTTGATCCGGTCGTCGAGCGGCTGGCTGCGGTAGACCGCGTTGTACCCCCACTGGCCGTCCGAGGCGGAGTACCCGGGCGCCTGCTTGTTGTTCCAGCTGGTCAGGTAGTCCTGGTTGACGACCTGCGGATGCTGCGCCGGCGGCGTGTAGGTCGCGCGGTTGGTGTCCGGGTTCCAGCCCTTCCACTCGTAGGTGCTCCAGGTCGGCAGGTTCGGGTCGGCGCCGTCCGCGCGGACCGGGTTGTCGCCGGAGTTGAAGTACGCGATCGAGTTCTTGTCGGTGTAGAACCAGTTGAACGTGTACCCGATGTTCGCCGCGGCCTTCTGGAAGTCGGCCGCCGAGTGGATCTTGTCCGGGTCGTTGAACTGCATGAACCCCAGCGCCGACCCCGCCTCGTTGCCGTACGTCGACCGGTTCTTCGTGAACAGAACAGGCTTTCCGCCGACCGTCCCGCGGTGCGTCACGATGCCGTACTTGGTGCGCAGGGCAACCAACGTGTACGACCCGGCAGGCTCCGACGACCCCAGGCTGGAGTACCACGAGTTGTGCCGCTCCAGCCGTTCGATCGGCACGCACTGGCCGCGGAAAACGTAGTACTGCGAGGATTTCGTCGGCGTTCCACCACCGGGTTCACACAGCGGTACGGCGAACGTGTCGGTGATGTCCTGCCCGGCGGAGGTCGCGCTCCACGAGTAGTCCGGGCCGCGGCCGATCAACGTGTAGAAGTTGAGGCCGGCGAACGCGATCCCGCGCGAACTGACGCCCGGGCCCTGCAACTCCTGGCGCAGCAGCAGCTGCGGGGCGAAGTACCCGGTCTGCGGGCCGTAGACCGCGATCGGGTTGCCGGACTGGGTGTGCGCGCCGGAAACCAGGAGTGCGTTCGACATTCCCTTCTTTCCGAAACCGTCCGGAAACAAGCCCTTGTCGAAGATTCCCTTGAGCGCTTCGGATCCCTTCGGCGCGGGTTTGGCGGCGGCCGTCTTGTTCGCGGTCTGGTCGATCACCTCGGGTTCCGCGGTGACCGAGCCGCGGTCCGGCATCGCGCGGCCCGGCGGGTTCGGCCCGGTGGTCCCATAGGGGAACGTCGTCCCGTTGTGCACCGTCGTACTGGCCTCCGGGTCGTTCTGCGAACGGAACGACTCCCACACTTTGGTGCCCTCGGCAACGCCGTACTTCGCCTGCGCCTCGAGCAGCGCCAGCGCGGACGTGACCTCGGAACCACCGCCGGTACCGAAGATGCCCGCGACCACGGCCGCGGTGGCGACCACGTCGGTCACCTTCCAGTGCGGCGTCGGCCACTGCAGACCGAGCGCGACGTACTCACCGGGGTACCCGATCCCGACCGTGTCGATGTAGTGGTTGACGCCGTCGACCCAGGCCTGGATGTCCTGCTGCATCTTCACGCCGTCGGCGCCGTACAGCGTGGCGGCGTCGTCGAACTGCCGCTGCAGATCGGCCTCGGTGTACGGCGCGGTCCGCCAGAACTCCTGCTCGAACTCGCGGTTCGCCGCGGCACCGCCCGCGAACGGCGTCAGCTGCCCGCGCCCGAGGTGCCGGAACACGTCCATCACGAACAGCCGGTCCTGCGCGCCGGCGTACCCGGCACCGAACATCGTGCCGAGCCGGGTGGTACCGGTGATGTGCGGGATGCCGCGCGACTTGTCGCGGACGATCGTCACGTCGCTGCGCGGGTGGACGGTACTTGCCACGTCGTCGGGTTTCACCCCGAACGAGGAGTCGTCGTAGTACGGCGCGAGGCCGTCGTCGGTGATGCCCTGCGAGTTCCAGACCAGGTCCTGGTACGGCTTCAGGCTGTCGCTGAAATGCGGTGGACGGACCCCCAAGGCCTTGAAAGCAAGGAGATCCGTGAAGGTGGCGTTGCCGTTCTGGCCCGGCGGCAGGATGTCACGACATTGCCCAAGGCAATAATCCGTGGGGCCTGCGGCAACGGCCTGCGGCGCCGCCTGGGTCGGGGCCGGCAGCGCGGCGAGGACGGCGACGACGGCGGCCGCGGCGGCTGCTCGACGGCCGGTACGAAGGCGGGTGCGGAGTGCGGGGCGGAGCACGGTCCCTCCTCAGGTCGGTGAAAGTGAGAATGACTCACGAGTAGCTTGAGGTCAAGAACTTGCCACCGACAGACTCTCGCCAATTGCGGTCCGTGACCACTACGCTCAGCAACACCATGAGCATCCACGATCGTTATCGATTGAGTGTGGTGATCAACGCCAGGGGGACGTACACCCCGCTCGGGGTGTCCCGGAGCTCTGACGGGGTCGCGGCCGCCGTCGCCCAGGCGCTCCCCGAGTTCTTCGTGCTGGACGAGCTCCGCGACCGGGCCAGCGAGGCCATCGCGCAGCTCACCGGCGCAGCGGCCGGGGCCGTCGTGCACTGCACCGCCGCGGGCATCACGCTCGCGGCCGCGGCCACCATGACCGGCGGCGACCCACGGCGTACGGCGGCGTTGCCGGACACGACCGACATGCACCACCGCGTGGTGCTGCCGGCCTGCCACGTGATCGACTACGGCCACTCGAACCTGCAGGCCATCCGGCTGTCCGGCGCGCAGGTGGACCTGGCCGGCGACGAGGACGGCTGCACGATCGCCGACCTGGAGGCCGAGCTCGACGGACCGGACGTCGCCTGCCTGATGCTGGTGTCGTCACGGCTGACCCGCGGCAAGCCGATCGACCTGGCGGCGGCGATCAAGGCCGCGCACCGGCGCGGCGTACCGGCGGTCATCGACGGCGCGGCGCAGTTCCCGCAGATCGCGGACCTGCTCGCCACCGGGGCGGACCTGGTCTTGGTCAGCGGGCAGAAGTACCTCGGTTCGCCGACCGCCGGGCTGGTCGCCGGGACCTGGCCGCTGGTCCAGGCGGTCCGGGCTCAGGACAAGGGCATCGGGCGGGTGATGAAGCCGACCAAGGAAGCAATCATCGGCGTACTCGCGGCCCTCGAGGAGTGGCAGGCGCTCGACCGGGTGAAATGGCAGGCGGACGAACGCGCCAAGGTGGACTCGTTCGTGGCCGCGGTGTCGCGGATCCCCGGCGTCGTGGTCACCGCGGTCCCGGACCCGGCCGGCCTGCAGGTGTCGCGGGTACTGCTGAAGGTCCCGGACGCGAAACGCGTCGCCACCGAACTCGAGGCCGGCACACCGCCGATCTACGTGATGACCGACCGGATGGACGACGACGAGCTGATGCTCGAGCTGGTCCCCCTCACCCCCGAGGAGATCGCCACCATCCTGGCCCGCCTCTGGGCAGTCCTGGACGGCTGACGGGTTATGCCACCGATGGCAGGTTGTAGCAGGCCACCGGTGACATAACCCGTCATCGAACTCAGTGCTGGTACGACTTTCCGTCGGTACGGCGGGGACCGCCGTTGCCGCGGCGCGGGCCGTTGCCGCCCCGGCTGTCGTGGCCACGGCCCGGACGGCTGCCGCCGAACCGCTTGCCGCCCTTACTGAAGCGCTGCGGCTTCGGCGCCGGAAGCTTCACCGGGAAGCCGGACGGCCTGCTGCCGCCGGTCAGCTCGGTGACCAGCTCGTCGCCCGGACGGGCCCGGACCGGCTCGGCCTTGACGCCGGCCGTCTCGGCCATCCGGATCATCCCGCGCCGCTGGTGCGGCAGCAGGAGCGTGACGACGGCACCCTTGCCACCGGCCCGCGCCGTACGGCCGGCGCGGTGCAGGTAGTCCTTGTGCTCGGCCGGCGGGTCGGCCTGGACGACCAGACCGACGTCGTCGACGTGGATACCGCGGGCCGCGACATCCGTTGCCACCAGCACCGGGACGGAGCCGTCCTTGAACTGGTCGAGCGTCCGGTTCCGCATGCCCTGGGTCAGGCCGCCGTGCAGCGCCGCGGCCATCACGCCACGGTCGCGCAGCTGCGTCGCGATCCGGTCGGCGCCCAGCTTGGTCCGGACGAACACGATGGTCCGGCCGTCCCGGCTGGCCAGCTCGGCGGTGAGCGACTGCTTGTGCGCCGGCTCGATCACCAGTAGGTGGTGCTCCATCGTGCTGACCGAGGCCTGGCCGGACTCGGTGGAGTGCTGCACCGGGTCCTTCAGGTAGGTCTTCACGATCTTGTCGACGTCGTTGTCGAGCGTCGCCGAGAACAGCAGCCGCTGCCCTTCCGGCGGGGTCATGTCGAGCAGCGTGGTGACCGCCGGCATGAAGCCCATGTCGCACATGTGGTCGGCCTCGTCCAGGACCGCGACCTCGACCGCGCCGAGGTCGGCCGCGCCCTGCTCGCACAGGTCGATCAGCCGGCCCGGGGTGGCGATCAGCAGGTCGACACCGCGCCGGAGCGCGTCGATCTGCTTCGGGTACGGCAGGCCGCCGGCGATCAGCTTCAGCGACACGTTCATCACGTGCGCCAGCGGCTCGAGGGCGTCGTGCACCTGCATCGCGAGCTCACGGGTCGGCACCAGGATCATGCCGCGTGGGCGGCGCGACTCGGTCCGGCCGCCGGCCAGCCGCATCAGCGTCGGGAGACCGAAGCCGAGCGTCTTGCCGGAACCCGTCTGACCGCGGCCGAGCACGTCCTTGCCGGCCAGCGCGTCCGGGATGGTCGCGGCCTGGATCGGGAACGGCGCGGTGATGCCGTCCCGGGCCAGTCGCTGGACCAGCCGCGGGGCGAGCCCGAGGGCGGCGAACTGGTTGTCCTCGGCAACGGTGCCGAGGTCGATCGGCTCCTGCACCGGCTCGTCCTTGCGGTAGCTCTTCTCGAACCGCGGCTTGTCGTCCCGGCTGCTGTTGCTGTACTGCGGCCGGTCGTCACGGCTGTACGACGGCTTGTCGTCGCGGTTGTAGCGCGGACGCTCGTCGCGGTTGTACTGCGGGCGGTCGTCGCGGTTGTACTGCGGGCGGTCGTCGCGGTTGAAGCGCGGCCGGTCCCCCTGGGCGCGGTCGTCCCGCCGGTACGACGAGCGGTTGTCGCGGTTGTACTGCGGCTTGTCGTCCCGGTTGTACTGCGGCTTGTCGCGGTTGTACGACGGCCGGTCGTCCCGCCGGTACGAGGAACGGTCGTCCCGGTTGAACTGCGGGCGGTCGTCCCGGTTGTACTGCGGGCGGTCGTCCCGGTTGTACGCCGGCTTGTCGTCGCGGTTGTACCGCGAACGGTCCTGGGAACGGTTGTCCTGGCCGCGGTCGTCACGCCGGTACTGCGGACGGTCGTCACGGTTGTACTGCGGCTTGTCGTCGCGGTTGTACTGCGGCCGGGCGTCCCGGTTGTACTGCGGACGGTCGGTCCGGTTGTACTGCGGACGGTCGTCGCGGTTGTACTGGCCCGCGCGCTGGCCGCGGTCGGAGCGGGGCTGCTCGGAGCGGTAGCCCTTGACCGGCCGGCGGTCCTCGGTGCGGGCAGCGTCGGACGTCGGCTCCGCGTCCAGGCGCTCGCCGGCAGCCATCCGCTCGCCGTACGACTGGTTCTGGTGCTTCTTGTGCCGGGGCTTCTTGTTCCGCCCGTCGGCGGACTCTGCGTCGAACTGGTGGTGCTGGGTCACGCAAACTCTCTCTCGTATTCACGGACGAGGGGCGCCGGATCGCAGCCGCACGTGAGCGCCGGTCACGAAAACATGACCGGACTACGTACTCAGCAGGAGACGGGCATCGACCTGCGGGTGCTATCGCGTTGCACCCATGTCGCCGGAGTCTTCAGCGGATGCCGAAACCGACGGGTCGGAGCGCCTGGGAACATCTCTGGTGACGCGACGCGCGCACCGACACCAGAAAAGTATAACCGATCGTGACGGCCGCCCTGACCAGCAGACCAGTCGCGACGCTGGTCCACCCGCACACTTCAAGCATGGTTGAGTTTTTGGCATGCCGTTCTAGGGTGGCTGTGTGGCAGACGAGAACATCCCGAGCAAGGAGCACTGGCTCTCGATCGGGGAGATCGCGCAGCGGTCCGGTGTGGCGGCGTCGGCGTTGCGGTTCTACGAGGACCAGGGCCTGATCGCGTCCCGCCGTACCGCCGGGAACCAGCGGCAGTACCAGCGCAGTACGTTGCGCCGGATCGCGTTCGTGCAGGCCGCGCAGCGGGTCGGGCTGGCGCTCGCCGAGATCAGGAACGCGCTGGACTCGCTCCCCGAGGACCGGACGCCGACCCGCGCCGACTGGAGCAAGCTGTCGAAGTCGTGGCGCAGCCGCCTCGACGACCGGATCGCCGAGCTCGAGCGCCTCCGCGACGACCTCGACACCTGTATCGGTTGCGGCTGCCTGAGCCTCCAGCGCTGCAACCTCTACAACAAGGAGGACCGCCTCTCCACCCGCGGCCCCGGCGCCCGCCTGCTCAACGTCGGCATCCCCGGCGAGAGCTGAGACCGCCCTGGTCCGCCCCCCACGACGTGTCCCACGGACCTCCGGCCCGGAGCCGCCTGGCAAGGACGGCTTCCGGGCCGGAGCTGGTTCGGAGAGCGATCAGCTGGTCTTCGCCGCCCGCAGGACCCACTGGTCGAGGCCGTTCCCGGCATCGTCCGCCCCGCTGATCCGGTATCCGACGAACCCGTTCGACTGCGCCGGCGGCCGCACGACGAAGCTGGTCGACTGCTGCGGATCCACGTCGCGACTACCCACCGGCAGCCAGTGCGCGCCGTCGTCGTACGTCACGCTGAGCTGGACGCGGAACGGGCCGTGCTTGTCCGGGTACGGGATCACCGTGCTGGCATCGATGACCGCCGGCTGGTAGGTCGGCCGGACTGTGACCAGGTACGGCGACCGCGGCGTCGTGTTGCTCAGACCGATGCCCGCGGACCAGTTCCAGTTCACGATCGGTTGCGGCACCGGCTTTCCCGATCCCGCGGTCACGTTGATCGTCCAGGTGGAATGGGTCTTCGAGGCGAGCGGCAGGGCGGTCTGCTCCGCGCCGTACTCCACCTGGTACCGGCCAGGCGCGGAGAGACCGCACGTACCGGGAGTGGGGCTTTGACACGACGTGCCATCGACCTTGTAACTGCTCGTCAGTACGCCGACGCCGAAGAAGAGCAGGTTGACCGCCGACCGTGATCCCGAGAACGGCGTACCACCCATCCACAGGGTCGAATTGCCGGAGTTCGTGTAGCCGTTCAGTGACGGCACCATCGTGCCCGAGCCGACGTCGGTCCTGATCACCTCGCCACGGCCGACCGACTCCCTGGCCGTCCAGGCCAGCCTGGGGTCTCCCAGCCCGTTGAACGAGCGGTCGAACCGAGCACCGGGAGTTGCCAACTCGTCCCGCTCCAACCCGGCCGGCACCACCTGGCTGCTGGTCAAGCCGAGGCCGGGGAAGTCACGCGTGTTGTCCTCCAGCACGCTGTAGGCGGTGATCGAGGCCTGCTTGGTGTAGGCGGTCCGGCGATTCCCGAGAGTGCTGTCCCGCACCGCGATCTCGGTGTTCGCACCGCTCGCGCCGGCGATGCTGTGCACGAGATCGTAGGTGTACGGAGACGGATAGTTGCCCCGTACGACAGCGGTCGCGTGGTGTGCGGCGAGCTGTGCGCGAAGGGTGGTCGCCTGGGCCGCGGTGAGCACGGCCACCGGCAGACTCGCAGAATTCCGGAGCGCCCGCTCCGCCACGCCGGCGTCCCGGACCACGACCAGCACCCCGGCGGCCTTGGCCTTCGTGGCTGCCGCCACGACGTCGTCGACGAGTGTGTTCCCGCCGGCGGTTTCGTTGATGATCGCCACCTTGCCCTGCGCTCCGGTCAGATCCTCGGCCCGGCCGTCGCCGCCGTCGTACAACTGAGCCGCCGACAGCGCGGGGAACCCGCCGCTGGTGTCCGAGATGGCGGGACGCCGGGCTTCGATCACCTGGGCACCGATCCGCAGGGTGACCGCAGGGGCTTCCCGGTGTTCGCCGATGCGCAACTGCTGACTGCCCGTCGCCGGCGCGGACCCGGGGATCGAGTAGATCGGGAAGTCCGGCAGCCAGAGGCTTGTGCCCAGCCCGAACGACAACTGGCGGTTACCCACGGCAACGCTCCGGTCGACCTCCAGGACCCGCGTGCTCGTGGTCACGCTCGGGCGCTGGGTCGAGATCCGCCAGATCTTGCGCAGCCGGGCGTCGACGGTGACGGCACGATCCGCGGACAGATCCAGATCCGGAGTGCTCGCGCTGGTCCACGAGCCGATGAAGGACTTGTACTTTCCGACCGCCTGCTCAGCCTGCAGAGTGATCAGCGTGTACTTGTGGGCCGGCAGCAAGGGTCGCGGGGACAGGGCACCGGCGAAGTCCGTCGTGTACCCGTGACCGCCGGAGAACAGGACCGCCCGCTGCGCACCGGTCTCGAGATCCGTGAGCGTGCCATACGTGGGCTGACTCGGCGCGCCGTGCTCACCGTTCGGGCCGATGTACTCGATCGTCAACTGGTGCAGCGCGGTGGTGCGCATCCAGTTGAGCGTGCTCCGAACCTGGACCTGTGGAGCGGTCGCCACGATCTCGCCGTACACCGATCCCTGGGGAGCCTTGGCCAGGTCCAGTTTCACCGGAACATCCGCCGAGCCGTGGGCCGGTACGGTGACACTCGCCGGGACGTCTACCAGTCCTGGCACGTTCTGGAACGGCAGGACGTTGTAGGTGAAGTTTTCATCCGGCCGCTTCAGCGACAGCTGGAGCTGGAGAGTCACCGGCGCGTCGCTGTCGTTGACGTAGGAGATCGTCTTGCTCACGACAGTGTCAGCCGGCAACGGGTCGGAATGCACGCCGAACTCGAGCAGACCGGTGCCGCGCACGGCCTGCTGCGAGGCACGTTGCAGGTCCAGTCCGCCGGCTCCGCGCCACCAGGTCTGCGGGTTCGCATCCTCCTGGCCGCCCGTCCTGGCGGGACAGGCGAGCGTGCAGGAGGTGCTGGTGATCGCGTCGATGATCTGCTGGGACGACCAGTCGGGATGCTGCTGGCGTAGGACCGCCACCGATCCGGCGACTCGCGGCGACGCCATCGACGTACCGGTGAGCTCGGTGTACTGCGGCGCGTCGGGCAGCGGGCGGAACGAACTCTGCGCCGACCTGGCCGCCACGATGTCGGTGCCGGGAGCAACGATCTGCGGCTTCAGCGCGAGGTTCCCGATCCCGGGTCCTGCACTGGAGCTGTTGGCCAGCACGAACGAGTGATTTCCGTTGCCGACGGCAAGAGCGCGGGAGGCCGAGGCTGGTGACCCGACAGAGAACGGATAGGGGGACGAGCCATTGCCCGGCCCCCAGTTGCCCGCCGCGGCGACGAACAGCGATCCGGTCCGGGCGCTGATCTCGTCCAGCGCGGCCGCCATCGGGTCCTTGCCGTCGGTCGGCCCGCCGCCCAGGCTCATGTTCACCGTCTTGGACTGCTCGGCGGCCCAGGACATCGCGTCGATGATCCACGACTCCTGCCCCGCACCGGTGTCGTCGAGCACCTTGCCGATCGCCAGCTTGGCGCCCTTGGCGGTGCCGGCGTTCTGCCCCTGACTGGCCGCACCGGTACCGAGTGCGATCGAGGCGACGTGCGTGCCATGGCCGTACTTGTCGGTGAGCGGGTCCGGCTCGTTCGGAACGAACGACTTCGAGGCGACCACCTTGCCGGCCAGGTCGGGGTGGGTGGAGTCGATGCCGGTGTCGAGTACGGCGATGGTCTGACCGGTGCCGTCGAACCCGCTGTCCCACACCGGGCGGGCGCCGATCAGCACGTTGGCCTCGTTGTCCGAGCTGGCGTGCACCTTCCCGTCCAGCCACAGCTTGCCGACGCCCGGAGCCAGCATTCGCTGGGTCGAGGTCTGTGCCGTGGTGAAACTCGTGAAGAACGCGGCGCCTTTCGAGCGGTCCATCGAGATGGCCGTGGCGCGCGCCGCGGACAGCTGCCGGACTGCGGTCGCACCGGCCGGAACGTTCGTCGCCATCGACCGTCGAGCGGTGGCGCCCGCGACCGTGGCCGGGTAGGTGGTGATCAGCGGCAGTTGCGGAGCCGAGGCGTCGTCGTAGCCGGAGCGGTCGAGCTCGGACAGGTCGAAGAGCCGCGGGTCCAGCCTGCCGGTCGCCAGCAGGCTGGAGACGGCGGTCGGTACGGCGTACAGATCGTTGTTGAGGGTGGTCACGACGATGTCGCCGACCGGCGGGACGTCATGGACGATCTCGGCCCGCCGGTTCGCACCTTCGCCGGTGACGCGCACGACGTCCCCGGTCACGAGCGTGAAAGCCTTGGCGTGGTCGTTCGGCTGCTGAGTGGCGTTCGGGGAGATCTGCATCGGGGCTGCGGTGGCCGGGCTGGTTGGGGTGGCCAGACCGAGCGGCACGACCAGGGCGACGGCGAGAGCTGCTCTCGCAGCATGAAGGACACGGCGGGGCATGGCGGACCTCGTTCGGGGGGTCGGGAGTCTGCAGCCAGTCTCGGTGGCATCGGTCCTGTCGCGCGGCACAGTTCGCTGGCGTCCCGACGCCATGGCACCAAGGAGCCAGTCGCTACCGAGCCGGGCCCGTCGAGCCGCGGACGACCAGTTCGGGGCGGAAGAGGAATTCGGTGTGGGGGGTGGCGTGGCCGCGGACCTCTTCGAGGAGGGATTGGACGGCGGCCAGGCCCATGGCCTGGACCGGTTGGCGGATGGTGGTCATCGGTGGGTCGGTGAACTCCATCATCGGGGCGTCGTCGTAGCCGACCACCGAGAGGTCGGCGGGAACGGACAGGCCGCGCTGGCGGGCGGCGCGGATGACGCCGAGGGCCATCATGTCGGAGCCGCAGACGACCGCGGTGACGCCGGCGTCGAGCAACTGGCGGCCGGCCGCCTCGCCGCCCTCGACGCCGAACATGCTCAGGGCAACCATCGGGTCCAGGTCCTCGTCGGACAGCCCGAGCTGGGCCTTCATCGAGGTCCGGTAGCCGGCCAGTTTCCGCTGCACCACAAGGAATCGCTCCGGCCCGGACGCGAACCCGATCCGGCGGTGGCCGAGGGCAACCAGGTGCGAGACGGCCAGTTCCATCGCGGCGTACTCGTCGGAGGAGACGAACGGCGCCTCGATCGACGGCAGCCAGCCGTTCACGAACACCACCGGGAGCCGGCGTTCGACCAGCGCCTGGTACCGCGCGTGGTCGGCGCCGGTGTCGGCGTGCAGCCCGGACACGAAGATGATCCCGGAGACGCCGCGCTCGAGCAGCATCTCGACGTACTCCTCCTCGGTCGCGCCAGACGGGGACTGCGTGCACAGCACCGGCGTGTACCCGCGCTGCGACAGCGCCGACTCGATCACCTGCGCGAACGCCGGGAAGATCGGGTTCATCAACTCCGGCATCACCAGCCCGATCAGCCCGGCGGACCGCCGCCGCAACCTGGCCGGCCGCTCGAACCCGAGGACGTCGAGAGCGGTGAGCACGGACTGTTTCGTGTCCTCCGCGACCCCCGGCTTCCCGTTCAGCACCCGCGAGACCGTGGCCTCACTGACCCCCGCCTTGGCCGCGATGTCCGCCAGCCGTGCTCTGCTGCTCACGCCGGGCACTGTACCCAGAGTGCGGCTGACATTTCAGCAAGATCCTGCAAGAACTTGCAGACTGCGTGCTGGTGTCCACTCCGTGAACAGAATGGGCACATCACACCGCACAAACCTTGTCAGGACGAGTGGCGCCGGGCGAGGATAGGCGGACTCCCCCGCCCGGGGGAACCTTTACTCGGATCGTCCGGCACGTTCCTGCCGGTGAAGGGAAGTACAGTCATGGCTACTGTGTCGTTCAAGGCGGCTACCCGGGTCTACCCCGGTTCGGACACCCCCGCCGTCGACAAGCTCAACCTCGAGATCGAGGACGGCGAGTTCATGGTGCTCGTCGGCCCGTCGGGTTGTGGTAAGTCCACCTCGCTCCGGATGCTCGCCGGCCTCGAAGAGGTCAACGAGGGCTCCATCTACATCGGCGACCGCGACGTCACGCACCGTCCGCCGAAGGAGCGGGACATCGCGATGGTGTTCCAGAACTACGCGCTCTACCCGCACATGTCGGTCGCCGACAACATGGGCTTCGCGCTGAAGATGCAGGGCGTCTCCAAGGAGGACCGGGCGAAGCGGGTCGGCGAGGCCGCCAAGCTGCTCGGCCTGGAGGAGTACCTCGACCGCAAGCCGAAGGCGCTCTCCGGTGGTCAGCGTCAGCGTGTCGCCATGGGCCGCGCGATCGTGCGTAACCCGCAGGTCTTCCTGATGGACGAGCCGCTGTCGAACCTCGACGCCAAGCTCCGCGTCCAGACCCGTACGCAGATCGCCGAGCTGCAGCAGCGCCTCGGTGTCACGACCGTGTACGTCACGCACGACCAGGTCGAGGCCATGACGATGGGCGACCGCGTCGCGGTCCTCAAGGACGGTCTGCTCCAGCAGGTCGACACCCCGCTGAACCTGTACGACAACCCGAAGAACAAGTTCGTCGCGGGCTTCATCGGCTCGCCGGCGATGAACCTGCTGACCGCGGACATCGCCGAAGGCGGCGCCAAGGTCGGCGACTACGTGATCCCGGTCCCGCGCGACGTGCTCGCCAAGGCCGGCAGCGACAAGACCCTGACCGTCGGCGTTCGCCCGGAGGCCTTCAAGGTCGCCGACGAGGGCCTGCCGGTGAAGGTCGCGGTCGTCGAGGAGCTCGGCGCCGACGCGTACCTGTACGGCACCACGGAGCACGGCGACCAGGCGCAGATCGTGGCGCGCATCGACGCCCGGATGCAGGTCGAGAAGGGCTCCACCGTCCGCCTGGCGGCGGTCCCGGAGAAGCTGCACCTGTTCTCCACCTCCACCGAGGAGCGGCTCACCGCCTGATCCTCGGCAGTACCTCTACCGGCCTCGGGTGGCTCGTCCACCCGGGGCCGGTAGCTTTTCCGACCGCTCCGCGGGAGCCATGTTGGTCTGCTTCAGCAGGTAGTGCGGGCGCTTCTTGGTCTCGTAATAGATCCGGCCGATGTACTCGCCGATCAGCCCGAGCATCACCATCTGCAGCCCGCCGAGGCCGGTGATCGCCGCGATCAGCGTGACGTACCCGGGCATGTCGACGCCGTGCAGGATCGCCGCCACCAGGACCCACACGGCGTACCCGGCGGCGACCGCGGTGAGCAGCAGACCGATGTAGATCGCGGCCCGCAACGGCTTGTTGTTGAACGACAACAGCCCGTCCAGGCCGTACTCGAGCAGCCGCCGGAACGTCCAGCGGCTCTTCCGGTCCGCCGGCGCCTTCACGTTGTCGTACTCGAACAGGATCGACTCGAACCCGATCCAGGCGAACAGGCCCTTCGAGAACCGGTTGTACTCGTTCAGCTCGAGCAGCCCGTCGACGGCGCGCCGGGACAGCAGGCGGAAGTCGCCGACGCCGTCCATCAACTCGACGTCGGCCCACTTGTTGATCAGCCAGTAGTACGCCCGCGAGAACAGTGTGCGGGTGGCCGGGTCGCCGGTTCGGTTCCGGCGGGCGATCACCTGGTCGAAGCCGCGCTCGTACTCCTCGAGCATCCGGCCGATCAGCTCCGGCGGGTGCTGCAGGTCGGCGTCCATGATCACCACGGCGTCACCGGTCGCGTACCGCAGACCGGCCAGCATCGCGGACTCCTTGCCGAAGTTCCGGCTGAAGGAGAGATACCGCACAGATTCGTCGGTCGCTGCCAACCCCACCAGGGCGTCGAGCGTCCCATCAGCACTACCGTCGTCGACGTACACGATCTCGTACGGACGACCGGTTCCGGCGAGCTCGCGGCTCAGTGCCTGATGGAACCGGGAGATCACCTCGACCTCGTTGTAACACGGCACCACCAGACTCAACCGCATCATTGTCCCCGCCCGCTCAGTCCGTCGACCATGGTGCGATTCTTGTCCAGACCAGTACTACCGGCTAGCTTTGGCGGCCGAACGATCGGAACGAAGGGGCGGCCAGTGGTTTCCGAGGACGCTGTCGAGCAACAAGCGCCGCGGGGGCGTCCGGCACTACTCCCTGCCGGCGTCGCCGCTGTCGGGGTGGCGGCGGTGTTCGTCGCCTCCGGAATCATCCGCGGTACCTATCCCTTCGGTTCGATCTCCCGCAGTACCAACGATCTTGGCACGCAGTACGTCCCCTTCTTCGCGCACCTCTGGGACATCCTGCACGGTCAGGCCCAGGGCGACCTGCTGTTCAACTGGCAGAGCGCGTTCGGCGTCGGCTTCTGGGCCGACCTCGGCGTCGACCTCGGCAGCCCATTGTCCCTGCTGGTGGGCCTGTTCCCGCGCGACCGGGTCGATCTCGCCGTCTTCGTCATCACCACTCTCAAGCTCAGCCTGGCCGCCGCCGCGATGGCCGTCGCGCTGCTCAGGATGCGCCCCGGCCCTCGCTGGGTCGCGGCAATGCTGGGCATCTCGTACGGCGTCTGCGGGTGGGCGCTCGACGACGGATCCTACGTCCCGATGTGGCTGGACGGTCTGATCGCCCTGCCGATGTTCTTCCTGGTCGCCGAATGGTCACTGCGGCGGACCAACCGGGTGCTGAGCGTGCTGGTGGTGGCCGTCTTCTGGCTGTCCAACTTCTACACCGCCTACATGGCAACGTTCGCGGGTGGGATCTACCTGCTCGCCCGGCTGCTGAGCAGCGACCTGAGCTGGTCACTGCGGCTCCGGTCGGTCGTGCGGCACGGCGTGTCGTTCGCGCTCGGCATGGCCCTGGTGGCGCCCATCCTGCTACCGATCATCCTCACCAACCGCGCCGCAACGCCGTCCCCGTCCGGGATCTTCCACCCGTCGGCGGTCGACGTGTTCCTGTCCCGGCTGCTGCCGCTCACCGAGGGGGTCGGCAAGACCGCCAGCCTGTACGTCGGCACGCTCGCGCTGCTGCTCGCGCTGACGATGCCGTTCAACCGGTTCGTGCCGTGGCGGTCGAAGGTGGTCTGGGCGATCACGATCGTCGGCGTGGCGCTGACGTTCCGGTGGGGTCCGACGCAGGCGTTCTGGCACGCGTTCGACACCCCGAACGGCAGCCAGTACCGCGAGGCGTTCGTGCTCTGCGGTCTGCTCGTCGCGGTCGCGTGGATCTCGGTCGCGCACAAGCTCCCCGGCCCGCTCGCGTTGCTCGGCGGCGGCGTGCTGCTCGCGCTGATCGCCGTACTGTCCGACGGCAGCCCGCTGCTGAAGGCGCACTGGCTGACGGTGCTGGTCGTTTCCGGAGCGGTCGCTTTGGTTGCGTTCGGCACCATTTGGCTGCTGCGCCGCAAGCCCGGTCCCCGGCGGCTCCCGGTGGCGGCAGCATTCGCCGTACTGCTGGCCGTCGTGACATTGGAGGCGACCTGGAGCGCTGTCGTCACCGACGAGTACCGGGCCAAGCTGCTCAGCTCGTCGGCGGACCCGTGGGACGCGAAACAGACCGCGCGGTACAACGAGTTGCGCCAGGTCGGTGAGTGGCCGAAGTACCGGACCGAGCCCGGGACGTCGTTCACGCCGAACGACCCGATGCTGCTCGGCGGCCAGGGCGCGGGCCTGTACAGCAGCCTGCTGCCGTACTCGGTGAACCAGATGATGACGGGCCTCGGGTTCGGCTGGTCCGGGTACGGCCGGGCGTCGCGCACCCTCGACAACCCGGTCACCGACGCGATCTTCTCCGTCGGCGCCCGGATGCGGCTGGTCGACACCAACCCGCACATCACCAAGGCAGTAGTGCCGCCACTCGTCACGGTACGGCGCCGGCTGGACCCGGCCGTGACGTCCGACACCAACGCCCCGAACGCGTACGCCATGCAGGAGCGGCTGCTCGGGTCGACCGTGTACGAGGTCCCGACGTACAAGGGGACCCGATTCGCGACCGGCGACGTCAAGCTGGTCGCGAAGTGCGCGCCGACGAGTACGGCGTACCTGTTCATGCCTCGCGTCAGCGGCCGCGCCCGGTTGTCCGGCGGCGGCTGGCACGAGCTCAGCGCGACACGGCGGCCCGGGATCAACACGAGTAGCGCGATGGTCCAGCTCGGCACCGTGCCGGCGTCCGGGGCGGTGCTCGTCGAGGTCAACTTCGGCGAGGACCCGCAGGGGATCCCGCCGCACAACGCGATCGGGTGCTTGAGCCCGGCGGCGCTGCAGAAAGCGGTGACGTCGCTGCGCGCTGCTGGGGCCAAGCATGTGGGGATCGGCGGGCATTCGCTGAGTGCGACGTTGCCTGCCGGGAGCACCGGGTGGGCGGTCATCGGCGTACCGAAGATCGACGGGTGGTCTTGCAAGGCAGGCGGCAAGGATCAGGTCCCGAGCGACTTCGGCGGCCTGATGGCCGTTCCGCTCACCAACGGGGCCACGCACGTCGCCTGCACCTTCACACCACCGGGGCTACGCCGCGGCTTGGCAATCGCCGCGGCGGCATTGGTACTAACAGTTGGAATCGCCGGGATCGGAGCTATACGACGCCGGCGGCGTACAGCGAGGTGATGTGGTGAAGGTTGGGCACCTGGCGTGGGGTTGAGCTGGTGGGTCAGGTGGGTTTGATCGCCTGGGTGGCGAAATAGTGCGACAGGTATTCGGCGGAGGCGTTGGATTGGTGCGGCGCTTCGGCGAAGCGGGTGAGGACGAATCCGGCGGCGAGTTGCCCGCCGAGCTGGTCGGTGAGGGTGTGGCTGTACTCAAGCGGCGCATCGGCGCCGAACTTCGCGGCACGTTCCTCGGCGGAGTACTGCGTGACGTCGCTGTACGGGAGCTTGTGTACGACGACCAGCTCGCCGCGCTCCTCGAGGATCTCGTCGTCGAACAAGTACGCGTCCGGGTTGAGGAAGCCCGCCAGCAGAGTTCCGCCCGGGCGCAGGACGCGGAAGCACTCACGCCAGACCGGTGCCACGTCGGGTACGAACAAGTTCGAGACCGGGTGGAAGACCACGTCGAACGCCGCGTCGCCGAAGGCGCTGAGGTCGCGCATGTCACCCAGTACGGTGCGTAGGTCGAGTCCGTCGCGCGCCGCGACCAGCTCGTCCTGGCCGAGCTGGCCGGGCGAGTTGTCGAACACGGTGACCCGCGCCCCGGCGGCGGCGAGAATCGGACCCTGCTGGCCACCGCCCGACGCGAGGCACAACACGTCCTTGCCGGTCAGGTCCGCCGGCAACCAGGAACGGTCGACAGGCTCATGCCCGATGAGCACAACCGACCAGTCCCCCAGCCGCGCGCGCTCGACATCCGCAGTACTCACCGGCGTCGACCATTCGTTGCCCTCCTGGACATATTTGTCCCAGGCAGCCCGATTATGGGCAACGGGGTCGGCAGCACTGTCCTGCACGTTCAACTCCCTACAGCCAAGCGGATACCAGCGGTACTAACAGTTCGGCGCCGCCAGCCAACACGACCACAGGCGCGGACTCAACGAAATTAGCAGCCGTCGCGGTGTCCATCAGCTCGCCAGTTGCCCTCACCCCGCGAGCAGCCCAAACCGCCGCATTCGCCTTCTTGTCAGATCCGGGCCGAACGGATACCCCGTGGTGGTATCGCCGATCGGCTTGTGTTTGATACCCAGAGGGGGTACTTTCGGAGGCGTGGAGATACCCCCGAGGGGTAGTTGAGGTCAGGAGGCTGCGGTGAGCGGTGAGCACGTGCATGGGTACAGCGCCGACAAGGACCGGCATCTGAAGCGGTTGCGGCGGATCGAGGGGCAGGTTCGGGGGCTGCAGCGGATGGTTGAGGAGGATCAGTACTGCATCGACATCCTCACTCAGGTGTCGGCGGCCACGAAGGCGTTGCAGTCGTTCTCGTTGGAGTTGCTCGACGAGCATCTTTCGCACTGTGTGGTCGAGGCCGCGCAGAAGGGTGGTCCGGAAGCCGACGAGAAGGTCCGGGAAGCCTCCGACGCAATCGCCCGCCTCGTCCGCAGCTGACACCCGGCTGGGTCCGCACCTGACATCCGTTGGGTCCACAGGTGAACCCGGCGGAAGGCGAATTTCACGTATGGCAACCCGTTTCGAGCAAGGAGCATCGATATGAGCACCACCACTACCTACTCCGTGTCCGGTATGACCTGCGGGCACTGCACGTCGGCTGTTACCGAGGAGATCAGCAAGCTCGTCGGGGTTCAGGAGGTCAGGATCGACCTCGTCGCGGGTGGCACCTCTGCGGTGCACGTGACGAGTGAGGCCGCGCTGGACGAGGCCGCCGTACGGGATGCCGTCGACGAGGCGGGCTACGAACTGGCGGCGTCGTGAACCGGGCCGCCGCGCTCCGGCTCGGCGCGTTCGCCGGTGTGCTGGCGCTCGCCTTCGGGGCGGCGTTCGGCATCGGGTCCGCGGTCGGCCCGATCGCGGCGGCCGGCGACACCTCCGCGGCCCCTGCGCACGGAGAGGAGATGGGTGGGATGGAGCACGGCTCACACGCCGCCGGCGGGCAGCTGCCCGGGCTGGCGGTGTCCGATCAGGGCTACACGTTCGCGCCGGTGAAGACGTTCTTCACCGGTCAGCAGCAAACCGAGTTGCGCTTCACGATCCAAGGACCGGACGGCAAGCCGGTCACGAAGTACACGAAGACCCACGAGAAGGACCTGCACCTGATCGTCGTACGGCGGGACCTGTCCGGGTTCCACCACGTGCACCCGGCGATGGCAGCGGACGGCACGTGGAGCATCCCGTTCACGTTCACTGCCGGCGGGACCTGGCGGCTGTACGCCGACTTCCAGCCGGCCGGGCACGACAGCACGATCACACTCGGTACGGACGTCAACGTCACCGGGATGTACGTCCCGGTCCCGGTCGCCGAGCCGGCGAGCGTCTACAGCTTCGACGGGTACGACGTGACGCTGGCGGGCGCGCCCGTCGCGGGCAAGGAGTCCGAGCTGACGTTCAAGGTCAGCAAGGACGGTAAGGCGGTCACCGATCTGCAGCCGTACCTCGGCGCCTTCGGGCACCTGGTGTCACTGCGCGGCGGCGACCTGGCCTACCTGCACAACCATCCGGCGGAGCACGCCGCGCCGGGGACGAAGGGCGGCCCGGAGATCACGTTCGCGACCACCTTCCCGACCGCGGGGACGTACAGCCTGTTCCTGGACTTCCAGCACGCGGGCGCCGTCCACACCGCCGAGTTCACGGTCAAGGTCGGCCCGTCCGGACCGCCGATCGTCCCACCGACCGCAACCACGACCACCACCGCGGGGCACGCGGAAACGCCCCACGGTCACTGAGAGGAGGCATCACATCATGGGTCAGTCCGTCGAGCTCATCATCGGTGGCATGACGTGCGCCTCCTGCGCGGCCCGGGTGGAGAAGAAGCTGAACCGGATGGACGGCGTCACCGCGACCGTCAACTACGCCACCGAGAAGGCGAAGGTCATATACCCGGACGGCATCTCGACCGACGACCTGGTCGCCACGGTCGAGCAGACCGGGTACACGGCGGCGCTGCCGTCACCGGCCGTCGAGCCTTCCACGGAAGCACCGGACGAGCTGAAACCGCTGCGGGAGCGGCTGATCGGCAGCATCGTGCTCGCGGTCCCGGTGATCGCGTTCGGGATGATCCCGGCGCTGCAGTTCGACTCGTGGCAGTGGGCGTCGCTGACGCTGGCGTTCCCGGTGGTGACCTGGGCGGCCTGGCCGTTCCACAAGGCCGCCTGGACGAACCTGCGGCACGGCGCCGCGACGATGGATACGCTGATCTCGCTCGGGGTGGTGAGCGCGTTCCTGTGGTCGCTGTACGCGCTGTTCCTCGGCTCGGCCGGTGCCCCCGGGATGAAGATGCCGTTCACGCTGATCCCGTCCCGGGGCGGCGGCGCGGAGGAGATCTACCTCGAGGTCGCGGCCGGCGTCACCACGTTCATCCTCGCCGGGCGGTACTTCGAGGCCCGCGCCAAGCGCCGCTCGGGCGCCGCGCTCCGGGCGCTGCTGGAGCTCGGCGCGAAGGACGTCGCCGTACTGCGGAACGGGACCGAGACCCGGATCCCGGCCGACCAGCTCGTCGAGGGTGACGAGTTCGTCGTCCGGCCCGGCGAGAAGGTCGCGACCGACGGCGTGATCGTCACCGGCAGCAGCGCGATCGACGCGTCGATGCTGACCGGCGAATCGGTGCCGGTCGAGGTCGGCGCCGGGGACGCGGTCGTTGGTGCGACCGTCAATGCCGGCGGCCGGCTGGTGGTCCGGGCGACCCGGGTCGGCGCGGACACGCAGCTCGCGCAGATGGCGCGGCTGGTCGAGGACGCGCAGAACGGGAAGGCCGCCGTACA
>NZ_DASRVN010000196.1:0-20411 GCF_035655035.1 Kribbella sp. | reverse complement strand
CGCTCAGTTCCTGGACGCCGCGCTGGCCGGTGGCGTGGACATCGTGCAGCTCCGGCAGAAGGAGATGGAGGCCGCGGACGAGCTGGCCGCGCTGGAGGTGTTCGCGGACGCCTGCAAGCGGCACGGCAAGCTGCTGGCGGTCAACGACCGCGCGGACATCGCGTTCGCGGCCGGTGCCGACGTACTGCACCTGGGCCAGCGGGACCTGCCGGTGCACGCGGCGCGGGCGATCACCGGGCCGGGGCCGATCATCGGGCGCTCGACGCACACGTTCAGCCAGGTGAACGCCGCGGTCGACGAGGTGGGTTCGGACTACTTCTGCGTCGGACCGACCTGGGCGACGCCGACCAAGCCCGGACGGCAGGCGGCCGGCCTGGAGCTGGTGTCGTACGCCGCGGGCCGCCGGCAGCCGAAGCCGTGGTTCGCGATCGGCGGTATCGACCTGGACCGGCTGGACGAGGTGGTCGAGGCCGGCGCGGCCCGCGTGGTCGTCGTACGGGCGATCACCGAAGCGGACGATCCGGGCGCGGCGGCGGCCGAGTTCAGCCGGAGGCTCCGCCGGTGATCAACAACCAGAAGACCGCGCGGATCGTCGCGGTCGTGGTGGTCGCGATGCTGGTGATCACCCTGGCCGCCTCGCTGTTCGGGTGCTCGGCGGACACCAAGACGCGGGGCACCGACCCGGCCAGCGGGCTCAAGTACGTCGCGGTCGCCGACCTGCCGAAGGAGGCGCAGGACACGCTGAAGCTGGTCGACCAGGGCGGGCCGTTCCCGTACAGCCGCGACGGCGTGGTGTTCGGCAACCTGGAGAAGATCCTGCCCAAGCACGACCGCGGCTACTACCACGAGTACACGGTGAAGACGCCGGGGGAGAAGGACCGCGGCGCCCGCCGGATCGTGTCCGGGAACGGCGGCGAGCGGTACTACACCGATGACCACTACAAGTCGTTCCGCCGGATCGCGGAGAACGGGGGCACCTCATGACCTCGCTGAGTGCGCTGCGGCCGGGGGTGTACCGGTGGCCGGACGCTCCCGGCGCCGACGTCGTACGGCGGGAGGCTGCCGCCGCCGGGTTCGGGTTCGTGCTGCTGGACACCGGCGAGATCCACGACAAGACCGGGTTCCTGGACCTGTGCGCGACCGCGTTCGACCTGCCCCGCTGGTTCGGGCGGAACTGGGACGCGCTGGCCGACTCGCTGAGCGACCGGTCGACCGGCGCGCCCGAGGTCGTGCTGTGGACCGGCATCCGGAACCTGCTCGAGCACGACCACGACACGGTCGACGTCGCGCTGCAGATCTTCACCGAGGACACCACGAACTCCGGTCAGCTCCGGGTCCTGATCGCCGAGCCGGGCACGCCCACGCCCGACCTGCTGCGCGCGTTGCCGAAGGTCCAGTAAGCGCCTACAGGTTCCGGGAGGTTGCTGCGATCGCCAGATCGGTGAGGGCCTTGCGGGCGGTGTCGTCGGCCAGCGGCGCCCGGTCGAGGGCGTCCAGCGCGTCCTCGGTGCGATCGGTGATCAGCTCCTCGCAGGCCTGCACGGCGCGCGAGTCCTGGAGGATCTCCCGGAGCAGCTGGATCTCGTCGTCGTCCAGGTCCGGACGGCCGAACAGCCGGTTGAACTCGGTCAGCTGGATCTCCGACGCGTGGTCGACGGCGTACGCGATCAGCACCGTCCGCTTGCCCTCGCGCAGGTCGTCACCGGCGGGCTTCCCGGTCAGCGCCGGGTCGCCGAACACGCCCAGCAGGTCGTCGCGCAGCTGGAACGCCTCGCCGAGCGGCTGCCCGTAGCCGGACAGCGACGCGATCAGCCGCTCGTCCCCGCCGGCCAGGGCGGCGCCGATGTGCAGCGGACGCTCGATCGTGTACGTCGCGGACTTGTACCGCAGCACCCGCAGCGCGAGGTCCATGTCGGACTCGCCGCTCGCCTGCGCGACCAGATCGAGGTACTGCCCGGCGGTGACCTCGACGCGGACGGCGTCGAAGTACCGCTCCGCCCGCGCCAGCGCCGCCGCGTCGAAGCCGGACGTGTGCAGCAGTTCGTCGGCCCAGATCAGGCACAGGTCGCCGAGCAGGATCGCGGCGCCGACCCCGAAGCCCACCGGGTCACCGCCGCGCCCGGTCTTCTCGGCGCGCTCGCGCTGCAGCGCCTCGAAGCGCCGATGGGCGGCCGGCTGACCCCGCCGTACGTCGGAGGAATCCATCACGTCGTCGTGCACGAGGGCGCTGACGTGCAGCATCTCCAGGCTCGCCGCGGCGGTCAGGATCGGTAGGGCGGGATCGCCGCCCGCGGCCCGGTAGCCCCAGTAGCAGAACGCCGGCCGCAGCCGCTTGCCGCCGCTTGTCGCGTCCCGCGCCGCCTGCACCTGCTCGGTCAGCTCCGGCCCGATCGCCGCCAGCCGCTCCTGCTGCCGGTCCAGGAACCCGCTCAGCGCCTGCTGGATCCCCGCCGGGATGTCCACGTCGTCCACGTCTCGGAGCGTAGTCGGTGGGCAGACGCTCACGTTCACCGCGGGTAACCTGAGGCGCATGGCGAACGGACTCCCCTCGACGCTTCCCGGCGGCGCGCCGACCATCCGTGAGCTGCTCGCGTCCGGGGAGCGGTCCTTCTCGTTCGAGTTCTTCCCGCCGAAGACGCCCGAGGCCGAGGAAGTGCTGTGGCGCTCGATCCGGGAGATCGAGCAGCTCCGGCCGACGTTCGTCTCGATCACGTACGGCGCCGGCGGCAGCACCCGGGACGGCACCATCCGGGTCACCGAGCGGGTCGCGCAGGACACCTCGCTGACCCCGCTCGGTCACCTGACCTGCGTCGCGCACTCCCGCGACGAGCTCCGGTCGGTGATCGGCGCGTATGCCGGTTCCGGCGTCCGGAACATGCTCGCGCTCCGGGGCGACCCGCCGGGCGGCCCGAACCAGCCGTGGGTCGCGCACCCCGACGGGCTGAACCACGCGATCGAGCTGGTCGAGCTGATCCGGTCGCTCGGCGACTTCTGCGTCGGCGTCGCCGCCTTCCCGGACAAGCACCCGGAGGCCGTCTCGCTGGAGGCGGACGCGCGAGTGCTGGCCGCGAAGGCGCGGGCCGGTGCGGACTATGCGATCACGCAGATGTTCTTCGGCGCCGACGACTACTTCCGGCTCGTCGACCGGGCGGCCGCGCTCGGCTGCGAGATCCCGGTGCTGCCGGGCATCATGCCGGTGACGAACATCAAGCAGATCCAGCGGATGGCCGAGCTCACCGGCATGGCCTTGCCGGCGTCCGTGACGGACCGGCTGCACGCCGTCGAGGACGATCCGGCCGCGGTCCGCGAGACCGGCATCGAGATCGCCACCGAACTCTGCGAACGCCTCCTGGCGGGCGGCGCCCCCGGCATACATTTCATTACGTTGAACAGATCGACCGCAACACGACAGGTCTTCCGCAACCTCCGATCGGCAGTCGTATCCTGACGCAATGGCTGACCCGTCGGACCTGTTGATCGACCGAACTCTCGTCCTGCTCCGGCACGCGAAGGCGGTGCCGCCGGAGACCAGGACGGATCTGCCGGACCTGGAGCGACCGCTCGCCGACCGTGGCCGCGCGGACGCCGCCGCGGCCGGCCGGCACCTCGTTGCCCAGGGCATCGAACCGGACCTGGTGCTGTGCTCGCCGTCGAAGCGCACCCGGGAGACCTGGAAGCTCGTCGCCGACGCCGGCGTCACCGCCCAGGACGTCTGGTACGACAAGCGGGTCTACAACGCCGACACCGACACGCTGCTGGACGTCATCCACGAGGCGCCGGCGGAGGCCCGCACGGTGGTCGTGGTCGGGCACGCGCCGGGCATCCCGTGGCTGGCCGACGAGTTGGCGCTGGACGGCACCAGCCCGGAGCGCATCGAGCTCACCCAGAAGTACCCGACCACGGGTCTCGCGATCCTGCACCTCACCACCCACTGGGCCGACCTCGCCGCGAACGAGGCCGACCTCGTGGAGTACGTCGTACCTCGCGCTTAACTTGGGGCCGGGCAGTTGCCGTCCGTCGGTAGCTGCCCGGTCAGCAGGTACTTTTCCGCCTTGCCGTCCACGCACGGGTTGTTCGAGAACAAGTACGTCGCGTGGTTGCCGCCGTTGTCGGTGAGCAGCCGGGAGCGGCTGAGTACTGCGTGCATCCGGCGAGCGCCCAGCAGCGGTGTTGCCGGGTCGTAGCGACTCTGCAGCAGCAGGACCGGTACGGCTGACCTGATGTGGACCTGCTTCGCCGGAGCGACCGGCCAGAACGCACAGGGCGCGCTGTACCACGTGTTCATCCAAGCGAACTGCGGTGCGTGCCGGTCCGCGATCGTGGTGTCCGAGTGCCACGCGTTCCAGTTCCGCGGCCAGCCTGGGTCCATGCAGTTGTAAGCGAGCAGTCCTGGGTCCACCGACTGCAACGCGAACTGGTCCGTGATCGACAGCAACCCTGACGGGTCACCGTGCCGGTACTGCACCAGCGCGTCGGCCAGTGACGACCACAGGTCGTCCGTGTAGAGCGCAGACGCGAGCATGTCGTCCAGCTCGGCCGAACCGGCCCGTTTGCCTGCAGGCTTCTTCGCCAGGTCGCTACGGGCCTTCTGCCACACAGCCGCGACAGCCTTGGCCGTCGTACCCAGGTGGTACGTCTTGTTCTGCCCAGCGATCCACCCGAACAGCTGACCGGCCCTTACCTGGAACGCCGGGTCCTGCTCGTATGTCGTGCGGTACGTCGACACCAGCGGGTCGACCACGCTGTTCAGGATCATCCGGCCGGTGTGCTGCGGGAACAGCGTCGCGTACGTCGCGCCGAGCTTGGTGCCGTACGAGTAGCCCAGGTAGTCGAGCTTGTCGCGGCCGAGAGCGATCCGGATCCGGTCCATGTCGCGGGCGGCGTTCTCGGTCGTGATGTACGGCAGCAGGTCCTTGGCGTACCGGCCGCACTGCTGTGCGATCTGCTTGGCCTGCTGCACGCGCTGCTGCTCCTGCTGCGCGTTCGCGGGCTTGTAGGGGAGCGCCGGGTGCTTCACCAGCTTGCTGGTGTTGCCGCAGCTGACCGGCGTACTGTCCCCGACGCCGCGCGGGTCGAAGCTGAACACGGCGTACTGGCCGGCGACCTTCTCGGGGAGTGCCGCGTTGACCATCTGCTCGAGGCCGATCCCCGGCGCGCCCGGGCCGCCCGGGTTGACCAGCAGCGCGTGCGGAGCGGACAGACTGCCGACACCGGAGATCGTCAGCGTGATCTGCTTGCCGTTCGGCTTCGCGTAGTCCAGCGGGACCTTGATCGTCGCGCACGACACCTGCCGGAACGCCCCGGAGTCGGGTGGGCACTCACCCCATTTCAGCTTCGGTGCGGCGGCCGCGGGCACGGTGAGTTGCGTGGCCGTCGCCAGGACAGCGACGGCCACGCCCAGAACCTTGGTCAAAGCGCTACTTCCTGCTGCGTCAGGAGTCGCGGGCGGGCAACCAATGGGTAGTGCTGTTGATGGTAATCAAACGTTGGGTCGCCCGGGTCAACACGACGTACAGCGCACGCACCCCGCCCAGTGTGTCGGTGACGATCCGGTCGGGCTCGACCACCACGACACCGTCGTACTCCAGGCCCTTCGAGTCCAAGGGGCTGACGGCAACCACCCGCGGATCGCCGAGCTCGGCGAGCACCGGGTCGACCGCCGGGCGCAGCGCCGGGGGCACGATCACCCCGACGGTGCCCTCGACCAGCTGCAGCAGCTCCACGGCCGCGTCGCCGGCCGCCTCCGCGACCTTGCCCGCGTCGAAGATCCGGTGCTCCGGCCCGACGCCCGTACTGCGGACCGCGTTCGGCAGGTCGGCGTCCGGGATCGACTGCCGGATCACCTCACCGGCGAACGCGTAGATCTCGGCCGAGTTCCGGTAGTTGGTGGACAGCCGGAACGTGTGCCGCTGCAGGTGCGACAGCATCGAGTCCATCGCGGCCTGCGCCTCGGCCGGGTCCCGCCAGGAGCTCTGCGCGAGGTCGCCGACGATCGTCCAGCTGGCCTGCGGCCCACGCCGGGTGACCATCCGCCACTGCATGGGGGAGAGGTCCTGCGCCTCGTCGACCAGGACGTGCGCGTACTCCTCCGGCTCGTCCGCCTCGCGGGCCGCCGCGGCCCGGGCCCGGCGCTCGGAGCTGGTCAGTACTTCGTTGACGCCGTCCGTCAGCCCTTCCAGCCAGTCGAACTCCTCGTCGGTGTTCTCCATGATCGGCGGGCGGCCCAGGAGCGTACCGAGCTCGTCCAGCAGCGCCACGTCCGCGACGGTGAACTCCGCGGTCGTACGGATCGCGGTGGCGAGCGCGTCGACCTCTCGCGGTGTCAGGTCGTTGCGGGCCCAGCGCTGGAGGCGGCGCGGGTCGCCGAGCCAGCGCAGTACCGACTCGGCGGTCAGCACCGGCCACCACTGGCTGAAGAACGTCCGGAACGCAGGGGTGTCGGTAACGCGGTCACCGAACGCCTCACGGTCGCCCAGCGGCCCGTTGCGCAGGTCTTCCGGGAACCGCTGCCACAGTGCGGCGACCAGGCCCTTACGAGCCTCAGCAGCCGCCCGATTGCGGACGGTACGGCGGAGCGCGTTGCGGCGGACGTTGTCGAGCTGGTTGGCGTCCAGCTCGACCGTCGCGCCGCCCAGGAACACCCGCAACGTCGTCGGCGCGTTCGGCACCCGGTCGCGGGCAGCACGGGACAGCACGCCCCGCATCCGCAGCGAGCCCTTGACCGCGGCCACCTCGGCGCTGTCGACGGCCGTCGCCTTGACACCGTCGACGAGTTCGCCGACGGCCCGCAGCGAGACCGTGTTCTCACCGAGGCTCGGCAGCACCCGCTCGATGTAGGCCATGAACGCGGCCGACGGCCCGACGACGAGTACGCCGCCACGCTCGAAGCGCCGACGGTCGCTGTACAGCAGGTACGCCGCGCGGTGTAGCGCGACCACGGTCTTGCCGGTGCCGGGACCGCCGCCGATCACGGTGACGCCACGGGCCGGTGCCCGGATCGCCTCGTCCTGCTCGGCCTGGATCGTCGCGACGATGTCGCGCATCGTGTGCCCACGGGCCCGTGACAGCGACGCCATCAACGCGCCCTCGCCCATCACCGGCAGGTCCTCCGGCGCGCGCTCCGGCGCCAGCAGGTCGTCCTCGAGGCCGGCGATCCGGGCGCCCTTGTTCCGCAGGACACGCCGCCGGACGACCTTCTGCCGGTCGGTCGGGGTGGCCCGGTAGAACGGCTCGGCCGCGGGTGCCCGCCAGTCGATCACCAGTGGCTCGTACTCCGCGTCGCGAACGCCGATCCGGCCGACATACAACTTGTCCAGCTCGTCCGCGGTCGCCGCGGGCGGCTGGTCGTCGCCGTGGTCGGAGTCGAGCCGCCCGAAGACCAGGCCCTCGTGCTCCGCGTCCAGCTCGGCGATCCGGCGGGCGGCCGCGAACACCAGCACGTCGCGCTCGTACAGACCGGTCTGCTCCTCCTCGCGGACGCGGCCGACGTTCTGCGCCTGGCCGCGCTGGTGCCCTTCGACCGCGATCCGGGACGCGGACCGGGCGGCCTCCTCGACCCGGCCGTAGACCCGGTCGACATGTTGTTGCTCAGCCGCCAGCTCAGCCCGCCCCACGGCGTCGTGGTTGTCGTGATCGGCCGATGTGGGGGTTTGATCCACCGAGGTCCTCTCTACCGCCGGGCTCAGTTCCCGACTCAGCCCGACTCAGAACACAGGAACAACCAATCTTAGTTGGCCCCTCTGTCCAACCCCACAGCGGTCTCAGGCCTTCCCGATCGAATCGGCCACGATCGCCGCGCCGAGCGTGGTCGCGGGGACTCCGGAGCCGGGGTGCGCGCCCGCGCCGACGCAGTACAGGCCCTTCACCGGCGACACGTTGGCGGCCCGGCGGCGGGCGGTCTTGTACCCCTCCCACGCCACACCGGCCCACCAGGACGGCGAGGTCTGCCGGGAGACCACGTTGTCGCGGACAGGCAGCCCACGGGCGACCAGGAGATCCAGTACGTCGTCAGTCGGGTACCCGTGGACCAGCACCGACCACGCCTGGTGACCAGCTGGCGCCGTACCGCCCGTTCTTACGACGACGGTCGGCGTGCCATGCAGCACGGTCTCGAACGGCAGCTCCGGAACCGGGTCCTTCAGCCCCAGGTGTACGACGTACGCCGACTGCGCCTGGTGTGTCGACAGGATCCGCTTCCGCACCTTCTTGGCGGCAGGCTCGTCCAGCATGGACTCGTACAGCACCCGCGGATCGATGTCGCTGACGACGATGTCTGCAGGGACCTCTTCACCGTCCGACAGCCGTACGCCGCTCACTGCGCCGCCGGAGGTGGTCACCGCCACGACCTCGGCGCTGGTCCGCACGGTGATCTTGCGCTCGCCGGCACGCTGCACCAGCGCGTCGGCGAGGGCGCCGAAACCGCCGGGGATCGTCCAACGGCCGAACGTGCGCTCCAGATACGACCACACGCCGACGTACCCGGGTGTCAGGCTCGCGTCGGAACCGCCCTGGGCGGCGAAGTGTCGCAGTACCGCACGGGCACGGTCGTCGGTCAGCTCGCGCTGGGCGACATTCTCCAGCGACTGCCAGGGCTTGAGGGCGCGGATGGTCTTGATCGGCAGCTTGTCCTCGAGCGGTGGCTCCAGAGAGGTCTTACGAAGCAGCTGCCACGTGTCGCCGTACGCGTCGACCAGCTTGGTCCACTGCGCGGCCACGGGCGCTCCTGCCAGGTCTGTCCACGCCTCGTCTTGCGCACCGCGGTCGCTGACCGGCAGGTCGAGGACGGAGCCGTCGGGGAACATGTGGCGCCGCGGCTCGTTCACCGGCTCCAGCTGGACCAGGCTCTCGATGGGGCGACCGCTCTTGCGGAACAGGTCGCGCAGCGCGGCCGGGAGCGTCGTACTGGCAGCTCCTGCGTCCCAGGTGAAGCCGTCGGCCTCTACGCGACCCAGCACACCGCCCAGGTGCTCGTTGCGTTCGCAGATGGTCACCTGGTGTCCGAGCTTCGCCAGCCGCACGGCACTCGCCAGACCGGCCAGACCGGCCCCGACCACTATCACTTCAGCCACTGCTGTTCCCACGTTTCTCTCGCCACGCCTTGAACCTGAGATACCCCCGCCGGATCAGCCTGAACGCGAAGTAGACCGCGATCAGCCCGAGAATCAGCAGCACGCCGGCGATGATCAGCGCCGCCTCCGGATGGAAAGCGGCCAGCGAGACCACACCGGCGACCGCGACATCCTCTCCCGACGACGCGGCGATGTTCGTGACCGGCTCGGGCGAGGTGTTGATCGCGAGCCGCAGACTCGACTTCACCGCGTGCGAGAGCAGCGCGACCAGACCGCCGGTGGTCGCGATCACGGCCTGGTGCAGGGTGCTCGCCTGACCGGACATCAGCGCGGCCAGGATCGCGCCGATGGTCGGCCGGATCACCGTCGAGACGGCGTCCCACGCGGAGTCGACGTACGGGATCTTGTCGGCCACGAACTCGAACGCGAACAGGACGCCCGCGGCGATCAGTACCGGTGTCGTGGTCAGCGCGTGCGGCACGTCGGTGGCGCCGGCGAAGCGGCCGAGCAGGCCGAGGATCAGCACGCAGACATAGGCGTTCACCCCACTGGCCCAGCCTGTCGTCACCGCCAGCGGCAGCGCTTCCATCGCGGTACTCCGTAACCCGTGGTGATCAGCATGATTTTCGTCAGTATCGAACCCTCGGATGTGGGTTTTGGTTAACCGTTGACATCCGCGTCGGCTCGACTCACAGTGACTAGGCTGCCAGTCTGTGTGACCGGCACCCGCCCGAGGGGTTCAGGAGAACATCATGCTGCGTCGTCCGAAGATTCTTGCCGCACTCGCTGCGGTAGCGCTGCCGACCGCACTGGTCGGCGTGTCGTTGGGAAGTCCACCAGCCCAGGCCTCACAGCCCGGCGCCGCGATCGCCGGCGGTCAGTCCGCGTACGCCGCGGCCGCCGCGAAGTACGGCGTACCGGAGCAGGTGCTGCTGGCCGTGTCGTACGCGGAGTCCCGCTGGGACGACCACGCGGGCGCGCCGAGCACCACCGGCGGGTACGGCCCGATGCACCTCACCGGCCTCGGCGCCTCCGAGGTTGCCGACCTGTCCGGCAAGCAGAAGGTGGCCACGGCCGAATCGCTGCAGACGCTCAAGAAGGCGTCCCAGCTGACCGGCGTCGACCAGTCCACGCTGCGCACCGACACCACCGCGAACATCGACGGCGGTGCCGCGGTGCTCGCGTCGTACCAGAAATCGCTCGGCCTGCCGGTGGGCGCGAACACGTCGGCCGCCGGCTGGTACGGCGCGGTGGCGTCGTACGCCGAAGCGGGGGACAAGGTCGGCGCGGCGGGCTTCGCCGACGACGTCTACTCGATCCTGGCCAAGGGCGCCGCCCGGACCACGAACACCGGCCAGCAGATCGTGATGCCGGCACTCGCCGTCAAGCCGGACAAGGCCCAGCTGAGCAAGCTGTCGCTGCCGGCCGGCGTCCAGCCGTCGACGTCGAACGTGGAGTGCCCCCCGACGCTCGGCTGTGAGTGGCTGCCGGCGCCGTACTCCGAGTTCGGGACGGCGGGTGACTACGGCAACCACGACCTCGCCAACCGACCCAAGACCGGCAAGATCAACTACATCATCATCCACGACACCGAGGGCACCTGGCAGGGCGTGCTGAACCTGGTGCAGGACCCGACGTACGTGAGCTGGAACTACACGATGCGGTCGTCGGACGGCCACGTCTGGCAGCACGTGAAGGCCAAGGACGTCGCCTGGCACGCCGGCAACTGGTACGTGAACATGCACAGCATCGGCATCGAGCACGAGGGCTTCGCGCCGCAGGGCGCGACCTGGTTCACCGAGTCGATGTACCGCAACTCGGCCAAGCTGGTGCGCTACCTCGCCGTCAAGAACAACATCCCGCTCGACCGCGCGCACATCATCGGCCACGACCAGGTGCCGGGCACGGTCCCGTCCACGGTCGCCGGCATGCACTGGGACCCGGGACCGTACTGGGACTGGGAGCACTACTTCGACCTGCTGGGCGCGCCGATCTGGGGCAAGTCCGTGCTGCCGGTGAAGGCGGGCTCGGTCGTCACGATCAAGCCGGGCTTCGCGGGCAACGTCCAGGTCGTGTCCAACTGCGACGCCCCGGGCACGCCGTGCAAGCCGCAGGGCACCAACTTCGTGTACCTGCGCCAGGCGCCGGACGACAACGCCCCGCTGGTCAAGGACATCGGCCTGCACAAGGACGGCTCCGACGGCACCACTGACGTGTCCGACATGGGCTCTCGGGCCGCTGCGGGCTCCGAGTACGTGGTAGCCCAGCGCCAGGGTGACTGGGTGGCCGTCTGGTACCTGGGTGCGCTCGCCTGGTTCAAGAGCCCGGCCTCCGCGCCGGACGCGTTCGCCAAGCCCGGCCTGGTCGTGAAGCCGAAGGCGGGCAAGATGTCGGTGCCGGTGTACGGGCGTGCGTACCCGGAGCAGTCGGCGTACCCGGCTGGAATCCCTTACCAGACGGTGACTCCGCTGCAGTACACGATCGGCGCGGGTCAGGCCTACCCGGTCGCCGACCTGAGCATCGAGACCGACTACTACCGGGCCGTGTCGTTCAACGGCCAGCCGCCGGCGGACCACGTCCAGGTGCTCGGCAAGGACAAGTACTACGAGATCTGGTTCGGCCACCGGATGGCGTACGTCCGGGCTGCCGACGTGGACGTCCGTCCGGCCATCTAATCTGACGCACGTGATCGACGAAGCCGTTCAGCCGTTGCTGGACGGCTTCGTCACGTCCGTACGGGCGGTTGCAGAGGTCCGAGCGGTCTGGCTGCACGGGTCGCTGGCGCTGGGCGACTACCAACTGGGGCGCAGCGACCTGGACGTGATCGTCGTGGTGTCCGAGCCGCCGCCGCCGTCCGTCGCCGAGGTCCACCGGGAGCTGATCCGGTCGAACCCGCTGGCCGTCAAGCTGCACTGCTCGTACATGACCGACCTCGCGGACCTGTCCGTGCGGCACCCGACGTTCGCCCACCAGCGGTACTTCGACCGGCCGGTGACGCCGGTGACCCGCCGGGAGCTTGCCATCGGCAACCGGTCGCTGTTCGGGCCGGTCCCGGGCGAGCTGCTGCCACCGGTCTCCGACGAGGAGCTGTTCGCGTTCGTCCGCCGGGACCTGCGCGACTTCTGGTATCCGGTCACCCGGAAACGGACGCCCTGGTACCGCGACATCTGGGTCGACCTCAGCCTGCTCACGCTCGCGCGGGCGCATGTCACGCTGGCGACGGGCGACCTGATCACCAAGCGGGCCGCGCTCGACGTCCTGCCCCGGCTCGGGGCGCCCGTGGGCGTCGTCGAGGACATCCGCCGGCGCCGGTACGAGCCGGAGTCCCGGGTCGGGCCGTGGTGGCGGCACACACGCGCCGGGCTGACCCGGCGCTTCCTGCGGACCGCCATCCCCACGGTCCTCAGTTGACGGTGATCTCCGTGCCGTCGGTGAGCTTCAGCAGCTCGTCGTAGGTGGTCGGGAAGACCGAGTGCGGGATGCCCGCCGCGGCCCAGATCACGGCGTACTGCCGCAGGGCGGTGTCGACGTACGTCGGGACCGGGCCCGGGTGCCCGACCGGGGCGACGCCGCCGATCGACTGACCGGTGTGCTGCTTGACGAACTCCGGGGTGGCCCGCTTCAGCTTCCCGATCCCGAGACCGGCGGCGACCTTCGCGGTGTCCACGCGGTGCGCGCCCGAGGTCAGGATCAGCACCGGGGCGCCGTCGCCGTCGAAGATCAGGCTGTTCGCGATCGCGCCGACCTCGCAGCCGAGCTCCGCCGCCGCGGCCGCCGCGGTCGGCACCGCCTCGTCCAGGATCACGATCTCACCGGTGGCACCGGCCGCCCGCAGCGCGTCGGCCACCTTCTGCACATTGGGATGACTGCTCACCCTGGTGAGCTTAGGGCCCTTGTCACCCCGGTTTCGCGCACCGTCCGAAAACTGTCGGTGGCCTCCGCCACGATGAAGTCATGGAGACCGGAACCGTGCCCAGCAGCGCCGCCCCCGCGGTCGCGGCTGCCCGCGTCCCGGTCCCCGGCGCGCCGCCACCGGTTCCCGTTGACGACTGTCGGCAGGCGGCGATACGCTTCCAGTGTTCGAACAGATGTTCGATTGCCTCGGACCCGGCTTCGTCGGGAGGCCGGACCGGGGCGGACCGGACAGCTGGACGGCTCCGGTGCGGAGTTGCGGCCGCATCGGAATCCGGTGGTCCCGGCGGGCCGGGCACCGGGGTGGTCCTCGACCCCCACCCCGCGCCCACCCGCCGGGCCGCCGACTCGGGACAGCGTTGGAATCACAGGAGGCGATGGAGCATGTGGGAGTTCGACGACGCCGTCGAGGTGCACTCGGTGCCGGTGGACGGCGTGCAGATCCCCGACCAGTTCCTCTGGCGCGGCCGGCTCTGGCGCGTCCGCGCCGTCCGCTCCCAGTGGACCGAGACCGCCGCCTGGTGGGAGCGCGGCGTCATCGGCACCGGGTCCAGCCCCGACTCGCTCGCCCGGATCGACGCGGCCACGGTCGCGGCCGCCGTCGGCGTGCTGGACGCGGAATGGGGGCCGGAGCGTTCGGTGTTCCGGGTGGAAGCCGGCTGTGGCCGCTTCGGGCGGCAGGAGATGTTCGATCTCGCCAACGACCCGCTCTCGGGGCGCTGGCAACTGGAGAGGGTGACCGACCGATGACAGTTTCACCGGTATCGCCGGCCGCGGCCGGCGCGGCCAGCCGCGAGCTGTTCCGTGCCCGGGCCGCGCTCGCCGAGGCGACCGAGACCAGCGACCACCTGATCCGCTACTCGAGCGCGCACGTCGCGGCGCTCCGGGTCGCGGCCGCCGTGCTCGCGGTCCGCGCCCGCCCGGTCCGCTCGGGCAGCCGCCGCCGGGTGCAGCGCAACGCCTGGGTGCTGCTCGCCGAGGTCGCGCCGGAGTTCGGCGAGTGGGCCACGTTCTTCGCCGCCGGCGCTTCCCAGCGCGCGGCCGCCGAGGCCGGGCTGGAGCGCGCCGTCAGCACCCGCGAGGCCGACGACCTGGTCCGCGCGGCCGAGACGTTCTACACCCAGGTGGAAGCGAGCTTGCGGCTCTCCACCAGCCCGGTGCTCACCGCGACCACCGATCCGCAGTCCGTCCTCACCCAGCCCTGGATGCAGGCGAGCTGACAACCCCCGCAGCAGAGGAGATCCCGACCGTGAGCGAACCCACGAGAGGCCTGGGCAAGGACCTGTGCGCTCGCGTCCACGCCGTCACCGGCGCCGAGTGCTACCTCCCGGACACCCACTACCCCCGCCCGCATCAGTCCCTGTCCGGCGACTCCTGGCACGACGGCCTCTGCACCCGCTGCGCGGGCTCCGGCCTGGCCGCCGACACCCTCTGCCCAGCCTGCAACGGCACCTCCTTCGAGCCCATCACGCTCCCCGAGACCTACCAGCCCGGCTGACCGCCGCCGGCCGGACCGGGTGGTGAATTAGGGTCTGCAGAGTGAGCGGACTTCCGGTACTGGATGGCGAGGAGCAGCGGGTTCTCGGGAGCTTGCTGGAGAAGCAGTTGACCGTGCCGGCGTCGTACCCGTTGACGGCGAACGCGCTGCGCACGGCCTGCAACCAGGCCAGCAATCGTGAGCCGGTCGTGGACTACGACCAGGGCACCGTCGAGCGGACCGCGCGTGGGCTGCGGGATCGTGAGCTGCTGCGGATCGTCTGGGTCGACACCGGTCGCCGGACGTTGAAGTACCACCAGATCCTGGATGAGAAGCTCGGCCTCGAGGAGGACGAGCGGGCGCTGCTCACGGTCCTGCTGCTGCGCGGTGCCCAGGCGCCGGGGGAGCTGCGGACGCGGACCGAGCGGCTGCACCGGTTCGACGACCGGTCCGCCGTGGAGGCGTGCCTGCAACGGATGGCCGCGCGTCCCGAGCCGCTCGTCCGCGAACTCGAGCGCCGCGCCGGTCAGCACGATCGCCGCTGGGTCCACCTGCTCGGCCCGGTGCCGGAGGCGGAGACGGCCGCCGCGGTGGAGTCCGTCGACCGCGACACCGTGATCGCCGACGGGACGGCAGCCCGCGACGAGCGGGTGCGGTCGGCGTACGACGCGGTCGCGACGACGTACGCGGACGAGTTGCTCGACGAGCTCGACGGGCTGCCGTTCGAGCGCTGGCTGCTGGACCGGGTGATCGCCGACGCCGGCGGCCGCCCGGTCGTCGAGGTCGGCGCCGGGCCCGGGCACGTGACGGCGTACCTCGCTGACCGGGACGCGGACGCGGTCGGTATCGACCTGTCGCCGGAGATGGTTGCCGAGGCCCGCCGGCGGTTCCCGCGGCTCAGGTTCGAGGTCGGCGACCTGCGGCGGCTCGCTCGCCCGCCGGCCAGTTCCGGCTGGGCGGCGGTGCTCGCCTGGTACTCGCTGATCCACCTGGCCGTCTCCGAGCTGCCGGAAACGATCGCCGCGCTGACCCGGCCGATGGACCCTGGCGGCCTGCTCGTGCTCGCGTTGCACGCGGGTGACGAGGTCCGGCACGTCGACGAGTTCCTCGGGCACGAGGTCAGCCTCGACTACGTCCTGCACAACCCGGCCCAGCTCGTGCACCTCCTCGAGGCGGCCGGTCTGACCGGCATCGAGTGGTACCTCCGCGGCCCGCTCGCGACCCACGCCGAAACCACCAACCGCCTCTACCTCCTGGCCCGCACCCGGTCCTGACGGGGAAGTAGGGTGTGGCGCGGTGGGGCGTGGATCGGGCTGGAGGACTTGATGGTGGAGCGGCGGCGGCGCGGCGTACGGACGGCGTTGGTGGGCGAGGCGCTGCGGGTTGCGCTGGCGGCGCGGGAGCGGACCGACCCGGGCGCCGGCCTGGACATCGTCGACCTCGGCGGCGGGACCGGCGGGTTCGCGGTGCCGCTGGCGGTCGAGGGGCACCGGGTGACGGTCGTCGACCCGAGCCCGGACGCGCTCGCCTCGCTCGAACGCCGCGCCCGCGACGAAGGCGTCAGCGAACTGGTCCGCGGCGTCCAGGGCGACGCGGCCGAGCTGCTCGGCCTGACCGGCGAGTCGACCGCGGACGCGGTGCTGTGCCACGGGGTGCTCGAGGTCGTCGACGACCCGGTGCAGGCCCTCCAGGCGATGGCGTCGGTACTGCGGGAAGGCGGCGTACTGAGCCTGCTGGTTGCTCAGCGCAACGCCGTCGTGCTGGCCCGCGCGCTGGCCGGGCACCTGGCCGAGGCGCGGATCGCGCTGCAGGACCCGGACGGCCGCTGGGGTGCGACCGATCCGATGCCGCGCCGGTTCGACGAGGCCGGGATCGCGGCGCAGCTGGCCGACGCCGGGTTCATGGTGCACACCGTGCACGGGGTCCGGACGTTCGCCGACCTGGTGCCGTCCGCGTTCGTCGACTCCGAGCCAGGGGCGGCCGAGTCGCTGGCCGAGCTCGAGCGGGCCGCGAGCCAGCACCCGGCGTTCCGGGCGCTGGCTACTCAGCTGCACATCCTCGCGACCCGCTGACGACGCACGGTGACAAGCGTGCTGCGCGCGGTGTATCCGGGGGCAGTTGCGGGACCGTGACGCGCTGGACAGCCGGTCAGGGTTTCGTGTGACGCGGGCGCGGCCTAGACTGGGAGCGGCCTATCGAGATCGCGCTCATCATGGAGGGATCGACGGTGCCCCTCTCGGAAGAAGAGCAGCGCCAGTTCGAGCAGCTCGAACGTGCCCTTGCTGCGGAAGACCCGAAGTTCGTTTCCGCCATGCGTGGGACCAATGTGCGCTTGTACTACCGGCGCCGGGCAGTGCTCGCCGGCGTTGGTTTCGTGCTGGGCATCGCGGTGCTGATGACCGGTGCGATCCTGCCCAACACCATCATCGGAGTCATCGGCTTCGTGATGATGGTGGCCTGTCTGTACGTCGCCGCGCTGAGCATGAAGCGGATCAGCAACGCGGGGGAGTCCGACGACATCCCGCCGCCTCCGCCGACGAAGCGCCACCGGACCAAGCACGACTCGTCCGGCACGTTCATGGAGCGCATGGAGGACCGCTGGCGCCGCCGCCGCGAGGAAGACCTCTGACGGTCCTGGCAGCCTGACCTTCCGGCCACACCCTCGCCCTGGTGCGACGGGTGTGGCCGTTTCTGCACGCCGGGTCTACGACCAGGTGGCCGAGGACCGCGGCTTCATCCTCTGTGTGATCCCGTCGTAGGCCGCTTCGGGAGGAGCAGCGAGCGCAGCCGGGCGAGCAGCAGGTCGAACTCGTCCAGCAGGTCGGACGCCTCGGTGGTGCCGCGGCTCAGGTACCACCGCCAGGACGGCGGCAGCAGCCGTGCCCGCCACCGGCGCCGGGCGGGTGCCTGCGTCCAGAGTGCCTGGCGTACGGCGGCCGCGTCGTCGCGGAGGTCCAGCTCGGGCTTCGCGTCACCGGCGTACCGGAGTGCCTCGATGCCGCGGGCCAGCCGGCGCGCCGCCGGGTGCGTCTCCTCGGGGAGCTTCGACACCAGCCACTGACCGGCCTGGCGCGGCGTCGAGATGTCCGACCAGTCCAGGTTCAGGTCCCGGGCGGTGTCCCGCACCTCCGCCCACAGCCCTTCGGCGCCGGCCCGTCCCGGTGGGCGCAGGTAGCGCCGCCGGCGGGTGAGCGTCCGGATCAGCCACGGGATGCAGATCAGCAGGATCACCCCGAGCACCGCGCCGATCGCCTGGCCGCCGCCGTTGCTGAACCAGTTGCCGGTGCCGGCCGCCGTACCGCCGCTCTGGTCGGCCAGGTTCGGGTCGTGCCGCGGCTTGTCGATCGGGCCGGTCTGCTTGGCGCCCGGGGTCGTCGGCTCGCTGGTGGTCGGCGTGGTCGGCGTGGTCGCGTTCCCGCTCGCCGCGACCGTCCAGCCCGGCGTGCTCGCCACCCGGGCGGACGGCGTCGGCTCGAACCGGACCCAGCCGGTGCCCTGGAAGTACAGCTCCGGCCAGGCGTGCATGTCGTGCATCCGGACCGTGTACTGGCCGTCCTTGCCGGCCGTCCCGGGCAGGAACCCGATCCCGACCCGGGCCGGGATCCCGAGGATCCGGGCCATCAGCGCCATCCCTGTCGCGAACTGCTCGCAGTACCCGGACTTGCTGGTCAGCAGGAAGTCCTCGAGCGCGGCCATCCCGCTGCCCTTGACGTTCTGCGTGTTGTACATGAAGCCGCCGCCGGTGCGGAACCAGTCCTGCAGCAGCACCGCGGCCTCGAACTTGTTGTCCTTGGCGTCCGCCGTCACCCGGTACGCGAGCTGCTTGATGCTCTCCGGCGTCTTCTCCGGCACGACCAGCGTGTACTTGTCCGGGGCGCTGGTGGTGATCGAGTCGTGCAGCTGCTCCGGCGTCGGCTCGACGTCGTACGACGTGAGCCGGTAATCCTTGCCCGCGACGATGTCGCCGTTGCTGGACATCACGTCCAGCGCGCCCGCGTCGTACTGCCACCCCCGCTTCAGCGAGATCGACTGCAACGGGTACGGGACCGGGACGAACTGCGAGCGGAGGTCGCGGGTGACGCTGATGTCCATCGTGTTCACCGGCACCTTGGACAGGTCGCCGTTGAATCCGGGCGGGGGAGTCAGGTTCCCGTCCAGCTTGTTCTCCTGGCCGCGGGGAGCGATCTGCCAGGTGTTGCCGTCGAACAGGTCCAGCGCGGTCAGCCGCAGGTAGCTGCCACCGGACGGCCCGCCCTTGTAGGTCAGGGCGACCGAGTTCACGCCGCGCTTGAGGTTGCGGCCCATGTCGAGCATCGGGTTGGTCGACGAGATCGACGCGCCGATCCCGTTCCCGGAACTGCCGCCGGCCAGGCCGTTGCCGATCACACCTTCCGGGAGCGCGGGCAGCAGCGCGGGCAGCAGCGCCGCGATCGCGACCACGGTCAGCCCGATCCGCCGGCCGGCCTGGCCGAGCGCCGACGCCTCGACGGGCTCGGCCGCGTCCAGGTGCGAGACGCCGGAGATGCGGCGGCCCCAGCGACTCAGCCGGCTGCGTCCTTCCGCGGACAGCAGCACGATGTAGCCGATCGCCGGCGGGATGAACAGCAGCCACGGCAGCCCGCCGTGCACGGTCGCGGCCGGCACCGTGTACATGATCAGCAGCAGCAGTCCGGACCAGGCGGCCTGGCGGAGCTGGACCGCGATCACGTGGATCAGGAACCCGGTCACCGAGATCACGGTCACCGCGAACAACGTCAGGTGCGGGTCCGCCGGCAGCGGTGCGCTGAACCGGTTGATCGAGTCCATCGCGTCGGCCAGCTGCGAGTTGAACTCGATCGCCGTCGCCTTCCACGGGAACAGCCCGAACTTCATCGTGCTGTGCAGGAAGAAGAACGACAGCAGCTCGACGAGCACGAGCAGCTGGACGATCGGTACGACGATCCGCGGGATGCGCAGGTTCTGCAGGAGAACGCCGACGCCGGTGATCAGCGCGCACAGGAACGCGCTGACGAACAGGAACGGCCCGGAGAACACCGGCGTCAGCACCAGCGACCCGAGCGCGGTCGCGCCCCACGCGGCGATGGAGATCCTTGCGTGACCGGTCATGCGATGCGTCCGCTCCTCAGGCCCAGGCCGGACCATACGGTCGGGAGGTGGTCGCCGCGGCGGACTCTGGCGACGCGCCAGCCGTTGCGGCGGAGTTCGTTCTCGGTGGCGTCCGTGGCCGCGGCCAGGCGGGCCGCCTTCTCGGTGGCCTCGGCGCCGACCGCCCAGCTGGCCGCGTCCAGTACCAGCGCGACGCCGGTCGCCTGGCTGGTCCGCCACCGGTTCAGCGCGGTCACGTCGTCGGTGCTGCAGGCGCCGAGGACGGCGATCACCAGGCTCGGCTCGTGCGCGTTCCGGTCGACGGTCAGCAGCGGCCCGAGCTCGGCGTACTTGTGCTCCTCGACCGTCGCGCACTCGGTCAGTAGCTGCTGCTGACCGAGCGGCTGGTGGACCGCGGCCGACGTTCGGTGCATGATCGCGGACAGCGTGGTCGGCCCGCCGAGCATCGTGGTCACGTATCCCCGGCGGATCCGGTCGATGCCGATCGACGCGATCGCGCTGACCGCCCACTCCAGGCTCGACGACGGACCGTGCCCGTGGTGCGAGATCATCCGCGCGTCCAGGAACAGCGAGCACCGGCTCTGCCACGGCTGCTCCTCGCGGCGCACCATCAGCTCGCCGCGGCGCGCCGTCGACCGCCAGTGCACCCGGCGCAGGTCGTCGCCGTCGCGGTACTCGCGGACGGTCGCGTCCTCCTCGCCGGCGGCCGCGATCGCCCGCGGCCGGTTCTCGCCGGAGCCGGCCCGGTCGGCCCCGAGCCGTACTTCGGGAAGCTTGTAGACCCGCGGCGTGACCAGCAGGTGCTGGCTGCGGGTGAACGTCCGGCTCGTCTCCACCAGCCCGAACGG
>NZ_DASRVN010000195.1:0-7499 GCF_035655035.1 Kribbella sp. | reverse complement strand
GGCGGCTACGTCGGCGGCTCCCGCTACTCGCACCGCAAGCTCTTCGCCCATCTCGCGAAGGCCGTCGGCGCCCGCGCCCTCGTCTTCGACTACTCGCTGGCACCCGAGCGCATCCACCCGGTCCAGCTCGACGAAGCGGTCGACACGTACCGCTGGCTGCTCGACCAAGGCATCGCCCCCGAGCACATCGTCTTCACCGGCGACTCGGCCGGCGGCGGTATGGCGATCACCGCCCAGCTCCGGGCCCGCGCGCAAGGCCTGCCGCTGCCGGCCGGTGCGCTGCCGTTCTCGCCGTGGATCGACTTCGAGGCGAGCGGCGCGACGTACGACAGCAACCGGGACAAGGACGCGTTCTTCCACCGGAACCTGGTCCGCGGGCTCGCCTGGATCTTCCTCGGCCCGGACGGTTCGCCGCGGGACCCGTCGGTGAACCCGACGTACGGCGACCTGACCGGGCTCGGCCCGATCTACGTCCAGGCCGGCGCGGACGAGGTACTGCTGGACGACGCCCGGCAACTCGCGGACGCGGCACAGCGGGCGGGCGTCGACGTACGGCTCGATGTCTTCCCGGAGATGCAGCACACGTTCCAGATGGCGGCGGGTCGGGCGCCGGAGGCGGACGATGCGATCTCGCGGATGGGACAGTGGGGACGGCAGGTGCTGGGGCTGTGACCGTTCAGGGAGTGGTGATGGAAGAGTTCGCCGACCTCGAGCCGTACCGCAAGGAGCTGCTGGCGCATTGCTACCGGATGCTGGCGTCGGTGCACGAGGCCGAGGACGCGGTGCAGGAGACATACCTGCGGGCCTGGCGGGCGTGGGCGGACTTCGAGGGCCGCTCGTCGGTCCGGGTCTGGCTGTACCGGATCGCGACCAACGTCTGCCTGACCGCGCTCGAGCAGCGCGGCCGCCGGGCGCTGCCCTCCGGGATCGTTGCCGCGAGCACCGAACTGGACGCCGCACCGGGGCCGGTGCCGGACGGCATCGGCTGGATCGAGCCGATCCCCGAGTCGATGGTGGCCGACGATCCGGCCGCGATCGTCACGCTCCGGGAGAGCCTGCGGCTGGCGCTGATCGCCGCGCTGCAGTACCTGCCGCCGAAGCAGCGCGCGGTACTGATCCTCCGCGAGGTGCTCGCGTTCCCGGCGGCCGAGGTCGCGACGATGCTCGAGACCTCGGTCGCGGCGGTGAAGAGCACGCTGCAACGCGCCCGGGCCCGGATCGACGAGACGGCACCGACGCAGGGCGAGGTCTACGAACCCACCGATCCCGCGGCGCGAGCGCTGCTCGACGACTACATCGCGGGTTTCGAGAACGCCGACACCGCCGCGCTCGAACGCGCCCTGCGCGCGGACGCCGCGCTCGAGATGGTCGGTACGCCGACCTGGTTCAGCGGTCTGGTGACCTGTATGCGGGTGATGGCCGACGCGGCGGGCGAACCGGGCGACTGGCGGATGATCCCGGTCATCGCGAACGGCCAGCCCGCGGTGGGCTCGTACTACAAGGGCGAGCCGTACGGCATCGCAGTACTGACCCCGACCCCTGGCGGCCTCACCCACATCCACGTCTTCAGCACACCGTCCCTGGTGACGTACTTCGGACTACCCGCTACAGCTCCTGCACGGTGAGGCGGGCGCGGCGGCTGGTGCTGATCAGGGCCAGCGCGACGACGACGAGGCCGACCGCGATCATCGGCCACCAGACGACATGGGCCGCGCGGACGAACCGTTGCGGGTCGGTGGTCGCGGTCGCGCCGACGATAGAGCCGGCCACCGCGACGCCGAGCGTCGTACCGGTCTGACGGCCGACCGAGGCGAGCGAACCGGCCAGACCGGCCATCGACACGGGCATCCCGGACACCGCCGAGTTCGCGATCGGCGGGTTGACCACGCCCAGGAACACGCCGAACAGCAGGAAGATCGCGAGCACGACCGGCAGCGGCGTCGACAATCCGATTGTCGACGATGCTACGGCTCCGAGCGTGAGCGCCGATCCGGCGACGACGAGCGGCAGCCGCGGACCGTGGGCGCCGACGACCCGGCCGGTGAGCGGTGACAGCACGCAGATCAGCAGGCCGACCGGCAGCAGACTCAGGCCGGCGTCCAGCGCGGACAGGTGCCGGACGCTCTGCAGGTAGAGCGTGGTGAGGAACAGGAACACGCCGAACCCGCTGTACGCGAAGAGCGCGATGACGACGGCCGAGCTGAACGGGACGCTGCGGAACAGCCGGAGCTCGAGCATCGGCTCGTCCCGGCGGCGTTCGTACGGGATGAGCACGGCGGCCGCGACCGCGGCAAGCACGAGCAGCGCGATGATCGGCGGCGCGGTCCAGCCGCGCTTCTCGGACTCGATGATCGCGGTCACCACTCCGCCGAGCAGGACGACGACGAGGAGCTGGCCGACCGGGTCGAAGCGGCGGCCGCGGGCGGCGCGGGACTCCGGGACGTACCGGCTGGTGAAGACCACCGCGAGCACGACGATCGGCAGGTTCACCCAGAAGATCGAGCGCCAGCCGAGGCCGTCGACGAGCGCGCCGCCGAGGATCGGGCCGAGGACCAGCGAGAGGCCGGCGGTGGCGCCGAAGACGCCGATCGCCCGGGCCCGCTCGGCGCGGTCCGGGAACACCGTGACCACGATCGCCATCGCGACCGGGTTCAGCATCGTGCCGCCGACGGCCTGGACGGCGCGGGCCGCGATCAGCGTGTTGATCCCCGGGGCGAGGCTGCACAGCAGCGAGCCGAGTCCGAAGACGATCAGGCCGAGCCGGAACATCCGCTTCCGGCCGTACCGGTCGGCGGTGGAACCGGCCAGCATCAGGAAGCTCGCGAGGACCAGGGTGTAGGCGTCGACGGTCCACTGCAGGCCGGCCGTCGAGGCGTTCAAGTCGTCCCGGATCGCGGGCAGGGCCATGTTCACGATCGAGATGTCCATCACCGAGATCAGCAGGCTGGCGCAGCAGATCGTCAGGACCAGGTACCTGTGGGTACTGGTCAGACCAGTGGACTCAGGCGTTGAGACAGTCATACCGATGACGTTAGGATTTAGAGCGTGCTCGAAGTCAATGAACGCGGGATCAGCATCGCCGAAGCCGCCGAACGCACCGGCGTCAGTGTCCACACGCTCCGGTACTACGAACGCGCCGGACTGGTCGTCACCACGGTCGACCGGACCGCGGGCGGGCGCCGCCGGTACCGGAAGGTCGACCTGGACTGGATCAAGATCTGCACGAAGTTCCGCGCCACCGGGATGCCGATCCGCACGATCCGCCAGTACGCCGAGCTCGTCCTGGCCGGCCGCGGCAACGAGAAGGACCGCCTGGAGCTGCTGGAGACGCACCGCTCCGAGATCCTCACCCAGCTCGCCGAGCTCCAGGAGAGCCTGGAACTCATCGATCACAAGATCGACGTGTACAAAGGCCGCTTGGAAGCCGGCGACGCCGACCAGCTCTGGGCTCCGCGGCCCTAAAGCGCATTCAGCCTGGTGGTGAGGAAGCGGCGTTCGGTTTCGTTGGCGGTCAGCTGGATCGCCTGCCGGTAGGCGTCGGCGGCCTCGGCCGAGCGCCCCAGTCGCGTGAGGACATCTGCTCGGGTGGCCGGTAGATAGGCGTACGCCGCCAGCGCCGGCTCCTCGCTCAGCGCATCCAGCTCGGCCAGGACCGCCGTGAGATCTGCCCCGGGCACCAGGCTGTGCGCCGCCGCACGGTTGAGCGCGACGATCGGCGTCGGCCAGCTGACCAGCATCGCGTCGTACATCCGCACCACCTGCCGCCAGTCCGTCTGCTCCCAGCTCGGCGCCGTCATGTGCAACCCCGCCACGGCCGCCTGTAGGGCGAACCGCCCGTGCCCGCGCTGCAACGCGGCAGTCGCCCGCGCGACGCCCTCGCCTAGCAGCTGCGCGTTCCACCGCGAGCGATCCTGATCCGCCAGCAGCACCAACTCGCCGTCCGCACTCACCCGCGCGTCCCCGCGCGCCTCGGTCATCAGCAGCAGCCCGAGCAACGCCTGCGGTTCCGGTTCGTCCGGCATCAACCGCACCAGCAACCGCGCCAGCTCGATCGCCCGCCCGGTCAGATCGGTCCGCATCAACTCCGGCCCGGCCGCCACATGCCCGGCCGTGTAGACCAGATGTACGACGGTCAGCACCACGTCCAGCCGCGCCGGCAGCTCACGATCCGCGGGGATCCGGTACGGGATACCCGCCGCCGCGATCTTCTTCTTCGCCCGGGTGATCCGCGCGGCGGCCGTCGCCTCGCCGATCAGCAGCACCGCCGCGACCTCCCGCGTCGTCAGCCCGCAGATCAGCCGCAACGTCAACGCCACCTGCGAGTCCCGCGCCAGCGCCGGGTGGCAGCACGTGAACACCAGCCGCAACGGATCCGTCGGCTGCTCGACCTCGCCCGGCTCCTCCACCAGCAGCGGGAGCTTCCGGCGCAGGTTCGTCTCGCGCCGCAGCCGATCCAGCGCGAGCCGCCGGGCGACCGTACTCAGCCAGCCGCCCGGGTTCGCCGGGATGCCGTCCGGCCAGGTCCGCAGCGCCTGCACGAACGCGTCCTGCGTACAGTCCTCGGCCAGATCGAGGTCGCGGGTCACCCGCACCACCGCCGCGAGCACGGTCGACCAGCACTCCCGGTGGGCGCGGTCCACGACTCGCGTCACCTCGACCGCTTCGGTCACCACTCGCTCCCGTCCCCGGCGGGTACGCCGGCGCCGGGCGCCGCCGGCGTACCCGATGCTGCCGGCACGGTCAGGCCGGCGGAGCGGCCTCGTCGGAGGTCGGCATCACCGGTCGTACCTCGACGTTGCCGGACGGGCAGAGCTTCGCCAGCTCGAGCGCCTGGTCGAGGTCGCGGGCCTCGACCAGGTAGAAGCCGCCGAGCGCCTCCTTGGTCTCGATGAACGGCCCGTCGGTGACCAGCGGTTCGGCGCCCTCGCGCTGCTTGACCGTGCTCGCCGTACTCGACCGCTCCAGCGCCTCGCCGCCGAGCAGCTTGGCCCCGGCCTTCTCCACCGCCGCCGCGAACTCGCCGTGCAGTTTCATCGTCTGGTCCCACTGCTCGCGGGTCAACTGGTCGTACCAGTCCTCGCTGTCGAAGAGCAGAAACATGTACTGCGCCATCTCGGGCTCCCTCGTCTAGGGCTTGTCTTGGACATCTTGCTGACGATCGCCACGACACGGAATCGACAACGCCGCGCGAGAATCTTTATTACCGTGAAGTACATGGAGCACTACGACGTTCTGATCGTCGGCGCGGGACTGTCCGGGATCGGAGCGGCGTACCGGATCCAGACCCGCTGCCCGGACCGGACGTACGCCGTCCTCGAGGCCCGGGAGGCGCTCGGCGGCACCTGGGACCTGTTCCGGTACCCGGGGGTGCGGTCGGACTCGGACATGTTCACGCTCGGGTTCCCGTTCCGCCCGTGGAAGGCGGCGAAGGCGATCGCCGACGGGCCGTCGATCTTGTCGTACCTGCAGGAGACGGCGGCGGCGTACGGGATCGACAAGCACATCCGGTACGGCGCCCGCGTCGTCCGCGCATCGTGGTCGTCGGCGGACGCGCTCTGGACCGTGCACACCGGTGACACGACGTACACGTGCTCGTTCCTCTACGTGTGCAGCGGGTACTACGACTACGACGCGGGGCATGTGGTCGACTTCGAGGGGCAGGACGAGTTCCGCGGGCGGATCGTGCACCCGCAGCACTGGCCCGCGGACCTGGACTACACGGGTCAGCGGGTGGTCGTGATCGGTAGTGGCGCGACCGCGGTGACGCTGGTGCCGGCGATGGCCGGTACGGCGAAGCACGTGACGATGCTGCAGCGCTCGCCGAGCTACGTCGCGTCCCGCCCGGCGGTCGACGGGCTGTCGGATCGCATTCGCGCCGTACTGCCGGAGAACCTCGCGCACCGGGTGATTCGTGGGAAGAACGTTGCGCTGAGCACCTTGCTCTACAGCGCATTCCGACGCTGGCCGGCGCACGCGGCGTCGCTGCTGAACAGCGGCGTAGCCCGGCAGTTGCCGCCGTCGATCCCGGTCGATCCGCACTTCACGCCGCAGTACAAGCCGTGGGACCAGCGGCTCTGCCTGGTCCCGGACGCGGATCTCTTCAAGGCGCTGCGCGACGGGTCGGCCTCGGTGGTGACCGACGAGATCGAGCGGTTCACGCCGACCGGTCTGCGGCTGCGGTCCGGTGCCGAGCTGGAGGCCGACCTGGTGGTCACCGCGACCGGCCTCCGCATGGTTGCGCTCGGCAACATCAACCTCACCGTCGACGGCTGGCGGGTGGCGCCGCACGACACCTTCGTCTACAAGGGCATGATGCTCAGCGGGGTCCCGAACCTCGCCTGGTGCATTGGCTACACCAACAACTCGTGGACCCTCCGCTCGGACCTCACCTCGCAGTACGTCTGCCGCCTCCTCAACCACCTCACCGCCACCAACACCCGCCGCTGCCGCGCCGACGTACCCCCGACCTGGTACGACGAACCGGCCCGCCCGGTCATCGACCTCTCCTCCGGCTACATCCGCCGAGCCGCCCACCTCCTCCCCCGCCAAGGCACCTGGGGCCCCTGGCGCCTCCGCCAGAACTACCCCCGAGACCTCCTCGCACTCCGCCTGGGCGCCGTGGAAGACGGCGTCATGCGCTTCAGCTAGCGCAGCCGGCTCCTAAGACCCAACCCGCCCTGGGTGCGGCTGGTTAGGGGGCGACCCGGGAGGTGAACCACTCACACGATCACCACCGGGGCGGGGGGCGGTGGGCCGACGTACGTCGCGGCCGGGCGGATGATTTTCGGGTCGGTGGATTGTTCGAGGATGTTGGCGGACCAGCCGATGATGCGGCTGACGGCGAACGTGGGGGTGAACATCGCGCGCGGGATGCCGCACAGCTCCATCACGACGCCGGCGTAGAACTCGACGTTCGCGTACAGGTTGCGGCCCGGCTTGAGCTCCGCGAGGACGTCGACGATGCGCTGCTCGACCGTGGTCGCGAAGTCGACCAGGTCGCCGCCGATGCCGCGGGCGATGTCGCGGAGCATCAGTGAGCGCGGGTCCTCGGTGCGGTACACCGCGTGCCCGAAGCCCATGATCCGGTCACCGGCCGACACCTTCGCGCGGACCCAGGCGTCGATGCGGTCCGGCGTACCGATCTCGTCGAGGCTCGCGAGTGCGCGGTCCGGGGCGCCGCCGTGGAGCGGGCCGGAGAACGCGCCGATCGCACCGGCGACCGCCGAGACCACGTCGGCGCCGGTGGAGGCGATCACGCGGGCGGTGAACGTGGACGCGTTGAAGCCGTGGTCGACGGTCGACACCAGGTAGTGCTCGATCGCGGTCGCGTGGACGGCGGTCGGTTCCTCGCCGGTGACGAGGTACAGCCAGTTCTCCGCGGCGGTGAGGTCGGCGCGCGGCTCCAGCGGCTGCTGTCCTTCGCGGAGGCGGTAGAGCGCGGCGAGGATCGTCGGAGTGACCGCGCAGACGAGCATCGCGTCGGCCTTGCGGCGGGACGG
>NZ_DASRVN010000194.1:0-13563 GCF_035655035.1 Kribbella sp. | reverse complement strand
GGCAACTTCCGCCAGCCGCGGCAGGACCGCGCCGAGCTCGGCGATCTCGCGGAACGTCCGGCTGTCCGGCCCGGCGTGCGGGACCATCGCCGGGTGGTACATCTCCGCACCGCCGCGGGACGCCCGCCACTGGAAGAACAGCGCGCCCCGCGACCCGCGGGCGATGTGCGACAGGCTGTTGCGGGCCATCCGCCCCGGCTCCTTCGGATGCCAGCGGCGGCCGACGTTCAGACCGCTCCCCGCCTGCTCCATCAACAGCCACGGCCGCCCACCGGCCCAGCCGCGCGCCAGGTCCGCACCGAACGCGGTCTGCTCCTCGGCGCCGATTCCCGCCTGATCCGGGTAGTTGTCGATCGCGACCACGTCGACCTGGCCGGCCCAGCGCGCGTGGTTCACCGGCACCCAGTTGCCGAACACGAAGTTCGTCGTCACCGGCAGGTCCGACCGCTGGCGGATCTCCGCTTTCTGTTCGCGGTAGGCGGCCAGCAACTCGTCCGACCAGAACCGCCGGTAGTCCAGGTACTGCGTCGGATTCACCAGGTACTGCGTCTTCCGCGGCGGCTGGACGTCCCGCCAGTCGGCGTACCCCTGACCCCAGAACGCCGTCGTCCAGGCCGCGTTCAAGCCTTCGAGCGACCCGTACCGCTCCCGCAGCCAGTCACGGAACCGCTCCGCCGCGAGGTCGCAGTAGCAGGTCGTCCCGTACTCGTTGTGCACGTGCCACATCCTCAACGCCGGATGCTCGCCGTACCGCTCGGCCAGCACCCGCGCGATCCCCCGCGCGGCCTCCCGGTACGACGGCGCGCACGCGCAGTACGTATCCCGACTCCCATGCGTCAGCCGAACCCCCTCGGCCGTCACCGGCATCGCCTCCGGATGCAACCGCGTGAACCACGGCGGCGGCGACGCAGTAGGAGTAGCCAGATCCACCCCCACCCCCGCGTCGCCCAGCAACTCCAACACCCGATCCAGCCACCCGAACTCAAACTCCCCCGGCCGAGGCTCCAACCGCGCCCACGAAAACACCCCCACACTCACCAGGTTCACCCCGGCCCGCCGCATCAGCTCGACGTCTTCCCTCCACACCGCCGGCTCCCACTGCTCAGGGTTGTAATCCCCGCCATACCAAAGCCTCATGCGGTCACCTCCTCCATCCCGCACAGCTTCACCGTGTAGTTCTCGCAGGAGCCTTTGGTTACGCGGGAGTGGACCTCTGCGTCTTGGTAGGTCAGTTCGATGACGGCTCCGGAGGGGAGGGTTGTGGTGGTGGGTTGGGCGGGGGTTGGGGCGTACCAGTGGAGGGTGAGGTTGTTCGACCAGTCGTAGTCGGGGCGGTCGTCTACGGCGCCGGTTGGGATGATCGCGCCTTCGCGGGCGTACAGTGGCAGGCTGTCGAAAGGGTGGGTCTGGTGGAACCAGCCCGGGCCTGTCGCTTGCTCGCCGGTCAGGAGTGAGGTCCAGCGGCCGCGGGGTAGGTAGAACGAGACCTCGTTGTCGGCGCTCATCACAGGGGCTACGAGGAGGTCGGGGCCGAGCATGTACTGGCGGTCCAGGTAGGCGGTCGCGGGATCGTCGGGGAACTCGACCACCATCGGGCGCATCATCGGTACGCCGTCGCGATGGGCCTCCTCGGCGGCCGTCATCAGGTACGGCATCAGGGACAGCTTCAGCTTGGTGAACTTGCGGAGTACGTCGACGGCTTCCTCGTCGAAGGCCCACGGGACGCGGTACGACGAGGAGCCGTGCAGGCGGGAGTGGGACGAGAGCAAGCCGAACGCCACCCAGCGCTTGAAGATCGCCGGGTCGGGCGTGCCTTCGAAGCCGCCGATGTCGTGACTCCAATAGCCAAAGCCGGACGCCGCCAGGGACAGGCCGCCGCGCAAGGACTCGGCCATCGCCTCGAACGTCGACTCGCAGTCGCCGCCCCAGTGCACCGGGAACTGCTGGCCGCCGGCCGTTGCCGATCGCGCGAACAGGACCGCTTCGCCGGCGCCGCGGTTCTCCTCCAGCAGCTCGAAGACGGCCGCGTTGTACAGCTGCGCGTAGTAGTTGTGCATCCGCTCCGGGTCCGAGCCGTCGTACCAGACGACGTCCTCCGTCGGGATGCGTTCGCCGAAGTCGGTCTTGAAGCAGTCGACGCCGATGTCGAGCAGCGCCTGCAGCTTCGAGCGGTACCAGGCGGTCGCGTCCGGGTTGGTGAAGTCGACGATCGCCATCCCGGCCTGCCACATGTCCCACTGCCAAACCGAACCGTCCGGCCGCTTCAGCAGGTACCCGAGCCGGCGGCCCTCCTCGAACAGCACCGAACGCTGCGCGATGTACGGGTTGATCCACACGCTGATCCGCAGCGCGCGGTCCTTGAGCCGTCGCAGCATGCCTTCAGGGTCCGGGAACGCGACCGGGTCCCAGAGGAAGTCGCACCAGTGGAACTGACGCATCCAGAAGCAGTCGAAGTGGAACACACTCAGCGGCAGGTCCCGCTCCGCCATCCCGTCGACGAACGAGCTGATCGTCTCCTCGGTGTAGTCCGTGGTGAACGACGTCGACAGCCACAACCCCATCGACCACGCGGGCACCCGCGCCGGGCGGCCGGTGAGCGCGGTGTAGCGGCGCAGTACGTCCTTCGGGGACGGGCCCGCGAACACGTAGTACTGCAGCTCCTCGCCCTCGACGCTGAACTGGTTGCGGGACGTCACCTCCGAGCCGACCTCGAACGAGACCATCGCAGGATTGTCGACAAGTACGCCATATCCCTTGCTGCTCAGGTAGAACGGGACGTTCTTGTACGCCTGCTCGCTCGACGTACCACCGTCTGCATTCCAACTGTCAACAATCTGACCATTCTTGACCAGCGGCCCGAACCGCTCACCCAGCCCGTAGATGGTCTCGCCGACCCCGAGCGCCAGCTGCTCGTGGACGTACCGCCTGCCGTTGATGTCGGTGACCAGGCCGACGCTCCGCTCCCCCGAGTTCGTCAGCTGGCGTCCGTCCTGTTCGAACCGGACGTCCCACGCCCCGTCCAGCCCGACCACCACGCTCAGCTCGCCGGACGTCAACCGCGCCTCGGCGGGCCCGACCTCCACCTTCACCGGATGCTGGTCGTCGGTGTTCAGCCGGTACGCCGGACGCACGGGCGCGGCGCCGACGTGATGCGCGATCCGGACGCCGATCACCCCGCGGGCCGCGGAGCTGAACGTGATCGTGAACAACGGCTGGTTGAGCGTGTCGCCGCGGCGCTCGATCCGCTTCGCGGGCGCGTACACGGTCAGCTCCCGGTCCCCCGCGTCGACACTCTCGACCGCGGCCGGCCGGAGCCGACTGAGCCCGGGCCGCAGCTGCCAGTACCCGTCGGTGAACTTCATGGTCTGCCGGCCTCCAGAGGGGGGTGTCGAAGCGCTTCGACAAAGCTAGGCGGGCCCACCACTGCCGTCAATCCGGGAACCTCTCAGCGGATTCTCAGTGCCCTGCGATGACACTGTGTGGATGCGAGTGCTAATGGTCGAGGACGAACTGCGGCTGGCCGACACGGTCCACCGCGGGCTGACCGACGCCGGGTTCGTGGTCGAGTTGGTGCACGACGGCGAGAACGCGGTCTGGGCGGCCACCGAGCACAGCTACGACGTGATCGTGCTGGACATCATGCTGCCGAAGCTGAACGGGTACCGCGTCCTGGAGCTGCTCCGGGCCCGCGGGATCTGGACGCCGGTGCTGATGCTGACCGCGAAGGACGGCGAGTACGACCAGACCGACGCGTTCGACCTGGGCGCCGACGACTACCTGACGAAGCCGTTCAGCTTCCTGGTACTGGTCGCCCGGCTGCGCGCGCTGATCCGGCGCGGCGGCCCGGAGCGTCCCGTCGTACTGATGGCCGGTGACCTCTCGCTGGACGTCGCCCGCCGGCGGGTGGAGCGGAACGGGCGGGAGATCACGCTGACGCCGCGCGAGTACGGGCTGCTCGAGTTCCTGATGCGGCACCGCGGCGACACGGTGAGCAAGACCGAGATCCTGCAGAACGTCTGGGACCCGGCGTTCGACGGCGACCCCAACGTCGTCGAGGTGTACGTCCGCTACCTGCGGAAGAAGATCGACACGCCGTTCGCGCGGCACGCCATCGAGACCATTCGCGGGATGGGCTACCGGCTCAACCCGGAAGGCGGCTGAATCCCCAGGCTGAGCCCCCCGGCTGAGAGTCATCTGAGGGCGGACCTGCGAAACTGGTGGGGTGAGCACGGTCGTGCGACGTCGCGTTGACGGGTGGTACCGGACTGCCGGCGGCCTGCGGCAGGCCAGTGTGCGGAGCCGGTCGACCGCCGCTGCCGTGATCGTGGTCGCGGTCGCGCTGCTGATCGGTGCCGCCGCGCTGCTGCTGCTCCTGCAGCGGGCGCTGATCGCCGAGGTCTCCGACGCCGCCGAGGGCCGGGTCGCGGACGTCGCCCGCCAGGTCAGCACCGAAGGCACCAAGGGCCTCGGGGACGACCTGGCCAACACCACCCGCGCCAGCCAGCTGATCCAGGTGCTGGACCCGAGCGGGAAGATCGTCGCGGCCTCGTCGTCCCGGGTCGACAACTCGCCGCTCACCGATCTGCGGCCGCCGGCCGGCGCGGTGCTGCGGGCCGAGGTCGGCGAGATGCCGCTGATCGACGACGACCACTCGTTCCTGATCGTGGCGCAGGGCGCGGCGTACCACGGGACGACGTACACGGTGGTGGTCGCGTCGTCGGTGGAGACCCAGCGGCAGACGGTGTCGACCGTGACGAAGTACCTGCTGATCGGATTCCCGGTACTGCTGCTCGTCGTCGGGCTGGCCGGCTGGCTGATGATCGGGCAGGCGCTGCGCCCGGTGGAGCGGATCCGCTCCCGGGTGCAGGGCATCGGCAGCCGGGACCTGACCGAACGTGTCCCGGTACCGGCGACGCGGGACGAGATCGCCCGGCTGGCGATCACGATGAACGAGATGCTCGACCGGCTCGAGACCGGGCAGGCGACCCAGCGCGCGTTCGTCGCGGACGCCAGCCACGAGCTGCGCTCGCCGCTCGCCACGCTGACCGCCGCGCTGGAGGTGATCGAGGCGGACACCACCGGGAAGGCGTGGCGCGAGCTGCGGCAGGTGATGGAGACCGAGACCGACCGGATGCGGCAGCTCGTCGAGGACCTGCTGCTGCTCGCGAAGGCCGACGACACCGGGATCCGGATGCGGCAGACCGACGTCGACCTCGACGACCTGGTCGAGGCCGAGATCAAGCGGCTGCGCAGCTCGAAGCCGGAGCTGACCGTGAAGGGCGACGTGCACCCGGTGCGGGTGACCGGCGACCCGGCCCGGTTGAGTCAGGTACTGCGGAACCTCGTCGACAACGCCGCCCGTGCCGCGCACAGCACGGTCCGGCTGACCACGTCCGAGCAGGACGGCGCCGCGGTCATCACGGTCGAGGACGACGGCGACGGGATCCCCGAGGAGGACCGGCAGCGCGTCTTCGAACGCTTCGTCCGCCTCGACACCAGCCGCTCCCGCGCCAGCGGCGGCTCCGGCCTCGGCCTGTCCATCGCCCGCGAGATCACCCGCGCCCACCACGGCACCATCACCCTCACCTCAGCACCCACCGGCGGCACCACCGCCACCGTGACACTCCCGAACTGACCCCGAGGGGTGGTGTCGTGCCCGCGACAGGACCAAGCTGGGAGGTGAAGGAGGTGGGCGTGGTGAAAGCCGTAGCCGGCGACCAGGTCGTCGTGGAGAGCAGCCACCTGGCGGCACACCGCCGCGAGGGGAAGATCGTCGAAGTACCCGACCCAACCGGCGCACCGCCGTACCGCGTGCACTGGACGGACACCGACACCGACACCCTGTTCTTCCCAGGCCCGGACGCCCACATCGTGCACGTCGGCGGGAAGCAGTAGGACGCGGTCCAAGGTCGCTCGGATGGTTGTACCGGCCGCCCACGACTCACCTATGATGGAATCATGAGTAAAACCCGCCAGATCTCGATCACCCTCCCGGAAGACCTGATCGAGACGATCAAGGCTGCGGTGGACCGTGGCGAGGCCCGGTCGGTGTCGTCGTACATCGCCTCCCGTCTCGCGCCGGGTGTGGTGATGGACGCCTTGTTCGCCGAGTGGGACGCCGATCGCGGCGCGCCCACTGCGGAAGACACGGCCTGGGCCACTCAGGAGCTGGACCGCGCGCTCGCCGAGCAGGCCAAGAACAACCGCGACAGCGCCGCGTGAACAAGGCACTCGTGCTCGATTCCGGAGCCTTGATCGCCGTCGAGCGCCGGTCGGCAAAGGTCCAGGAGCTGCTCCGCGCCGCCCGTGCCCGGGAGGCCTCTGTCGTCGTCCCCACGCCGGTCGTCGCCCAGGTCGTCAGGGAGGGCGGACGTCAGGCCAACCTTCGGCGTTTCCTCGCCGACTCGTACTTGCGCTTCGCCGGGCTCGACTATCCGGCAGCCCTCGAGATCGGTGCCCTGCTGGGCCGAAGCGGCACCGCCGACGTGGTCGATGCCTGCGTGGCGATCTGCGCGCAGCACCTCGGTCACTGTCCAGTCGTGACCTCCGACCCGGACGACCTCCGCAAGCTCGATCCCACCCTGCCGCTTATCGTCATCTGAGCCCGCCGATCACGACTGAGCGGTAGGTGCTCTCGGCCTGAGGGTCAGATCAGGACCAGCTCGAGCTGTAGCCACTGCGCCAGGGCGCGGATTTCTCGGTGGAGGGTGGTGGTGAGGGTTTTGGGGAAGGGGGTGTCTTCGTGGATTGCGTTGATGCGGAGGATGCCGGCTTTGCGGTCGGACATTGCGTCGAGTTTTCCTACCAGGCGGTCGTTGTGGAGGATCGGGAGGGCGAAGTAGCCCCAGCGGCGTTTCGCGGCCGGTTTGTACATTTCCAGCTGGTAGTCGAACTCGAAGATCTCGGTCAGCCGCTTGCGGTCGTACACGAGCCGGTCGAGCGGTGAGAGGATCGCGGTCCGGCCGCTGAACGGCTGGTCGAGGAGCTCCGGGTCGATCCGCCACTCGCCGCGGACGCCCTCCACGACCGCGGGCTCCCCCGCCGCGCCGGCGTCCAGCGGCTCGCCCGGGCAGGCCGGGCCTTTCGCGCGCAGCAGGCCCATCGAGCGCAGGCGTTGCCGGTCCCGGGTCCGGACCGCCTCGGCGAGCGGCACCGGCGGATCGTCCGGGTAGACCCGTGACGCCAGGTCCCACAGGCGGTCCCGGCGTCGCGGCCGGCGATCGCCACCTCGCCGCGCTGCATCATGAACTCGAGCATTTGCGACACGTTCCGGTTGTTGGTCCAGCCCGTCGACTTCCACGGCCGTATGCAGGTGTCGGGCAACTCGCGCATCACCAGCGGGCCGTCCTGGCGGAGCCGCTCGAGGATGTCGACGCGGCAGCCCTCGTTCGCCCGGACCCAGTCGCGGCGGTACTCCTGCCAGTCGAGCGGCTCACCGTCGGTCGGCCACGCCTCCATCTCCGCGCGGTACAACGCCAGCGTCTCCGGCAGCCGGACGAACCCGCGCAACTCCAGCAGCTCCAACGACGCGAGCGCGTCCGCCAGCTCCGCCGGGTCGTACGACGAACCCAGCCGGCTCCACGCCACCAGGTCCGCGTTCGGAGCGACGTACGCCGTCTGGTCGAGCTGCACCGCGTTCAGCCCGCGGACGACCTCGAACAGGTCGGCCGGGCGCTCGCGGGTGAGCAGCTGCGCACGCACGGCCAATCGCCGCGCGTCGCGCTTCGACAGCTGGTGAACGGTCACGAAGCGAGACTACGGCGTGCCCCGGACAGTATTCTGTGCGATACAGCCGAGCGGGTGGGGACCTGGGCTCGGGAGTTCAGGGGGTACGTCGTGGCGGTGCGTGGTCGGGCAATCCTGCCCTGTGTCGTGCTGGTGGTCGCCGGATGCTCGACGGCGAAGGGGTCGGACCTGCCGGCGCCCTCGACCCCGTCGATCGTGATCGCACAGACCGCGGCCGTGTCCAAGCCCGCGACCGACTGCGCGCGATCCACCGAGCCGTTGCCGCCCGCGTCCGAGGCGGACGGCGTGCAGCTGACCGTCAGCACCGACCCGAGCCGTACGTCGCTGCTGCTGAAGAACACCGGCAGCCTGACGGTCGTCGTCCTACCGGACGCGGACTTCAGAAGCCGGTTGATCGCCGCCCCGTACGCGAACCCGAAGGACGCGGCGTCGCGGAACGCGCTGATCGCGGTCAACAACAGCGGCGGCGCCGAGCTGCCCGGCGTACCGGCGTACGTCCCGAAATCCCAGCTGATCACGCTGCCGCCGCAGTGGGCGATCTGCGCGCTGACCGACAATCTCCGCGAGACCGCGAGCGTCCGCTACCTGCAGGACCGGACATCGAGCGCGCAGTACTTCGTCGCCAAGGCGCTCGCGGACCAGCTGCTGCTGAAGGTCAGTGCGGGCCGCAGCCGGCAGACGCTGATCCGCTGCAGCCGCAGCACCGCGAGCACGCTGAAGGCGTCCCCGGAGCTGTCGGACATCGAGCTGTACGTCGAGATCGTCGGCCCCAGCTCCCCCTGCCGCACCGGGTACCGGGCGCTGCTGCACGACGACGAACGCGCGACCGGTCAGCTCGGCGCCGCCGTACTCAACCGGCTGAGCGGCGTACCGCGGCTGCTCCCGAACAGCCCGCTGTTCACGACGACGGCCGGCTCCTGACCAGGGTCGGGTCCGGGTCCGGTCAGGGGAAACTCCACTGCCGTGGACGGTTTCCAGCCGGGAGACTCGAGGCATACCGTTCGACACCTCGGAGGATCCCAGCCATGTTCGGCTTCATCATCGCCGGTCTCGTCATCGGCGCACTCGCCCGGCTGTTCACCCCCGGCAAGCAGAAGCTCGGCCTGCTCGCCACGCTGCTGCTCGGCCTGGCCGGCTCGGTGATCGGCGGCACGATCGCGAGCATCCTCGGCACCGGCGGCATCTTCGACCTGAACATCCTCGGCTTCGTCGTCGCGGTGATCTCGTCCGTAATGCTGGTCGGGACCGCCGAATCTCTTGCCGCCAAAGCCAAGAACTGACAAGGCCGAGAGCTGATCCAGCCGTCCGTCAGCCGTCCTCGTTGACCGCCATCGCCGGCCGTGGCTCACGGCCCGGCGGCTGTGGCGGCCGGGGCAGCAGCGGGCGGCGCTTCTGTAACGTCCGGACGACCGGCTGGGTCGCCGTCACGGTGATCTCCTCGCCCGCGTGCAGCAAGGTGATCGAGGCGTCCGGCCCGTCGTGCACGGCGTACTTCACCGCGACCGGATCGATCTCCACCTTCAGCCGTACGCCGCGCCAGCGGACCGTGAAGCTCAACCCGGCCAGCCCGATCGGCAGCGCCGGGTCGAACGACAGCATGCCGGCCTGATCCCGCAGCCCGCCGAACCCGGCCACCAGCGCGCTCCACGCACCACCGAGCGATGCCATGTGCAGCCCGTCGCCGGTGTTGTGGTGCAGGTTCCGCATGTCGATCAGCGCGGCCTCGTACGCGTAGTCGTACGCCAGGTCCAGATGCCCGACCTCGGCCGCCATCACCGCCTGCACGCACGCCGACAACGACGAGTCCCGCACGGTCAGCCGCTCGTAGTAGTCGAAGTTCCGGGCCTTCTCCTCGTCGGTGAAGGCGTCACCGCACCAGTACGTCGCCAGCATCAGGTCGGCCTGTTTCACCACCTGCGTGCGGTACAGCTGGAAGTACGGCGCGTGCAGCAGCAGCGGGTACTTGTCCTTGTAGGCCTCGAAGTCCCACACGGCGTACCCGGTGAACCCTTCGGACTGCGGATGTACGCCGAGAGCCTTGTCGTACGGCACGTAGACGGCCGCCGACGCGTCCCGCCAGGACGCTTCCTCCTCGGCGTCGATGTGGAGCTCACGCGCCCGGGCCGGCAGCTTGGCCGCGATCTCGGCCGCGGACCGCAGGTTCCGGGCCGCCATCAGGTTCGTGAAAACGTTGTCGTCGGCAACGGCGCTGTACTCGTCCGGGCCAGTCACGCCGGGCAGGTGCCAGCGGCCGTCGCGGTCGTGGTGGCCGAGCGACATCCACAACCGCGCGGTCTCGACGAGCAGTTCGAGTCCGACCTCGTCGAGGAAGTCGTCGTCACCGGTGGCCCGGTAGTACCTCATCACCGCCTCGGCGATATCGGCGTTGATGTGGAACGCCGCCGTACCGGCCGGCCAGTACCCGGAGCACTCCTGGCCGCGGATCGTCCGCCACGGGAACGCGGCGCCCTTGAAGCCCAGCTCCTCGGCGCGCTGCTTCGCCATCTGCAGCGTGGAGTGCCGCCAGCGGAGCGCGTCGGCGGCCGCGTCCGGCATCGTGTAGGTGAGCACCGGCAGTACGAAGCCCTCGGTGTCCCAGAACGTGTGCCCGTCGTACCCGGCACCGGTCAGCCCCTTCGACGGGATCGCCCGGCGCTCGGCCCGCGCGCCCGCCTGCAGGACGTGGAAGAGCGCGAACCGCACCGCCTGCTGGAGTTCCGGGTGGCCCTGTACCTCGACGTCGGCGCCGTCCCAGAAGTCGTCCAGGAACTCGAGCTGCTGCTTGACCAGCCCGTCCCACCCGGAGAACCGGGCACTGGCGAGCGCAGCGGCGACCTGGTCCCGGATCGCGGTCTCCGAGCGCAGACTGGACCAGCCGTAGGCCAGGTACTTCACTACCCGCAGGCTCTCCCCCGGCTGCAGCTGGCAGATCACCGTGGTCCGCGCCCAGTCCTCCCGGACGTCCTGGTCCATCGCGTAGCGCACCGTCGTGTCGACCTCGTGGGCCATCGCGGCGGCCATCAACTGCCGGCTGCGACTGGTCCGGTGGATCAGAACGGTCCCGTGCTCGCCGCCGTCGTGGCTGACGGGGTGCAGCGGGTTGTCCAGTACGGCCGCGACCCGTGGGTCGTCGGACAGCTTCGGCTGCGTCTCGTTCGCGACCAGCTCGGACTGGATGACGAACCGCGCGGGCTGGTCGACGGGCTCCACGACGTACTCGATCGCGGCGATCGCGCGCTGGGTCAGCGACACGAGGCGGCGGGTCCGGACCTTGATCCGCTTGCCGCCCGGTGAGGTCCAGTCGACGTCGCGTTCGAGAAGGCCGGTGCGGAAGTCCAGCGAGCGTTCGTGCTTGGTCAGGTAGCCGTACCGGATGTCGAACGGCGAGTCGTCGACGAGCAGCCGGATCAGCTTGCCGTTGGTGACGTCGACGAGCGTCTGGCCGGACTCGGGGTACCCGTAGCCGGCCTCGGCGTACGGCAGTGGGCGCTGCTCGTAGAACGAGTTCAGATAGGTACCGGGGATCGCGTACGGCTCACCCTCGTCCAGGTTGCCGCGCAGGCCGATGTGCCCGTTCGAGAGCGCGAACAGCGACTCCGACTGGGCCAGCTTGTCCATCGCGAGCCGGGTCTCCCGCAGCCGCCAGGGCTCGACCGGGTGATGACCTCGATCGATCATCGGTCCTCCAGCAGGTCCGCGAGGTCCTTCACGACGATGTCGGCGCCGTGCGTCTTCAGGTCCGCGGCCTGGCCGACCCGGTCAACGCCGACGACCTGCCCGAAGTGACCGGAGCGGCCCGCGGACACGCCGGCCAGTGCATCCTCGAAGACCGCGGCCGCGGACGGCTCGATACCGAACCGCTTGGCCGCCGCGAGGAAGGTGTCCGGCGCCGGTTTGCCCTTCAGCCCCTCGGTGCGGATCGTGATGCCGTCGACGATCTCCTCGACGTACTGCGCGAGCCCGGTGGCGTCGAGGACCTCGCGAGTGTTCGCGCTGGACGACACCACCGCGCGCCGCAGGCCCGCCTGGACGGCGGCCTGGAGGTACCGCCGGGAGCCCTCGAAGACGTGCGCGCCCTCGGTCCGGATCCGCCGCTGGACGGCCTCGTTCTTCCGGTTCCCGAGGCCGTTCACGGTCATCGCCGACGGCGGGTCGTCCGGGCTGCCGTCCGGCAGCGTGATGTGCCGAGCGGCCAGGAAGTCCCGCACGCCGCTGGCCCGCGGCTTGCCGTCCACGTACGCGTCGTACTCCGCGCGGGCGTCGAACGGCACGAACGCGATGCCGTGCTGTTTCGAGTACTCGCGGAGGAACTCGTCGAACATCTCTTTCCACGCCGCAGCGTGGACGGCAGCCGTGTCGGTGAGCACGCCATCCAGGTCGAACAAGCAGGCCTGGATCCCCGTAGGTAGTCCGAGCATGCCGACCACACTAGGGGGTCCACCGGGCCGGAATGCGGCGGACAGGCTAACGGGAGGCTTTCAGCCGAAGATTTCCGCGAACCAGTCGAGCTGGGCGGCCTGCTGGTACGTCTGGCCGCCCTCGTGCTCGTTGTACTGGTACACCTCGATGCTCTTCTGCTCGCTCCCGTAGCTGTTGTACGCGGCGAACACCGTCGACGGCGGGCAGATGGGGTCCATCAGCGCGACCGAGAACAGCGCGGGCGCGGTCGCGAGGCGGCCGAGGTTCACGCCGTCGAAGTAGCTCAGCGTGTCGAGCACCGGGTCGACGTCCTGCCGGAAACCCTTCAGGTACCGCGCGATCTCGCCGTACGGGTCCTTGTCGGTGATCTGCACCGCCCGCTGGAAATGACACAGGAACGGTACGTCGGGAGCGCAGCCGACCAGGTCGATCCCGGCCAGCGGCGCCAGGCCGGCCGCCGCGATCGAGATGCCGCCACCCTGGCTGGCGCCACTGACGATCACCTTGCCCGGGTCGACGAACGGCGACGCCAGCGCGGCCTCGAGCGCCCGGACCGCGTCGATGTACACGCGACGGTAGTAGTACGTCTCCGGGTCGGTGATGCCCAGGGTCATGAAGCCCGGCGTGTGGTTGATGCCGGCGTACGGCGTGTCGTCCGGGGTGCTGTCGAAGCCGCCCGAGCTGTAGCTCTGGCCGCGCGTGTCCATCACGAAGTGCGCGTACCCGGCCTGCGCCCAGAGCGTGGTCGAGTGCGGCAGCCCGCGGCCGCCGCTGTAGCCGTGGTACTGCACGACCGTCGGCAGCGGCCCCTCGGCACCGGCCGGCACATGCAGCCAGCCCTTCACCGGGGTGCCGCCGAAGCCGGCGTACGTGACGTCGTAGGTGTCGACGACCGCGAGCTTGTTGTCGATCGCGGTGAACGTGGCGGACAGGTCGTCGGTGCGCGCCTTTTCGATCGAGCGGCGCCAGAAGTCGACCAGGTCGGCGGGCGCGGCCACCTCGGGCCGGTACTCGCGGAGCTTGTCGAGGGAAAGGTCGAACATGGCCATGACCGGTAAACCTACGCCCAGCGGGCACCCGCAGGAAAGCGGTGTCCAGATCCGGTCGCGGCTGTACTACGGTGGGTCGATGCCGACCCCGAACATCGTCTTCGTGATGTCCGACGACCACGCCGCGCACGCCATCTCGGCGTACGGCAGCAAGGTCAACAGCACGCCGCACCTGGACCGGATCGCGCGCGACGGCGTGCGGATGGACGCGACGTACTGCACGAACTCGATCTGCTCGCCGTCGCGGGCCTCGATCCTGACCGGGACGTACAGCCACGTGAACGGGGTCGCGTCGATCTACACCCAGACCGACTACCGGGTGCCGACGATCGCGGAGGTGCTGCAGGAC
>NZ_DASRVN010000193.1:0-5911 GCF_035655035.1 Kribbella sp. | reverse complement strand
GCAGTTGCTGCGTTGGTGCGTGACGGTCTTGTGCTGATGGTGCATCGTCATCCGTCGCGGCGGTGGTATCCGGACTGCTGGGACCTGGTTGGTGGGCATGTCGAGTCGGGGGAGTTGCCTCACGAGGCTGTCCGGCGGGAGTGCCTCGAAGAGCTTGGTGTTCGCGTCCACGATGCCGTGCTGTTCCCGATGGCGGTCGGTGACCCTGGCCTCGACATGCGCGCGTTCCTCATTACGCGCTGGGACGGGGAGCCGGTCAATGCCGAGCCCGAGGAGCACGACGATCTCCGCTGGTTCCGGCCCAGCGAGCTCGAAGGCTTGAAGCTGGCCAACCCAGCCGGTCTCCCGGGCATCCTGAGCGCCGTCCGGCTTGCAACCGGTTAGTGACGGGTGGCCTGTGTCGCGGGCGAGCAGCAGGAACAGCAGCGCGGGCGGAGATCCACGGGACCTCGGACGGTGGCTGGTTGCGGGCGGGACCCTCTAGGGCAGGCGTGATCGGGGTTCGGACCCGATAGCTCCACCGCAAGAGTTCACACGTGAGGAGGCAGTTCGCTGGGCCAACTGCCCGTCGTGCTCGAACTTCGTGTTAAGCGCACGGGCCGAGCTTTCACTTGCTGGAAGAGAGTTCGGGGTGGGAGGGGGTGGGTGCCGGTGTGGTTCACGAGGAAGCGGTAGCCGTGGCGGCTGGTCCATTCGATGGCGCCGGTGGGCAGGCGGCGGTTGGTCCAGCCGCCGAAGGTTTTCGCGCGGTGGTGGAGGCGGGTCAGCGGTATCAGGTTGTCGGTGCTGGTTTGGCCCGCTCGGCCGGGTGAGTCTGGTGGATCGGGTGGTCTGACGTGCTTGTACGGCGTGATGTGGTCCTGGTCCATTCGGGTGGTTGCCTCGGCCGCGCCGTACGGGAACATGTCGACGGGGTGGCGGAGGCGGACGCGTTCGCGGATGCGGGCCGGGATCTCGTACGCGTGGACGCTGACTTGGTCGTCCAGGTCGATGACGGGCTTGACGATGATCTGGTCGTGGCCGAGCAGCTCGGTCAGTTGACTCGCGAGGAGCGGTCCGAGGTCTTCGACTCGCAGTACGCCGTTGCCGGTGGCGAGAGTGTGATCGGTGAGGTGGACGTACAGGGTGTGCCGGTTGCGCTTGACGCTGCCGGTACCAAGGCCGTTGCTGTAGGCATCTTGTTTGATCGCGGCGAGCTTGGCGGACAGAGACCCGGCCAGTGCCAGCCGAGTGAATGCGTCCACCTCGCCGTCGCTGCGGCCGTCGCGATCGCCGTCACCTCCGCCGGCGTTGTCGTTCCCGGTTCCGTGGGCTGCGGCGGCGTCAGCCTCTCGCGAAGGCTCGGATGTCTGGCTGCGCTTCGGAGCAGGCGGGCCGTCAGCACCGCAGCCAGGGTCGGCGCTGCACGCTGCTCCGGCTGCGTCCTCGGGGTCCGTGGGGCCGGCGGCGGTGCGGGCTAGGTGGCGGGCGACCTCGATCAGCTGGTGGGCGGCCGCGGGGTCGGCGATCCAGCCGATTGCCTTGGCGCGGCGTTCGTCGAGCGGACTGGTGTCGCCCAGAGCCTTCAGCGCTCGGGCGAGGTCATCGATCGTGGCGTCGAACCGGATCACGTCACCCGCCGCCGCGCGTACCCAGAATCGCTTCGTACCGTCGATATCCGACTGCGCGACGAATACGCCCCGCGTCCTGGCCGCGGCCTCGGCTTCAGCCTGTGCCCGATCGGGATCGGCCTCCCATACCGCCGCCTTGGTGATCTTCGCCAACGCGCTCGGTGTCACCGTGTTCACGATCCCCGCCACCCGGCGGTCCACCAGCGACGCGGCCTCGATCGAGAGGGACAGACAGGCATCGGCGATCTTGCGGGCACGCCAGGAAACGGCCTTCCCGGCCAGGACCGCCGCCCACACCCGAGGCAGCCGGTGCCGCAGCGCCAACGCCTCCCCGATCAACGACGCCGCCGCACCACTCGACATCCCCAGCACCGCACCGAGCTCGATCGGCGCGAACTCCGCAACCCCCGGACACCCGTCACCGCCGTACACACAGATCCGCTCGAACCCCGGCAGCGGCTCACCGGGCCGCCCGCGCAACGGATCGTCCGGATATCCCTCGAGCACTCCGTTGCGGTCCGCGAACGCGAGCGCCGCCCGCAACACCGCGACCGCGGCCCGCTCCTGGGTCTGGGCGAACTCGGCCGCCGCGGCCAGCAGGGCCACGGTATCGAGCTCACCCAGATCACAATCGAACACATGTTCAGCATAGATCACGGAACAGTAACGCCCAAATCGAGCGGCCACAGAATCCCTTACACGTAAGGAGAAACGCCGTTACAGGAACTCGTCGGCCAGGCGGCGGACCGGGATTGCCAACTCGGTGAGTTCGCCGCCATCGGCGAAGCGGAGGTAGCGGGTGGCCGCGGCCAGGATGGCGATGCGGGCGGTGGGGGTGTCGAGGAAGGCGGCGAGGGCGGTGCGGAGTCTGCGGGAGAGCGCTGGAAAGGTCAGCGTCGCGCAGAGGAGGCTGGCGGCGTCGTAGCCGGCGGGCGCCTTTCCCCAGGTTTCCCAGTCGAGGATGGTCAGGTTCGGGGCGGTGAGGTTGCCCCAGTGCAGATCGCAGTGCGCGGTGATCCAGGGGACGCGGGAGATGTCGACGTCGATTCCGAAGTACGCGCGGATTCCGTCGTTGACGTCGGTCGCGTCCATGCCGTGGCTGGGGAGGGGATGGGCCGCGAGGGTGTGGAGCGCGTTGGCGAGATCGGAGAGCCAGCGGTCGGAGATCTCCGGTTCGGTGGTCGGGGTCATGCCGGCCGAGACGGCGGGGTCGGCGACGAAGGTGCTGAGTTCTCCGCGCATGCGCCGGTCGTCGTCGTACCACTCGCTCCATCGTTCGACCGACGGCTTCGGTACGTCGTGGATGTCGTTCGCGGCCACGTTGGACTCGAGGTACTCGCCGTCGCCCCATTCCGGATCCGCGTAGACGACGCGCAACCAGGCGTCCTCGCCCGCGTCGAGGACACGGCAACCAACCGAATGCAGCCGTGGCGTATGCACCGGCGTACCTAGTAGCTGGACGTCGAATTCGCGCGCTGCCCACTCCAGATGGCCTTCCATCCAGGCGCGTCTGGCTCGTCCGTTGGTCATAGCCGGGTGCCGCGGGTGAGGGTGGCGGCGGTGGGGTGGGTTGTGGGGGTCATGGGGGAGAGGTGCCGGCGGACCCGGGATTCGAACTCTGTGCGTTGTTGTGGGGGCAGGGCGTCGATGAAGGCTCTTGAGCCGTGGGAGAGGGCCCAGTTCCAGAACGTGTCGGGGTCGGGGACGGGGAGGTGCTGCGTGACGTCGGTCTGGTCGAGGGCGTGGAATCCGGTGTCGGTCAGTAGTTGTCTGCCGTTGAGGGGGCGGCCCAGGCGGCCTTGGCCTTCAGGGATGTAGGGCTGGAACTCGCGGAAAAGCGCGCCGTAGAAGTCCCATTCCGGCGCGTTCTCGACGTCGCAGGGTGTCGAGAACGAGAACACGCCGCCCGGGCGTAGTACCCGGTGGACTTCGGCGGCGGTTGTCGCGGGGTCGTCGAGGAGGTGGATGACGAAGCCGGCGCAGACCAGGTCGAAGGTTGCGTCTGGGAAGGCGAGGTGGTGCGCGTCCATCACGTGGGTCGTGGCGGTTGGGTGCAGGTTCGCGAGTTTGGCGATCATCGCGGGGGCTGCGTCGATCGCGGTGACTGTGCAGCCGCGTTCGAGGAAGGCTCCGGTGAGCGAGCCGCTGCCGGCGCCGAGGTCCAGCACCACCGCGCCGGGCTGGGGGCCGAGCCAATCGACGTGCAGTTCGGCGAACCCGCGGAAGAACGGGAGCACCTCGTCGTAGTTCGACGCCAGGTCGTCGAAGAGCCGGATCGCCCTGGCTGTGTGTTCGCTCATCTTTGGAGTCTGGCAGTGCCGGAGAGTCGGTGGAAACGGGTTTAGAACAGTCGCTCGCGCTGGGAGATCGGGGTGGTCGGTGGGAGGCGGTGCAGGGTGTGGGCGGCGGACATCAGTTGCGCGGCGCGGGCGGCGGGGACCCGGCCGAAGCCGGTTCCGAAGCCGGGGGCGGCGATGGTGGTGATCGGGGCGGCGTGGTTGCTGATGGCAAGTAATGCGGCCCAGAAGGCGTCGTGTACGGCGATGTCGAGGCCGCCGGTGAGGCGCATCGGGACGCGCATCGTGGGGGCGTAGACGAGCCAGCGGCAGGGGTCGCCGCCGGTGGGGACGAGGGTTGCGGTGCCGACGGGCTGGTAGCCGTGGAACTCCTCGGCGATCGCTGTCCAGACGGAGCGTTGGACGCTCGGCCAGTGGTCGGAGAGTGCGCGGTCGACGCCGCCGTCCATTTGGCCGTAGCTGTTGCCGGCCGTGAGTACTGCGTCGACTTCCGGCAGTACGTCGAGCAGCGAGCCGTGCCGTACGTCGACCGTACCGTCCGCGATCTGCGCCGCGAATGCCTCCCGCCAGGCCGCGACGAGCTCGGCGTCGAGGTCCACGAGAAGCAGGCGTGGTGCGGTCGCATCGGTCATCGGACGACGGTACGTGAAGGACAGGCATCCGGACCTGTCTCCCGGATGCGGGAGCCTGTGCACACCGGCTCGCGGACTGTGAAGCTCGGCGCGTGTGCGGCTGTCGCGGTGGGGTGGACCGCCCCGCGCCTTCGAACCCGGTCGGCGCGTGGTCTCGCCGGCATACGCACGGGACCTGCCGGTGGGTGACGGGCGTACCGTGGGTTCGAGAAGTCGCGCTTGAGGAGGAACGATGACCGACGAACCCTTCGAGACGTCCGAGAACGCCCGGCGGGACCGGCGTGAGCACGGTGGTGCGCCGATGAGCCCGGACGACGACGCGCTGGCCCGGCGTACCGAGGAGGAGCGCGTCGCGGCGGGCATCGACGACTACGACCCGGACGACGTACCGCCGGCCACCGACGCGCCGGTGCCGACGGACGTGCGCGACACCGAGGAGTACCAGGAGTCCGAGGCGGAGCTGCGCCGGGAGGAGTCCGAAGGCGAGATCTACCCGCTCACCGAGCGGCATCCGTTCCCGCCGTCGCACTACGACCGTTCGTAGGCCGCCCGGAGTACGTCGAACTCGGCGCCGGGCTCGTTCGGGTCGAAGCCGTGCCCGATCAGCCAGCGTGACGCCAGGAGACTGCGAAGCGACCACCAGGCGCGGATCACGTCGAGGTCCACGTCGGTGCCGTAGCCCGCGAGCAGGTCGTCGAGGCACTCCTCGTGCCCGAGCGTCAGGCTGGCGAGGTCGTTCAGCGGGTCGCCCTTGCTCGCCTCGGACCAGTCGATGATGCCGGTGACCTCGGCGCCCTCGGTGAACACGTGGGTGATCTGTAGGTCGCCGTGCGCGAAGACCGGCTCCCACGGCCGGAACGCCAGCTCGGCGACCTCACGGTTCCGGGTGACCAGGTCGGCGGGGAGTACGCCGTTCGCGATCAGCCACTCGCATTCGCCGTCCAGCCGCGCCACGATCTCCTCACCGGCCGGAGCCGACCACGGCGGCAAAGGTGCCTCATGCAACTTCCGTACGGCGGCACCTGCCGCGGCCCACGCCTCCGGCGACGCCGGCGAAGGCTCCCCGAGCCGCCCGAGCGCCGTACCGCGCACCGCGGCCAGCGCAAGCACCTGCGGCTCCCGCCACAACACCTCCGGCGTAGGCACCGGCGCCAACCGCATCGCCTCAACCTCGACATCCAGGTTCCCCTGGTCCCCGTCGACCTTCAAAAACACATCCCCGACCCGCAAGGTCGCACGTTCACTGTGCGCCACAACAACCTGAACCTCATCCACCCAGACATTCTCCCGACGCCAGCGATCGGGGTCACCTGCTTATTCGGGGGGTTCGAGGGGGAAGGAGATCATGGTGTGGAGGCGGGGGGTGCGGGCG
>NZ_DASRVN010000192.1:0-2562 GCF_035655035.1 Kribbella sp. | reverse complement strand
GCCGGGATGTCCGGGGCGTTGCTCTTCGCGATCAGCGCGTTGGTGTTCGCCGGGTTGCCGGTGACGGTGATCCGGATGTCGTCGGCGGCGTGGTCGTTCAGCGCCTTGCCCTGACCGGTGAAGATCGCGCCGTTCGCCTCCAGCAGGTCGCCGCGCTCCATCCCCTTCGTCCGCGGCCGCGCGCCCACCAGCAGCGCGACGTTGACGCCGTCGAAGACCTTGTTCGGGTCGTCGCCGATCTCGATCCCGGCCAGCGTCGGGAACGCGCTGTCGTCGAGCTCCATCACGACGCCCTCGAGCGCCTTCAGCGCCGGGGTGATCTCCAGCAGCCGCAGCTCCACCGGGGTGTCGGGCCCGAGCAGCGCACCGCTCGCGATCCGGAACAGCAGGCTGTAGCCGATATTCCCGGCGGCCCCGGTAACGGCCACCTTCACCGGTGTAGTGCTCACGACACGCTCCTTTTGTACTTTGTGGTGCTTCGGACGCTAGCAAGTCGCGTGCGCGGTACCAACGCTGGGGGCGGCGGAGCCCAGGAGAAGGAAGCCGACTGGCTCCACCCCAGGGCGCGCCGGTCCGGGGGAGCGGGGGTGCTGGGAGGATGGTGGGGTGGAGCGGCGGACCGGGTCGGGGTTGGCGAGTGTCGAGGCGGAGCACGACGGGACGTTCGTACTGCGTATCGACGGGTCGCCGCAGTCGCAGGTCGACCTGGCCGATCCCACTCACCTGTCGTTCGAGTACATGCGCCGGATCGGCGACGTCGTCGACGCGATCGCGCCCCGGCGCCAGCCGATCGCGGTCGTGCACGTCGGCGGGGCCGCGCTGAGCCTGCCCCGGTACGTCGCCGCGACCCGCCCGCGATCCCGGCAGATCGTGCTCGAACCGGACGAGGACCTGACCGAGTTCGTCCGCGAGGCACTGCCCCTGCCGAAGCGCTCCGGCATCAAGGTCCGCCCGGCCACCGGCCGAGCCGGGATCACCGAGCTGTACGACGACTCGATGGACCTGCTGATCCTCGACGCGTTCGAGCACGAGGCCGTCCCCCCGAACCTGGTTACGACCGAGTTCTTCACCGAATGCGCCCGGGTTCTGCGCCCGACCGGCGTACTGGTGGCCAACCTGATCGACGGCCAGTCCGGCCTCCCGTTCATCCGCCGTACGGCCGCCACCGTCGCATCCGCGATCGGCCCCGGCGTGGCCCTCGCCGAACGCAAGATCCTCCGCGGCAAGGCCTTCGGCAACGTCATCCTCGTCGCCTCCCGCCACCCGCTCCCGGACCTCACCACCCAGGGCCGCCGCGCACAGCCCCCGTACGAACCAGCCCCTCTCCAAGCCCTGGCCGGCAAGTCCACACCCCTCACCGACACCGAACCCTTCACCACCCCCCAAGCCCCCGCCTCAGTCTTCCGCAGCTGATCTCCCGGTGGTCAGTGGGTTGGGATTGGCTCGGCGGTGGTGAGGCGGTCGAGTGCTCGGCTGACAGCGGCGCGCTGTTCCGGGGTTGCGCCGACGGAGCGGACCAGGTGGTCGAGGCGGTCGCGGCCGGGGGAGCGGGTGCCTCGGAGCCAGGCCTGGATCGTTGCCCGGGGGATCCCGGTCTCCTGCTCGAGAACCCGCAACGACCGCGGCTGCGACAACGCCGCCACAGCGGCCCCGAGCTCCGCGAGGGTGTCGGCACTGTCCAGCAGATCGACGATGTCCCGCGGATCGCGGCTCGCCTCCTCCCACCGCCGCCGCCATACCGGCATCAGATCCGCGGGCACCCCACACCCGGACAGATACGCCGCCGCCACCTCCCACGTCGGCAGCTGCTTCCCACTGGTGGTGCGGATCAGATGCGGGTGCGAGTAGTGCGCCCGCTCGGCCAGTTCGCGGTACGTGAGCCCCGCGTGCCGACGTACCCGTTGCAAGCCCGCGGCGAACCCCTCGACATCCTGCACGTGATCAAACATAACTCAACATGTTTCAACAGATCAACCGCCGGTTAGTCTTGGAGGCGTGTCTGTCGCGAAGGTTGCCGCCCTGACCTACTACCCGGTGAAGGGCCTGGCGGGGATCCCCGTCGAATCCGCCGAAGTGGGCCCGACCGGCCTCCGTGACGACCGGCTCTTCATGCTTGTCGAACCCGACGGCACGTTCCTCAGCCAACGCAAACTCCCGGCGATGGCGACGCTGCACGCGTCGCTGTCCGGCGACGTACTCCGCCTGTCCGGCCCGGCCGCCCCCGACCTCGAGATCCCCATCCGGTACGACGGGAAGCGCCGCGACGTCAGCCTGTTCGGCAAGTGGTTCGGGCAGGGCGTCGTACAGGACCCGGACGCCGACGCGTGGTTCACCGAACGGCTGGGTACGACGGCCGCCCTCGTCCGCGTCACCCCCGAACACGAACGCGCCGGGTGGGGAGCGCATCCCGGTCTCACCGGGTACGGCGACGCGCACGCGCTGATGATCACGTCGTACGCCTCCCTCGACAGCCTGAACGCCCGCATCCTCGAATACGGCGGCACCGCGATCCCGATGAACCGCTTCCGCCCGAACGTCGTCATCTCCGGCTGGCCCGAACCG
>NZ_DASRVN010000191.1:0-13714 GCF_035655035.1 Kribbella sp. | reverse complement strand
ACTCAGCGCCGGCCAGGCCGCACTGGCCGCGATCGTTGCCGGCGGCATCTGCGCGGTGATGGTCCTGATCGCGCGGCCTTTGCTCTTCGCCTCGATCGACGAGGCGGTCGCGGCGGCGGGCGGCGTTCCTGTTCGGCTGCTGGGCTTCGCGTTCCTGATCGTTGTGGGTGCCTGCGCCGCCGAGGCCACCCAGGCGGTCGGTTCACTACTTCTGCTCGGGCTGCTGGCTGCTCCGGCGGGAGCGGCCCAACGCCTCACCGACCGGCCGTACCTAGGTCTTGCGCTGGCGGCCGGGCTGGCAGTGCTGGAGATGTGGACCGGCCTTCTGGCCGGCGCCTACATCCCCAGCATGCCGCCGAGCTTCGCGATCCTGGCCGCCGCCACCTTGATGTACGCCGCGACCTTCGCGATCCGCCGTACGCCTCGCTACAGCTGATTCCTGTCCGGCAACTGGTGCGCCTCGACGCGGCCGTCCCGTGCGGCCGTGACCAGCAACTGCGGGCTTGCCCACGCCAGCGCGGCGACCCCGTCACTCAGCTCGAACGTCCGCACCGGCCGCTGCCGGGCCTCGGGTCGACCGTTCGTGACTCGCCACAGCGCCACCTTGCCATCGGCATCACCGCTGGCCAGGTGGCCGAGCGTGCCCGGGCGCCACGCCAGCGCGGTGATCGTCTCGTGCGCGTTCAGCATGCGCGGCGCCGTACCGTTCGGGCCTTTCCCGGAGAAGTCCCACACGGTCACATCCGGCGCACCGTCGGCCGCGAGCCAGCGGCCGGTGTCGTCGAACGCCAGCCGGGACACCTTCTCGGGGTAGCCCGCCATCGTCAGCTCGTCGCCGTCCCGGCTGCGCCAGATGTGGATCGACGCGTCCTGGTTGCCGCTGCAGATCCAGCGGTCGTTGGGCGAGATGGCCAGCGCCAGGTGTGATCCGACGTACGGATAGGTCGCGACCGGGGCGGACTGGTGCCGCTCGTGACACCGTACGGCGCCGTACGCCGCGACGGCCAGCCGCCGGCCACCGCGCAGCCACCGTACGTCGGTGACCGTACTGGCGGCCGGCTCGGTCTCCCACAATTCGTTGCCGTCGGCATCGAGAACGACCGCTTGCCGACCGGAGGCCACGGCGACCCGCCCGTCGGCCCAGGCCGCAGCCTGCGACCAGCGTCCGGTCGCCGCAGTCACGACGCGACCGTCGGAGCGGCGCCAAAGAGCATGGCCGGCAGGCCCGGTGATCGCAAGGTGCTCGCCGTCCGGCGAGAACGACGCACGGAGCAGGCCGCCGTCCAGCTCCAGCTCGCCGACCTTGTCGCCCGTGCTGAGATCCAGCACCCAGGCCGGGCCGGCCGCTCCGGCGATCGCGACCAGACCGCCCGCCACGCTGAGCGAGACCGGCGCGTCGTCGACCTGCTGGTGCCAGACCGAGTCGGTCGCGATGATCGTCGCGCTCACACCGCCACCTGTGCCGTCACCAGGCAGTCGGCGAAACCGCGCTGGAGTTCGTCGCGGTCGAGGTTGCGCCCGATGAAGACCAGCCGGTTGCGGCGGGTCTCACCGTCGCGCCACTCGCGCCCACCCTCGGCCAGCAGCAGCATGTGCACGCCCTGGAACACGTACTGCTGATCCGATCCGGCGACCGCGAGGATGCCCTTCGAGCGGAAGATGTCCGCGCCCTTGGTCCGCAGCAGACCGCCGAGCCACTCGTTGATCCGGTCGCCGTCGACCTCGCCCTCGACGTCGACGCCGACCGACGTGACGGTCAGGTCGTGCTGGTGGTCGGTGTCGGTGAGGAAGGTCGGGTCGTCGGCGAGCACCCGGTCGAGGTCGAACGCGCCGACGTCGAGGATGCGCTCCAGCTCGACGGCCGCGTGCGCGGTGGGAATGATCTCCACCGGTGTGTTGATCGCCCGGATCCGCGACACCACCTGCGCGATCGTGTCCTCGTCGACCAGGTCGGTCTTGTTCAGCACGATCCGGTCGGCGAACGCGACCTGCTCGACCGCCTCGTTCTCGACGCCTTCGGGCTTCACCTCGTCCAGGTGCGGCAACACGTGGGCGGCGTCGACCAGCGTCACGATCGCGTCCAGCCGGAGCTCCGAGGCGATCTCGTCGTCCATGAAGAAGGTCTGCGCGACCGGCGCCGGATCGGCCAGCCCGGTGGTCTCGATCAGGATCCGGTCGAACTTGTCCCGGCGGCGCATCAGCGCGCCGAGGATCCGGATCAGGTCGCCGCGCACGGTGCAGCAGATGCAGCCGTTGTTCATCTCGAAGATCTCTTCCTCGGCATCGAGCACGAGGGCGTCGTCGATGCCGACCTCGCCGTACTCGTTCTCGATGACGGCGATCCGCAGGCCGTGCTGCTCGGTCAGGATGCGGTTCAGCAGCGTGGTCTTGCCCGAACCGAGGAACCCGGTCAGGACGGTGACCGGAACGCGATCGTCCATGGTGTCCATGGTCTCGGCGGCGGTGGTGTCATCGGTCATGACGGTTCAGGCTCCTTCAGCTTCGGTGTGGATGAGTTCTTGCAGATCGGCCGGGCTGATCTCGTCGACAGGCCGGTGCAGGGTCCAGCGCCGCGCCTCGCCGTGCATCGGCAGTACGGCGACGACCGTCTCCACGGGCGGGCAGCCCGGCTCGGTACAGTCGAGCTGGCGGATCATCACCGCGGTCTCGTCGTCGAGGTCCAGCAGTTGCCGGACCGACGCCTTCAGCGCGGCGAGGTCGGGTGATCGTCCGGGTGGCCGGAGGCCTGGCGGCACGGGGGTTCTCCTTTGCTGGCGGCACCGACGCACTGCGCGCAGATGCCGGTGAGTTCGACGGTGTGTTCGACGCCGGTGAAACCGGCGCTCTCGGCGGCCGCTTCGGCCCAGAGCTCGACCACCTCGGAGTCGACCGGCCAGCTGCGCAGGCAGCAACGGCAGACGAGGTAGTGACTGTGGCCGACGGCCCGGCGGTGCCGGTACAGCCGGCTGCCGTCCTGCTCCCGGATCATGTCGATCCGGCCGGCCTGCGCGAGGTCGCGCACGGTGCGGTAAACGGTGGTCAGGCCAACGGATGTGTCGCCCTTCGAGATCACCCGGTGCAGCTCCTGCGCGGACAGGAACTGGCCGCTGGCCTGCAAAGCCGCCAGTACGGCGGCCCGCTGCCGGGTCCGGCGCAGTCCGCCCCAGTCCCGGCCACCGGCCCGATCCGATTCCTCCGTTCCGCTCTCGCGCATCCGTGGGCTCCCTGGTCAGCCTCGGGCCGGTCGCAGTCGGCGGAGCGGGCCGGCGGCGAAACTGGTACGCCGGGCGTCGACGAGCCGGCAGCCGACGTAGATGACGAACGAGATCGTGGTGACGTAGGGGCTGATCGGCAGGCTGCCGCCGAGGGCGAGCAGGATGCCGCCGACGAGTGAGACGGTCGCGAAGACCACGCTCAGCACCGGCACGAGCCACGGCGAGGACGCGACCCGGAGTGCGGCCGCCGCCGGAGTGACCACGATGCTCAGCACCAGCAGCGCCCCGACGATCTGGACCGAGATGGCGACGGCCAGGCCGAGCAGCACCATGAAGACCAGCGACAACACCCGCACCGGCACCCCTCGGGCCGCCGCCTGATCCGGGTCCGAGCTGGCGAACATCAGCGGCCGCCAGACGATCAGAAGGCCGACCAGCACCACCACGCCGGTGCCGATCAGCCAGGACAGCTGCGGAGTGTCCACCGCCACGATCTGGCCGGTCAGCAGACCGAACTTGTTCGCCGCCCGCCCTTTGTACAAGGCCAGGAACAGCACTCCGAGCCCGAGCCCGAACGGCATCAGGACGCCGATGATCGAGTTCCGGTCCCGCGCCCGGCTGCCCAGTACGCCGATCAGGATCGCCGCGAGGAGCGAACCCGCCAACGACCCGGCGACCACGTTCACCCCGAGCAGCAGCGCACCCGACGCACCGGCGAACGAGAGCTCGCTGATGCCGTGGACGGCGAACGGCAGGTCCCGCATCATCACGAACACGCCGATCAGGCCACCGACGACCCCGAGCGCCACACCGGCGACGATCGAGTTCCGTACCAGGGCCAGCAGTTCGCCGTAGTTGGCGAAGTTGAAGATCTCGTGCCACACGTCCATGGATGCCATCGACCTCACCCGGCCCGCAGAACTGCTGCCGGACCGTCGTGCGAGACCTCCGGGATGCCTGCCACCAGCACCCGGCCGCCGGAGCGGACGACCTCGACCGGCGACCGGTACAGCTCGCTCAGCGTGGCCGACGTCATCACCTCGTCGACCGTCCCGATCCGGAAGTGCCCGCCGGCGAGGTACAGCACCCGGTCGACGTACGGCAGCACCGGGTTGATGTCGTGGGTGACGAAGGCGACCGCGGTGTCGTGCGTACGGCGGCGCCGGTCGACCAGACCGGAAACGGTCCGCTGGCTGTTCAGGTCCAGCGACAGCAGCGGCTCGTCGCACAGCAGCAGCGGCGGATCGGCCACCAGTGCCTGAGCGATCCGCACCCGCTGCTGCTCCCCGCCGGACAGCAGCCCGATCGGGCGATCGGCGTACTCGAGGGCGCCGACCGACTCCAGCATCTCCTCGATCCGCCGCCGGCGCGCCCGGTCGGGTCGCCCGATACCCCAGCGGTGACCGTCCAGCCCCTGCCCGACCACGTCCCGGGCGCGCAGCGGCGTCTGCGCGTCGATGCGCCGGTGCTGCGGCACGTAACCGATCTTCTCGCTGCCCTGCCGGGGCGGTGCGCCGGCGACCTCAACGGTCCCGGACATCAACGGATGCAGGCCGAGAACCGCCTTGAGCAGGCTGGTCTTCCCGGATCCGTTGCCGCCCAGAATCGCCAGGAACTCCCCCGCCCGAAGGTCCATCGTCAGGCCGCCCCACAGCTGGCGCCGCCCGTAGCCGAAGGCTGCGTCGTCGAACCTCAGAACGGGCTCTGTTGCGTGATCCATCGCGGCCTCAGGACAGGCCCGAACGAACGGCGTTCAGCTGACCGGTCATCCAGCTCAGGTAGTCCTTGCCGGCCGGCAGAGTCTCGGTCACCGGCACGACGGCGATGTTGTTCGCCTTGGCCGCCGCAAGCACCTTCTCCGTCTCGGGGCCGGAGGTCTGCTCGTTGTACGCGAGCAGCTTGACCTGCTTTCCACTGAACAACGCGAGCGTCTGCTGCAGCACCGCCGCCGGTACATCGGTCCCCTCCTCGATCGCCTTGCTGAAGGGCTCCGGCGTCTTGTCGACCAGGCCGCAGGCGGTCAGCAGATACACCGGCACCGGCTCGGTGATCGCGGCACCTTCGCCCGCGTGGCCCGACTTGATCGAAGCCTCCGTGGCCTCGAGTTCCTTCAGCTTGCCGGTGAAGGCAGCGGCGTTCGCGGTGTACGTCGAACTGTTCGCGGAGTCGACCTCCGACAGAGTGCTCGCGACCTTCGCGGCCAGCTTCTCCATCGACGGGAAGTCGTACCAGACGTGCTCGTTGAGGTCACCACCGGCGGGTGCCTTCTGCCCGGAGATGTCGACCGCGTTCAGCACCTTCGCCGAGGTGTTGTTCGACGACTTGAGCATCTTGTCCATGAAGTCGTCGTAGCCGCCGCCGTTCTCGATCACGACCTTCGCCTTCGACAGCGACAGCTGCGTCTGCGCGCTCGCCTCGTACGAGTGCGGGTCCTGAGTGGGATCGGAGATGATCGACGTCACCTCGGCCTTGTCACCCGCGATCTGCTTCACGATGTCGCCGTACACGTTGGTCGACGCGACGACCTGGACCCCTGCCGAGGCCGTCGACGTACCGGCGGCAGCCTTGTCGCCCCCGGCCGAACCACAGGCGGACACCAGCACCAGCGCCGCCGCACCAGCCACCAACCCAACCGAACTACGCAGCCTCACAGCGCACCTGTCTCTCCGAAACCGATAATGAAAACCATTCCGCCATCAAGCTAGCACTCGCCGCCGGGGGTCGGGCAAGTCGGGGGCACAGGTAGTTGCATAAACATATGGCTATATATTAGCGTCCGAATCGTGGTGGACCGACGCTACGAATCAGCGAGCGAGCTCTTCAGGACGCTGTCCGCACCGTTGCGGCTGGCCATCATCGATCACCTCACCAGCGGTCCGGCGGCCGTCCACGCGCTGGTCACCGCCACGGGGCAGTCGCAGCCCCTGATCTCCCAGCATCTGCGGGTACTGCGGGCGATGCGGCTGATCCAGGTCGAGTCGCGCGGCCGCGAGCGGATCTACTCCCTCACCGACGCCCACGTGGCTCACATCGTCAAGGACGCGATCCGGCACACGCAGGAAGACACCGAGGAGGAAACGCCAGCATGAGCACCACACACACCGAGCACACCGGTCACGACCACCAGCACGGTGAGAACTGCGGCCACGTCGCCGTCCCACACGGCGACCACACCGACTACGTCCACGACGGCCATCTGCACGCGGCGCACGAGGGGCACTACGACGACCACTGACGAGCGTCACCAGGTGATCGGCCGCCTGGGAGCCCAGGTACGTGCTGCCGCCGACGGGATCGGGTGGTCCCCCAGGCCGGTGGAGTGGGCCTGGGGGAACCTGATCGTTTACGGCTGGACGGTGAAGGTGTAGGTCTTCTGGCCGGTGGAGATCGCCGTACCGCCGGCGGTCGTCGCGGTGACCTCGAAGACCGCGGTGTACGTGCCCGCGGCCCGGAAAGCCCAGTTGGCGTGCGCGTGGGTGTTGATCGCGAGCGCACGGGTGTCCGGCAGGCCGTCGCCGCTGTTGAACCAGATCGTTGGCGTGCCGAACGAGTTCGTCGTGTAGACGCTCATCGCGGCCGGTCCGCTCACCGACACCAGCTTCACGTTCAGCGTGTTCCCCGACAGGACGCCGCTCGGCACGCCCTCGGTGTCGAACCCGGGCCAGACGATCCCGCTCACCTGGGTCTGCGGCAGGATCCACACCGGCGACCCCGCCGTACCGAGGAATGCGTACGCCGAGTTCGACGGGACCGTGGTCTTGCTGGCCGACACAGCGTTCAGTACGACGTCAGCCGGGTCCCGCTGAACCGCCGGGGTCACCGTGCCGTCGAGCAGGTCGAGCGTCAGCGCCGATCCCGTCCAGCCGACATCGATCGCGTCCACGTGACCCGCGGAGATCGTGGTCGCGGCCTGCGCCGGAGCCACCGTCAGGACCATGGCCACGAAACCGGCGATCAGGCTGCCGGCCAGCCGTCCGGCCTTCACAGGTCGACCTTGAAGCAGTACGTCGCGATGCTGGAGGTCACGGTCTTCCCCGTCGCGGCCAGCTTTCCGCTGACACGCACCTTCAGCTTGTAGTACCCGGGCGCCTCGAAGGCCCAGTTGGCGTGCATATGTCCTCCCGCGGTCGTGTTGATGGTGTCGGGCAGGCCGTCGCCGCTGTCCGCGAGGACGGTCGGCGTACCGAACGGGTCGGTGGTGAAGATGCTGACGTCGGCGGGTCCGCTGACGCCCACGACGTCGACCTTCAACGCGTCGTCGGTGAACACACCGGACCCGATCTCCTCGGCCCCGATCCCCGGCCAGAGCAGCTCGGGGTCCTGGACCTGCGGCAGGATCCAGACGGGGCTTCCCGCCGTACCGAGGAAGTTGTACGACGGGTCGTCCGGTACAGACGTCTTCGACGCCGGCTTGGCGACGAGCTCGACCTCGGACGGGGAGTACTCGACAGCGTGCTCCTCGTCGTGGACGTGCAGGTCGAACGCACCGTTCTCGAAGGCCACACCGACGACGTCGACGTGACCTTGGTCGAGCACCACTCTGGGTGCCGCATCGGCCGGCGATGCGACGCCGGCAAGCGCGAGGAGTGCCACTGCGGGCAACGCCACGCGGTAGGGCTTGCGCATGGATTTCCTTTCAGGGTTGGACGGATACCACCCGAGCCGCCGCTGGGCCACGGCGGGAGAGCAGGCCGTGCCGGGGCGCGAACACCCAGCACGCGATGAACACCGCGGTCGCGGTGAGCACGATCAACCCGCCGGCGGCGAGGTTGAACGCGTAGGACAGGTACAGGCCGGTGAGGCCCGAGACGGCACCGATCAGCGGCGCGATCACCATCATCACGCCGATCCGGTCGGTGAGCAGCCGCGCGCAGGCGGCCGGGGTGATCAGCAGTGCGAGCACGAGAACGTTGCCGACGGCCTGGATCGAGATCACGATCGCGACCGTCACCATCGCGTACAGGGCCAGGTCCAGCCAGAAGATCGGCAGGCCGACCGCCCGCGCCGTCTCCCGGTCCAGCCCGACGGTGACGAACTCCTTGTGCAGCGCGCCGGTGACCAGCAGCAGTACGGCGCCCGCCACCCCGACCGTGACCACGTCGGTGGTACTGATCCCGAGCACCGAACCGAACAGGAACGACTCGAGCGAACCGCCGTACCCGGGCGCCGTACTCATCACCACGATGCCGAGACCGAACGCGGCCGCGAAGAACACGCCGATCACGGTGTCCTCCTTGAGCCGGCGGTTCTGCGCGAACACGGCGACCGACAACGCGGTGACCAGGCCGGCGACGATCCCGCCGACGACCAGGCTCGCCTTCAGTACGAACGCGATCGCGATGCCCGGGAACACCGAGTGCGCCACCGCGTCCCCGATGAACGCCATCCCGCGCAGCGCGACATGACTCCCGATCACGCCGCAGACCACGCCGGACATCAGCACGACGAGGAACGCGCGCTGCATGAACACGTGGGTCCACGGCTCGGTGAAGAACTCGATCATCGCGTCACTCCCAGGCTGTGCAGCAACTGCTCGGACCGTGCGACCCCGAACGCGCGCAACCACACGGCCGGGTCGCGCAGTTCGTCCGGAGGACCGTCCGCGACGACGGTGCGGTTGAGCAGGCAGAGCCGATGCGACGTGTCCGCCGCGGCGGGCAGGTCGTGCGTGGTCATCAGGATCGCGGTACCTTCGGCGGTCAACTCGCGGAACAACCGGGTGAGGATCTCCTGCGTCGGTACGTCGAGACCCGTGAACGGCTCGTCCAGCAGCAACAGGCTCGGACGCAACGCCAACGCCCGCGCCACCAGAACTCGTTGCCGTTGGCCACCGGACAGCTCACCGACCGGCCGGTCCGCGAGCTCCGTCAGGTCCACCCGCTCAAGAGCCTCCCGGACGGCGTCCCGGTCCGCGGCGCCGGGCCGCCGCAACCAGCCGATGCGGTGGGTCCGGCCCGTCAGCACCGCGGTCCGGACCCGGACGGGATAGTCCCAGACGAACTCGTGCCGCTGCGGAACGTACCCGATCGATCCGCGCGCCTGCGCCGGTGTCCGGCCGTCGATCGTGATGCTGCCGTCCCGGGCCGGGATCAGCCCGAGCACCGATCGCAGCAGCGTTGTCTTGCCGGCCCCGTTGGGACCGATGAGCCCGACCTGTTCCGACCGTGACACCGCGAGATCGACGTCCTGGAGTACTTCGCGTCCCGCGAGGTCGACGGCCAGACCGGAGATCCGCAACACGTGGTCGCTCATGCGCGGCGCCTCCGCGTCACTACAACCCCGACGACGAAGAGGGCGAGTACGCCGGCACCGGCACCGATCCAGCCGATCGCGACCTGGTTCTCGCCCGCGTCGGCCGTTGGTCCATAGGCTGTCGGAGCAGGTGTGGGCGAGGCGGTCGGGCTTGGCGTGCTGGCCGCGAAGGCGCTCGTCGCGTCGCCGTCTCCGACGTACAGGCGGAGCGTCCGCCGGTCGGCGACCGTCGTACCGTCGGTGAGCTTCGCGGTCATCGCGATCGCCAGCAGGTAGGTGCCCTGGGCATCGAACGTCCAGTTGCCGTGGACGTGGGTGTTGCCATCGATCCCGGTCTCCTGGGGGAACGGCTTGCTGCTGTCGAACACCGGCGCCGGCCGACCGAAGTCCGAGTTCAGGAACAGCGTGAACTTCCCCGGACCGCGGACATCCTCCAACGTCCAGGTCACCTCGCGATCGATCCGCTGCGCGACCTCAGGGTCCTGGGTGTTCCAGCCCGGCCAGACGACGCCGGCCTGCTGGACCTGCGGGATCACCCAGACCTGCGCGCCGGGCTTGCCGAGGAAGGTGTACGCCGGATCGTCCGGTACGGCGAGCTGTGCCTTGCCGCTCGCCTGGAGTACGACGTTCTCCAACGGCCGCCAGACCGCGGGCGCCGCCGTGTCGTCGCGGAGCTGGATGGTCCAGGCGCCGTTCACGAATCGCGGCCCGAGGTCTACGTGACCGTTTGCGATCACCCGCCTTTCCGTTGCCGAGGGCACCGAATCGGCCATCGCGACCGGCGGCGACGCGGCCGCCAGGAAAACGGTTGCGAGCAACAATGCCGCGGTTCTTTTCATCGGCTCTCCCCCAGGCAGCGCTTCAGTTCGTCGGCGTTGTGGCGCATCATCGCCAGATAGGTACGGGCGTGGTCGTCGAACGCGTCGCCGTACAGCGAGCACACCTGCACGCCCTGGTCGTGGGCGACCTGGATCAGTACGGACGCCCGCCGGGCCAGGTTCGGCTCGGTGAACACGGCCGGGACCTTCAGGTTGCGGATCGTGCCGGACAGTTTGCGGACCTGCTCGACGCTCGGCTCCTGCGCCGGATTCGGTACCACGAACCCGGCGACGGTCATGCCGTACGCCGACGCGAGGTAGCCGAACGCGTCGTGGGTCGTAACCAGCTGGCGGCGGTCCGGCGGGATGGTCGCGAGCGTCGTACGGACGTAGTCGTCCAGCGCGGTCAGCCGGCCCAGGTACGCGGCGGTGTTGTCGGTGTACGTCTGCTTGCCCGCGGGGTCCTTGCTGATCAACGTGTCGCGGATCAGCTGGACGTACGCCTTGGCGTTGGCGACGTCCTGCCACAGGTGCGGGTCGATCTCGCCGTGCACGTGCTTGCCGAGGACAGCCTGCGGCAGCTGGTGGATCTGCGTTCCGGGCTTGCCGAGGAACGCGAACCGCGGATCGTCGGGCACCCCCACGAGTGCCTTGTTCGGTACGTCGACGACGACCCGGCCAGCCGCGACCTGGCTCTGGGCAGCGCCGACCTTGCTGGCGTCGGAGTACGCGTAGACCTGGCCGGTGTCGAGATCGACGGTGAGATCGGTATGGCCTTCACCGAGGACGATCGCCGTACCGTCGTCGGCCGGCCTGACGCTGTGCGGTTCGACGCCGACCGCGAAGGTGAACGTGCCGGAACCGAGCGGCAGCGGCTTGCCGTCGCCGTTGTCGAGGCTGCCGGTCAGGGTCAGGTGGTAGACGCCGGGCTTGGTGAACGCCCAGTTCAGATGCGTGTGCGCAGCCGGCGGGAGCGTCGTACTGTCGGCCGGGCCCAGACCGTCGGTGGAGTCGAAGTACCGGTCCGGCTGGCCTAGCGACTCGGTCAGATACGCGACCAGCTGGCCCGGGCCGTCGAGCTTCGTCGCTGCCAGCCGGACAGACGACGTCCGGGTCGCGCCCCGCTCCTTGCCGGTACCGCGCACGCGCAACCCGAGCCATAGGACGTCGAGGCCGATGTTCTCCACCAGTGGGATGACGTGGGCGCCGTACGACTCTGCCGCTTCGGCGAGAGACACGTTCGGGGCGTCCTTGTCCGCGTTGGCGTCGATGGTCTTGATCAACGCCTGCGGTTCGAGCAGCAGGTGGTTGGTGAACGTAACGTCCGCCTTGGCCACCCGCTTCGCATCGGCCGGCGTCGGCTCGTACGAATGCGGGTCCCCACCGGCCGGCACCAGCGACGACGCCCGCACCCGTTCACCACCGACCTGCTGCACGAGATCAGCCAGAATCTCCGTCGTCGTGACCACGTTCAGCTTTCCCTGATCATCTGTTCGGGTGCCGCTGCCGCAGCCGGCGGCGAGCAGCGCGAGCGCACCGACCAACGCGACCAGCCGCTTCATCGGGTACCTCGGCGGGTGGCTATCACCGTGACGACGCCGAGCAGGACCAGGACAGCAGCCGCCACGACCAGCCCCGGGCCGAACGATCCGCCGGTCATCGCGAGCTTGCAGTCGGATGCCGCAGGCTGCTGGTCCTTCGTCAGAGCGGACTCGGGCCCTGCCGTCACAGTGGGCTGCGTGCTGGGCGTCGGAGCGGGTTGCGTGCTCAGTGTCGGAGCGGGCTGCGTGCTGGGTGTCGAAGCGGGCGTGGTGTCCGCGACGACCGACCGGGCGCCGCCGGACGGCCCCACGACGAAGGTGAGGGTCGCGGTGTCAGCCGATTGTTTGCCGTTGGCAAGGGTCGCGGAGTGCGTGAACGTCGCCCGGTAGGTGCCGGCCGCGGTGAACGCCCAGTTGCCGTGGGCATGCGTTCCGAGCGGGATCCGGTACGCGTCCGGCAGCCCGTCGGCGGAGTTGAAGATGATCTTCGGCTGCCCGAACGAGTCGAACTCGAACACCGCCATCCGGCCCGGCCCCGTCACCTTGTCCAGCCGCCAGTCGACGCCGCCGCCGTACACCTGGGCGGCCGTCAGCGCTTCGGTGTTCCAGCCGAGCCAGACCACGCCGTTCTTCTGCGTCTGCGGAATCTGCCAGATCGACGACCCAGCCGCCCCCAGGAACGAGAACGCTCCGCCCGGGACGGTGGCCGCGGCGGCCGAGTTCAAGCGGACGGTGACGGCGGCCGGGTCCCGCCATACCGGATCACCGGCCTTGGTCCCGTCCTTCAGGCGGGACTTGAGTCCGGAACCCTCGATCCGTACGGCGTAGTCCGCGTGACCGTTGGTCAACGTCGTACCTGCAGGTGACGCCGTGGTAGAGGTGGTCCCAGCCGACGGTTCGGCGGTGGGACTGCTCGTCGTTCGCGTCGGGACGGAGACTGTGATGCACGGACGGAGACTCGGCGCCGACCGCCGCGGGTCGGAGGTCGGGGCCGTCGTCCGGTGCTGAGTCGGCTGCTGTGGGCCGGACGTCGGCTTCGGGGAGGCGGTCGGTTCGCCGGTCGGTCCGGTCGTTGGCGTGCCCGACGGTGCGGTCGTTGGCGTGCCCGTCGGTTCGGTGGTCGGGGCCGGGCCGCCGGGGCACAGCGCGCCGAGGTCCGGTCCGACGACTACCGCCAGCGTCGCGGTGTCCTTCAGAGGTTGCCCCGACTTCGAGGTCGCGGAGTACGTGAACGTCAGCTTGTACACACCGAGCTTCGTGAACGCCCAGTTGCCGTGGGCATGCGTCGGTCCCGCGAGACTGATCGACTGCGGCAACGGCTTCCCGCTGTCGAACGAGATCAGCGGCTCACCGAACTGATCGAACTGATAGACCGCGACCTTCCCCGGCCCGACGACCTTGTCCAGCGACCAGCGCACCGGACCCGCCAGCGTGCTGTAGTCCACCGACTCGGTGTTCCAGCCCGCCCACAGCAGCTCCTCGGCCTGCGTCTGCGGGATCTGCCACACCGTCGCACCCGCCGCGCCCAGGAACCGGTACGACGGCGACGCCGGCACGACTTCGTCCGCGGACGGTTTCACCTGGAACGCGACCGTCCCCGGATCGCGCCAGACCGCCGTACCCTGCGTCCCGTCCTTCACCTGGAACCGCAGACCGCTGCCGACCGTACGAGCCGCGACATCCACATGCCCGACCGACAGAACCGTGGTCACACACGCCGGCGGCGAGCCGCTCGGCGGAGTAGTCGGTGCCGTCGTCGGCGGAGTAGTAGGAGGAGGCGTCGTGGACGGACCCGTCGGCGGGGTACTGGGCGGGCTCGTGGGCGAGGTCGGCGGGCTCGTCGGTGGTGTGGTCGGTGGTGTGGTGGGTGGTTCGTACGGGCCGACCA
>NZ_DASRVN010000190.1:0-43654 GCF_035655035.1 Kribbella sp. | reverse complement strand
GAGCTTCTTCGTGATGCTGATCGTCGGCGCGGCGATGTTCTCGATGTTCTACTTCCTGGGCATCTTCGTGCAGTCGATCATGGGCTACAGCGCGCTCAAGACCGGCGTCTCGTTCCTGCCGTTCAGCGTCGGCATCGTGGTCGCGGCGCAGGTCGCGTCGGCGCTGGTGGCGCGGATCGACCCGCGCTGGATCGCCGGTGCGGGTGGCGTGTTCGTGGCGGCCGGCATGTTCGGGTTCAGCCGGCTGCAGGTGGACTCGACGTACCTGACGCATCTGCTGCCGTACATCCTGGTGCTGTCGTTCGGGATGGGGCTGATCTTCGTACCGCTGACGCTGACCGCGGTCAGTGGCGTGGCGGCGGAGGACTCCGGCGTCGGATCCGCCGTACTGAACACCGTGCAGCAGATCGGTGGTGCGGTCGGCCTGGCGCTGCTCGGGACGATCTCCACGAACGCGATCAAGGACAGGTTCGCCGAGCTGGCCCCGGGCCTGCAGAAGGCGGCCGAGTCCGGGCAGTCGCCGGAGCAGATCAAGCAGCTGCAGGGACAGTTCACCGCGCTGGCCACGACGCACGGGTTCACCCGCGCGTTCCTGTGGTCGTCGTTCCTGGCGCTGGGCGCCGGGCTGATCACGCTGATCGGCCTGTCGATCAAGCACAAGGACCTGGCCAACGACGGCCAGAGCCCGGTCCACATGGGCTGATCACTGGGTTGATCGCCGTACTCGAAGGGCTCGCTTCCGGGAGGGGGAGGCGAGCCCTTCGTCCTTTTCTACAACGGTTTCCGCATCACGAGCTCGCGGCGTACGCCGTCGGCCATCAGATCACCGGGCTCGTCGGTGTCGACGTACCCGTGGCGGAGATACAGGTTGTGCGCGGGGTCGTTGCCGGGGACAACGGACAGCTTGAGGGCGGTCGCGCCGGTGGACCGTGCCCAGTCCTCGACGGCCTGCATCAGGGCGTTGCCGACACCCTTGCCGCGGCCCGCTGGCGCGACCCACATCGAGACCAGCTCGGCCGTCTCGCCGGCCGGGCTGTACTCATCAAGGAATCCACCCGCCATTCCGGCCGGCGTGCCGTCGATGCCGGCGATCACCTGGTAGGCGCCGGGCTCGGAGAGTCGCTGCCGCCAGCGGTCCTCGGTCGCGTCGGCCCAGTCCTCGTAGCGGGAGCCGAACGCGAACGCGGCCTCCTGCAGCGCGGCCAGCCGTAGTTCGCGCCAGGCTTTCCAGTCGTCCGGGCCGATTGCTTGGATGTCGATCACGTCGTACAGGATGCAACCGGCCCGGGCTGGACACCAATCAGTTTCGGGGCGGGAACTTCGAGGAGACCCAGTCGCGGACGCCGCCGAGGCCGTCCCCGAGGTCGCGGAGCAGCTTCGCCAGCGGGTCCTGCGAGCGGTTGAAGGCTTCGGAGTACGACTTCGCGGCGTTCTTCGCCTCCTGCGAGATCGACGCGTCGGCGTCCTCCTGGCGCTTCGGGTAGTCGCCGGAGACGATCGTGGTGTACTCGCCCTCGTCCACCCAGCGGCGCAGCTCATGCGCCCGGATCACGGCCAGCGGGTGCGACTGCGCCTCGAGCAGCAGCAGCTTCAGCACGCTGTCGCGGAGGTCGCCGGCGCTCTCGTACTCCGTGCCCTGGGCAAGGAACGCGGTCGTGTCGAGCTCCTGGAGCTGGCCGCCGCTGGCGAGCTTCATCTGCACCCGGAGCGCGACCGCCGGGTCCTGGGTCGCGAGCAGACCGGCCCGGTCGCCGGACAACTCCGCCTTGCGGGACCACTCGTGCAGCGCGGCGATGATCGCGCGCAGGCCGAGGGCACCGATCGGCATCCAGTTGAACGCGCCGGTGAGCCGCATCAGCCACATCAGCAGCGACTGGTACAGCGCGTGTCCGCTCTGCGCGTGCCCGAGCTCGTGTCCGAGGACGAATCGCAGCTCCTCCTCGTCGAGGCCCTGGAGGAGCGCGCTGTTCACCACGATGAACGGCTTGTCCATGCCGATCGTGACCGCGTTCCAGATCGGGCTGTTGGTGACGTACAGCTCCGGGAGGTCCCGGACGTCGAGGGTGCTCGCCGCCTCGGTGTACAGCCGGTTGACGGTCGGGAACTGCCGCTCGTCGACCCGGATCGCCGAGCCCAGGTACTGCAGCCGGAAGGCGCGCTCGTTGATCAGCCCGGACATCTTCCGCAGTACGTAGTCGAACCCCTTCAGCTGCCGCAGCGCCACCAGCGCGCCACGGTCCGCGGGGTGCTCCCACGCCCGCGAGCTGATGTCGGTCAACGTCACCCGCTGCCGCGTCGGCCGATCACTGTTCTCACTCATCGTTCCCCCTGCCCGGTCGTCATGGGTTCCGACAGTAGCTCGCTTTCGGGGTCCCGCGGGGGTGGTTGCGGAGCGTAGGAATACTCAAATCCGCGCGGAAGTCCTAGCCTGGCCCGCATGAGTGAGGTTGACGGGGTGTGCCGCGAGGTCGATCGGCGGGACGAGAAGGCGCGGGCCTGGGTGTCCGAGGCGATCCGGATCGTGGACGCCGACGCGAACCGGAGCGCGGACACGCATCTGCACGTGTTCCCGATGCCGGAAGGTACCGGTGTGGACCTGTACCTCAAGGACGAGTCCGTGCACCCGACCGGCTCGCTCAAGCACCGCCTGGCCCGGTCGCTGTTCCTGTACGCCCTCTGCAACGGCTGGATCCACGAGGGCACGACGGTGATCGAGGCGTCCAGCGGCTCCACCGCGGTCAGCGAGGCGTACTTCGCCCGCCTGCTCGGGCTCCCGTTCGTCGCGGTGATGCCGCGCTCGACCAGCCCCGAGAAGGTCGAGCTGATCGAGTTCTACGGCGGCCGCTGCCACTTCGTCGAGCGCTCCGGCCAGATCTACGGCGAGGCCAAGCGGCTCGCCGAGGAGACCGGCGGGCACTACATGGACCAGTTCACGTACGCCGAACGCGCGACCGACTGGCGCGGCAACAACAACATCGCCGAGTCGATCTTCGGGCAGCTGTCCCTGGAGCAGCACCCGATCCCGACCTGGATCGTGGTCGGCGCCGGCACCGGCGGTACGTCGGCCACCATCGGGCGGTACGTCCGCTACCAGCGGCACGAGACCTCGGTCGCGGTCGTCGACCCGGAGAACTCCGCGTTCTTCCCGGCCTTCGAGGCCGGCGACCACGAGTTCTCCACCGGCCGCCCGTCCCGCATCGAAGGCATCGGCCGCCCGCGCGTCGAGCCGTCGTTCGTCCTCGGCGTCGTCGACCGGATGATCTCGGTCCCCGACGCCGCGTCGATCGCCGCGATGCGCTTCTGCTCCCGCGTCACCGGCCGCCTGGTCGGCGGCTCCACCGGCACCAACCTCTGGGGCGCCCTCCGCCTCGCGGCCGAGATGCGCCGTACCGGAGCCCGCGGCAGCATCGTCACCCTGCTCTGCGACAGCGGCGAACGCTACGGCAACACCTACTACGACGACGCCTGGCTCCGCACCAGCGGCATCGACATCACCCCCTACGCCACCACCCTGGAAACCTTCGCCACCACCGGCCACTGGACCGAACCGGAGTAGCAGCAGCTCGACAGTACGTATATGTCCACTGCCCGGCAATCCGAGGGACGACCACGCGGGCGAGCGCGTGTAGTGGACGCATACGTACTGTCGAGCGGCCGATTGTTCAGGGGCGGAGTGCCAGTTTGCCGGTGGTTGCGCGGGATTCCAGGGTGGTGAGGGCTGTTGGGCCGTCGGGGAGGGGGTAGGTGGTTGGGGTGGTGGGGGTGAGGACTTCGGTGGAGATGAGGGTGAAGAGTTCGGTGAGGACTTCGCCGTAGAGGTGGGGTGTGTGTTGGATGAGGGCGCCCAGGTTGAGGCCGATGACGTGGAGTTGGTGTTTGTAGACCAGGTCCCAGTTGGTGAGGGTTGAGGTGCCGGCGGCGAGGCCGTAGACGACGACCCGGCCGGTGACGGGTTTGGTTACCTCGAGGCTGGTGGTGAGGTTGGTGGACTCGAGGGCAAGGTCGACGCCGTCGGTCAGGTGGAGGATTTCGGTGGCCAGGCCGGGGGAGTGGGAGTTGAGGACGTGGTCGGCGCCGAGGCGGCGTACGGTGTCGTGCTTCTCGGGTGCGGCCGTGGCGATCACCGTCGCGCCGTAGTGCTTGGCCATTCGTACGGCGGCTTGGCCGGTGGCGCCGGCGGCGGCGTGGATGAGGACGGTCTCGCCGGCGGTCAACCGGCCGAGCGGGCGGAGGGCAGCGAGCGCGGTCGGCCAGTTGACGAGTAGTCCCAGCGCCTCGGCGTCGTCCCAGCCCTCCGGTACGGGAAGGACGGCGACGGCGGGCAGTACGGCGTACTCCGCGAATGCCCCGCCGGCGATGCACACGCCGACCACGTGCGTGCCGGGCGTGAGGTCGACGCCTTCGCCGGCCGAGACCACCTCGCCGGCGGCCTCGATCCCGGCGACGTACGGCGGCTGCGGTCCGCCCGCGAACGTGCCGTACGACTGCGAGATGTCGACGTAGTTGACCCCGGCGGCGGTCACCCGGACGAGCACTTCGCCCGGTCCGGGGCGCGGCACCGGTACGTCCGTCAGCTTCACATCCCGCGGCCCGTCCAGCGACGTCTGCACCAGCGCTTGCATCCCACACCCCTTTGTTGGTCGATTGACCAACAAAGAGTCGCAGCACAGCATCCACCGGTCAAGCTAAACTTGGTCGATCGACCAACAAACCTCGGAGGAGGAGCCGATGGCGACCCGCGGCAGACCGCGGACGTTCGACCCGGACGTCGCGTTGCGCCAGGCCCTCGACGTGTTCTGGGAACGCGGGTACGAAGGCACCTCGCTGAGCGACCTCGCCGAGGCGATGGGGATCCGGTCGGCGAGCATCTACGCGTACTTCGGCAGCAAGGAGAACCTGTTCCGCCAGGTCATGACCCTGTACGGCGCCACCGCCGGCGAGCCGCCCCGCCGGGCGCTCCGCGAGGGCAAGACCGCCCGCGAGGCGATCCACGCGATGCTGCGGGCGACCGCGGACCAGATCACGCACCCCGAACACCCGCACTACTGCATGCTGATCCTCGCCGCCCCCACCGGCGCCGTCGAGAACCACGCCGTACGCCAGTTCCTCGCCGACGGCCGGCACGGCATGTACGAGGAGATCCGCGACCGCCTCGCCGCCGACGTACCGCCCGTACGACTCGACGGGCTTGCCCGCTACTACACGACCGTCGTCCAGGGCCTTTCCGTCCAGGCCCGCGACGGCGCCACCCGCGCGGAACTGGAGACCGTCATCACCTGCGCGATGGCCGCCTGGGACGCGTTGTGACCCGCATCCTGATCACCGGCATGTCCGGCGCCGGCAAGACCACCGTGCTCGACGAACTCGCCCGCCGCGGCCACCACACCGTCGACACCGACCACGACGACTGGACCCTCCCCGACGGCACCTGGGATGAGCCCCGCATGCATCAGCTGCTCGCGCAACCCGAGGTGATCGTCTCAGGTACCGTCGAGAACCAGGGCAGCTTCTACGACCGCTTCCACCACGTCGTCCTGTTCACCGCCCCGCTCGAGATCCTCATCGATCGGGTACGCCGCCGTACCAACAACCCGTACGGTCGAACCCCAGCAGAACAAGGGGAAATCGCGCACTACGTCCGCACCGTCGAGCCCCTCCTCCGCCGCGGCGCGACCCTCGAGGTCGACACCCGGCAACCCATCTCCGCCCTCGCCGACACCATCGAGCGGTTAGGGGGTGTCCTGGAGGATCCAGGCGAGTAGGGACTGGGCGTCTTCGGCGCGCTCGGTCGGGGTGTTGTAGGTGGTGGGGGTGCCGGGGGACTCGCGGATGGTGAGGGCTTCCTGGGCTATCCGGTGCCAGCGCGGGTCCAGGGAGTTCAGGACGTAGCGGCCGGCGCCGCTCTTCGAGGTGAGGGTCCGGGTGGCCAGGAGGTGGTGCAGGCGGGGTGCGCCGAGCGTGACCCAGGCGACGGCGGCGTCGTTCCGGCCGGCGGTGGCCAGGTCGGCGTTCTCGATCCGCTGGGCGATCGCGCGCCAGTACGTGTCGAGGTTCGTCCGGGTGTACGCGATCAGGTCGTCGAGGTTCGTGTAGACCGGCGGGAGTTCGCCGCGGACGACGACCGCGCGCTCGGCGAGCTCGTGCCAGGTGACGAGGTTGATGTCGCTGGTGCCTTCGGGGTCGAACGCGCCCTGGAAGAACACCGGACGCGCCCCGAGCGTTGACGGATCGGCCGCCAGGTCCGCGGCCGTGCAGTGGAAACCGTCGAAGGTCAGCTCCGCCTTGGCGGCCTCATGCACTTCCTGCAGGACAGCGGTGTCCGGTACGTCGTCCCACACCGCGACGAAGTCGACGTCACTGCCCGGGAAGAACTCGCCCCAGCAGATCGACCCGTGCAGGAACAGCCCGGTCAGCCGTCCCGGGAGCCGACTGTCCACCTCGGCCAGGAAACGATCGGTCAGCTCGACAACGGCGCTCGGCAAAGTCATGCTTACCCGCCCAGAGCCAGGCCGAGCCCGAGGCCGACGGCGTACAGGAGTTCGGTGAGGCCGGTGTTCTTCAGGACTGGGATGAGCGCCGGGCCGACCGCATCGCTGAGGATCACCCGGGTGGACATGATGGCCAGCGGTACGGCGATGAAGGCGAGGAGTGCCCACGGCGTCGCGACTGCCGAGACGGCGGCCAGGACGAACGCGAGGACGATCAGGGCGGCGTACAGGCGCCGGGAGTTGGCCGCGCCCAGGACGACGGCGAGTGTGCGCTTGCCCGTCACCGAGTCGGTGGGGATGTCGCGGAGGTTGTTCGCGACCAGGAGCGCGCAGGCGATCGAGCCGACCGAGACGGCGCCCGCGATGGCGGTCCAGTGCAGGGTCTCGGCTTGGGCGTACGTCGTACCGAGCACCGCGACCAGGCCGAAGAAGAGGAAGACGCTGACCTCGCCGAGCGCGCGGTAGCCGTAGGGCTTCTTGCCGCCGGTGTAGAACCACGCGCCGAGCAGCGAGGCGGCCCCGGCGACCAGCAGCCACCACGTGGTCGTCGCGCACAGCACGATGCCGAGCACGGCGCCGACACCGAAGCAGGTGAACGCGGCCGTCTTGACGGCGCGGGGCGTGGCGACCTTGGAGCCGACCAGGCGCAACGGGCCGACGCGGTTCTCGTCGGTACCGCGGATACCGTCGCTGTAGTCGTTGGCGTAGTTGACGCCGATCTGCAGCGCGAGCGCGACGCCGAGGGCCAGCAGCGCCTTCCACCAGACGAAGGCGTCCAGGTAGGCGGCCGCGCCGGTTCCGACGAGCACGGGGGAGATCGCGGCGGGCAAGGTGCGGGGGCGGGCGCCTTCGATCCACTGGGCAGGGGTAGCCATGACCGTCGATTCTGTCAGCCGGGCGGCCGACCGGAGGCAGCGGGCCAGCGTGCTGGGACCAGCACCTGGGTCGTACGCTCGGTGTGACATGTCTACCTTGCGGCTGATTCCCGGTACGCCGGATGCGGTGCTGACCGCGCTGAGCGAAGTACTCGACGGGAGCGGTACGCCGTTCGCGCCGGTGCCGGAGGACGCCGTCGGAGCCGCGCGGGTGCGGCAGGCCGCGGCGCCGGACGAGCCGATCGAGGACGACTGCGCTGTGGTGCTCACCACGTCCGGGTCCTCGGGCGAACCGAAGGGCGTGCTGCTGTCGCGGGACGCGCTGATCGCCTCGGCCGTCGCTACCCACGACCGGCTCGGCGGTCCCGGGCAGTGGCTGCTGCCGATGAAGCCGTACTTCGTCGGCGGCCTGCAGGTCCTCACGCGCTCGCTGGTCGCCGGTACGACGCCGGTCCCGGTCGAGGACGGCTTCAGCGCGTCCGCCCGCCGGCTGACCGGGGACCGCCGGTACACCGCGATGGTCCCGACCCAGCTGGCGCGGTACCTGGACACGGACCTGGAGGCATTGCGGTCGTTCGACGCGATCATCATCGGCGGGGCGTCGACGCCGGAGCCGCTGAAGCAGCGCGCGCGGGCGGCCGGCGTGACCGCGATCCCGGCGTACGGGATGACCGAGACCGGCAGCGGTTGCGTGTACGCCGGGGTGCCCCTGGACGGTACGTCGATCGCCCTGGACGACGGGCGGATCCTGATCAAGGGCAGCACCCTGTTCTCCGGGTACCGGTTGCGCCCGGAGCTGACGGCCGACGTACTGCGGGACGGCTGGTTCCGTACGCAGGACCGTGGCGAGCTGGAGGACGGGCGGTTGCGGGTGGTCGGCCGGGTCGACGACGTGGTGATCTCCGGTGGCGTGAACGTCACGCTGACCACGGTGCAGGCGCGACTGCTCGAACACCCTCGCGTGAAGGACGCCGTGGTGCTGGGAGCTCCTGACGCGGAGTGGGGGACACGGGTGATCGCTTTCGTCGTGGGCGAGCCGGCACGGGAGGAGGTCCGCGACTGGGTCAGCGAGACGCTGCCGCGGACCTGGGCGCCGCAGGACGTCGTACAGCTGGAGACGTTGCCGATGCTTGCTTCGGGCAAGGTCGACCGGCAGCGGTTGCTGGAAGGCGTGCGGTGATCACGTACTCGATCGGGCTCAAGAACAAGTTCCGTGGCATCACAGTGCGCGAGGGCATGCTGTACGAAGGCCCTGCGGGCTGGGCGGAGTGGAGCCCGTTCCTGGACTACGACGACGCCACCTGCGTCTCCTGGCTGCGTGCAGCGCGTGAAGCCGCCGAGGACGGGTGGCCGGCGCCAGTACGCGACCAGGTCCCCGTCAACTGCACTGTGCCGGCAGTAGGTCCAGAGAAAGCTGCAGCGATCGTCAGAGCATCAGGATGCGGTACGGCAAAGGTGAAGGTGGCTGAGCCGGGCCAGACGCTTGCTGACGACTTGGAGCGTGTTGAAGCGGTACGGGATGCCATAGGCAACGGAAACGTCCGCATCGACGCCAACGGGCTGTGGTCGGTGGACCAGGCCCTGCAGAACCTCAAGGAACTGCAGCGGTTCGAGCTGGAGTACGTCGAGCAGCCCTGCGCGACTGTGGAGGAGCTGGCCGAGGTCAGGCGGCGTACGGACGTACCTGTTGCGGCGGACGAGTCCATCCGCCGGGCGGAGGACCCGCTGCGGGTGAAGAAGCTCGACGCGGCCGACATCGCCGTACTGAAGGTGCAGCCGATCGGTGGTGTGCGTGCGTGTCTGGACATCGCAGAGCAGATCGGGCTGCCCGTTGTGGTGTCGTCGGCGCTGGAGACCTCAGTAGGTATCGCTGCCGGTGTTGCACTCGCTGCTGCGCTTCCGGAGTTGCCTTACGCGTGCGGGCTCGCCACGGTCTCGATGTTTACGCAAGAGGTCGTCGCGGAGCCCCTGCTGCCTGTTAACGGGTTCCTGCCGGTCAAACGCGTCGCACCGGATCCCCAGCTGCTAAAGGCTTCTCGTGCTGATGCAGAGCGGACCAGGGTGTGGGAAGAGCGCCTGTCCCGAGTAAGGAGTGCCGGATGAACCCGTCCACAGCGTTCGCGACTGTGGTGGTCGATGAGCTGATCCGTTGCGGTGTCCGCGAGGCCGTGGTGTCTCCGGGCTCCCGGAGCGCTCCGTTGGCGTTGGCACTGGCTGCTGCGGACCGTGACGGGCGGCTGCGGCTGCACGTGCGCATAGACGAACGTACTGCGGGTTTCCTGGCGATCGGGCTGATGCGGGGTACCGGTCTGCCGGTGCCCGTGGTGACGACCTCGGGTACCGCGGTGGCCAACCTGCACCCTGCTGTGCTGGAGGCGTCGCACAGTGGGCTCCCGCTGGTCGTGCTGAGTGCGGATCGGCCGCCTGCGCTGCGGGGGAGTGGGGCGAACCAGACGACCGATCAGCTGAAGGTGTTCGGGTCGGCGGTGCGGCTGTTCCACGAGATGGGTACGCCGGTGCGTGAGATCGGCCAGGTGGCGTACTGGCGGTCGCAGGTGGCGCGTGCGGTGGCTGTCGCTACCGGGGCGCGGTCTGCTGATCCTGGGCCGGTGCAGTTGAACTGTCCGTTCAGTGAGCCGCTGGTGCCCACTGATGGGCCTGATTGGCCAGAGCCTCTGGCTGGTCGTAGTACCGGGCCGTGGACGGCTGTGCATGCTGCGAATGCTCAACCCGCGGCAGTGTCTCCGGGGCCGCGGACTGTCGTGGTTGCTGGTGACGGGGCTTCGCAAGCCGCGAGGCTTGCTGCGGAGGCCGGGCGGTGGCCGTTGTTCGCGGAGCCGTCCAGCCGGGCGCGGACCGGGCCGTCGGTCATCAGCACGTACAGGTTGTTGCTGCAGGCAAGTGAACTCGCGGAGGAGATCGAGCGGGTGCTGATCTTCGGCCACCCGACGTTGTCGCGGCCGATCTCGCAGTTGCTGGCGCGGGCTGATGTCCAGGTGGTCGTGGTGTCGCCGACCGGGTCGTGGCCGGACCCGGCCCGCCGGGCGGCGTCGGTGGTGACCGGACTGGAAGTCACCGGGCCGGACACGACCGACTGGCTCGCGCGCTGGCAGGACGCGGACCAGGCGGCCCGGCCGGAGCTCGACAAGCTGCTCGCGGACGGCCTGAACGGACCGCGGGTCGCGGCGATCGTCGGCGAGGCCGCGGGCGCCGACGGCATGCTAGTGGTCGCCTCCTCGAACCCGGTCCGCGACCTCGACCTGGCCCCGGTGGTGCCGATCCGGACGATCGCCAACCGCGGCCTGGCCGGTATCGACGGCACGATCTCGACCGCCGTCGGCGCCGCCCTGGCGAACGCGGGACCGACGTACGCGCTGATCGGTGACCTGGCGTTCCTGCACGACAGCAACGGCCTGGTCATCGGCCCGGACGAGCCCCGCCCGGACCTGCGGATCGTGGTCGTCAACGACAACGGCGGCGGCATCTTCTCCACCCTCGAGCAGGGCGACCCGGCGCACGCCACGCACTTCGAGCGCGTCTTCGGTACGCCGCACAACGTGGACCTGTCCGCACTGTGCGCCGCGAGCGGTACGCCGTACACGCTGGTGCAGACCGCGGACGAGCTGCGGGCCGCGCTGGCGCCGACGGTGGCCGGGCTGGACGTGGTCGAGGTACGGCTCGCCCGGGACGGCCACCGGCCGCTGAGCCGGTCGATGGTCGAGGCGCTCAAGCAGCTGTAACGGGTACCTTGCGGGCCGGCTGCAGCGTGCGGAGGTGGTTGAGCAGCGGCAGGGCGATCGCGATCACCAGGGCGGTCGTCGTCAGGATCGGGATGGTCGCACCGCGCAGCGACGAGTTGAGCGGTGCGGCGATCGTGAAGATCAGGCTGACCGCAGTGATGATCGTGGTCATCCGCCGGCCGGGCCGTGCGACGGCCAGGAACGGCAGGCACCACAAGAAGTACCAGTCGTGCGCACTGGGGCCTAGTACGACAACCGCGAGCAGGGCCACGCCCACAGCCCGTGCTGCGTAGTGGATCGAGGATCTGAGGCTCAGCCACGCGATCAGGCCGAGCGCGGCGATCATGCCGATCAGCCGGACGATCTGTAGCGCCTGTGCGGCGGCTGTGTCCTCTCCCAACCAGCCGAGTAGGCCGGACGCCGCCATACCGATCAGGTTGGCGATGGAGAACGGAGAACGGACCAGCCCGGGTACGTCGAGTGCACCGAGCCAGCCGGAGCCCACACCGGTCAGCGCGCCGATCGTGACCAGGGTGACCACCGACACGAACCCGGCGATCACCAGGCTGGCGAACCGGTGCAGCCGTCCTGCCAGCGGACTCATGACCGCAGCGATCGCTATAGCAACCAGCCCGCCCGGGAGCTTCACTGCGGCCGCGGCACCGGCCACTACGGCCGCCGTACCCCAGCGGCCGGTCAGGGCGAGTGCGAACGCGCTGCAGGCGAGCCCGAGCATCAGGATGTCGTTGTGGGCGGCGCCGATGCCGTGCGTGATCAGCATGGGGTTCAGTACGACCAGCCAGGTGGCAAAGGCCGGGTCTACCCGACAGGCGGTTGCAAGGCGCGGCACGGCCCAGGCGATGAGGACTATGCCGAGTACTGCGAGCAGTCGGTGCGCCAGCATCAGGAGGTACGGGTTCATGGTCAGGTGAGCGACCAGGCCGCCGTACGCGAGTGGCAGCGGGCCGTACGGTGCAGGGGTCTGCATCCACATCGGGTCGACGGCCTCGACGATGTGGCCGGACAGTACGCCGGGTCCTACGTCGTACGGGTTGTAGCCCTCCGCTACCAGCGCGCCCTGGGCCGCGTAGCTCCAGGCGTCGCGGCTGAACAGTGGAGGGGTCAGCAGCAGCGGGATGCTCCAGCACGCCGTCATCCGGAGCAGGGGCAGCCGTTCGCCGGCCATGACCCGCCGGCCGACGGCGAGCCAGGCCCAGGCCATCAGCCCGAGCCCGGCCACCATGAACGTCAGCCCGACCATCCGCCCGGCCAGGGAGTGCCGCAGCGGGAACGGGTCGACCCAGGACGACTGGGGCACCACCGACGTCACCAGACTGGCAGCAGCAACTACGACAGAACCGAGGACCCCACGGACCATCGGCGAGCGCATGGCGGCACCGTAGCGCCGCCATGCAACTGCCCGATGAACACTAGGCAGATTCCTTCCGGAAGGTTCTTGCGCCGACAGCCAGTCCGATGACGGTCAGCAGGACCACCCAGAAGAGACCCCACAGGGACGCCGAGCTGTTGATGTCGCCGCGGAAGAGGGCGCGGACGCCGTTGACCACGTGCTTGAGCGGGCTGATGTCGGACAGCCGCTGCAGCCACTTCGGGCCGATCTGCATCGGGAGCAGGATGCCGGACAGCAGCAGGAGCGGCATCGCGATCCCGTTCAGCAGCGGGGCGAGCGCGTCCTCGCTCTTGGTGATGAGCGCGACGGAGTACGACAGCGAGGCGAACGTGGCGCCGAGCAGCGCGACGATCACCAGCGACAGCAATACGCCGCCCCAGGGCGCCCGCAGGCCCAGCGGGAGCGCGGCGAGCAGCAGCAGCACGGACTGCGCGACCAGCACCACGACGTCCCGCAGCACCCGCCCGGCCATCAGCGCGATCCGCGACGCCGGGGTGACCCGGTCCGCCTCGATCACGCCGGCCCGGTACTCCGCGATCAGGCCGAAGCCGACGAACATCGCGCCGAACATCCCCAGCTGCACGATCAGACCTGGAATGAACACCTGGTACGCGTTGGTCGCGTGCCCCTGGCTGATCTGCGCGGTGATCGGCTTCAGCAGCGGGCCGAACAGGAACAGGTACATCAGCGGCTGGCTGAGCATCAGGATCGACCACATCGGGTTCCGCAGCGACAGCCGCATCGCCCGGTGGAACACGATCCAGGTTTCCCGCAGCGTACTCATGCGACAGCCTCTTCCTTCTTCTCCGCAACAGTGTCTTCGTCCCGCAGCGAGCGGCCGGTCATGGTCAGGAACACGTCGTCGAGCGTCGGCCGGTGCACCTCGACGCCGTGCAGCTCGATGCCCTGGGCATCGATCGAGCGGAGCAGCCCGGGCAGCACCGACCCGCCGCGCTGGATCCGGAACCCGACCACGTCGCCGTCGGTCTCGATCTCCACCGCGCCGTCCAGCTGCTCGACGATCTTCGTCACGCCCGGCGCCTGGGCGGCGTCGGCGAGACTCAGCCGGACCGCGTCACCGGAGACCTGCTGCTTCAGGTTGTCCGGCGTACCGGAACCAACGATCCTGCCGTGGTCGATGACCAGGATCCGGTCGCAGAGCGCGTCCGCCTCGTCCAGGTAGTGCGTGGTCAGGAAGATCGTCGCGCCGCGGTCGCGGAGGCCGCGGATGTGCTCCCAGAGGTTCGCCCGCGCCTGCGGGTCGAGGCCGGTGGTCGGCTCGTCCAGGAAGATCAGCTTCGGGTCGTGGATCAGCCCCATCACGATGTCCAGCCGGCGCCGCTGGCCGCCGGACAGCGTCTTGCACTGCCGCCGCCACAGCCCCGGCAGGTCCAGCTCCTCGAACAGCCGCTGCCCGTCCGCGGCCGCCTTCGCCTTCGGTACGCCGTACAGCCGGGCGTGGTCGACCACCTCGTCGCCGGCCACCGCCTCGGGCAGCGTGGAACCGCTCTGCGGGACGTACCCGATCCCGCGCCGTACCCCGACCGGGTCCTTCGCGAGGTCGCACCCGGCCACCGTCGCGGTCCCGCTGGTCGGCTTGATCAGGGTCGCCAGCATCCGCATCGTCGTGGTCTTGCCGGCCCCGTTCGGCCCGAGGAACCCGACGATCTCGCCGTCGGCCACCTCCAGGTCGACCCCCTGGACGGCCTGCACCGCCCCCCGCTTCGTCTTGAACGTCCGCACCAGCCCGCGCGCTTCGATCATCATGCGAGCCAGTGTGAGTGATCAACTTTGACTAGTCAATCTTGATTAGTCGAGGCGGAGCGGGTAAGAGGTCAGCCGCGGGGTGCGTCCGGGATCTCGCCCCAGTGCGTGACCATGCCGGGGTACGGCGCCCAGTCGACGGGTTCGCCCGCGAAGGCGTAGGCGCCGTTCTGGATGCGCTCCAGGAAGCCCCGGGTCCACTCGAGTTCGCCGTTGTCCCGCGCCGCGGTGATCCGGAACATCTCGACCACGTGGTTCGGCGTCCCGGGATCCTCCAGGATCTGGCGCTCGGAGAACGGCTCGGACTTCAGTCCGGACTCCAGCTGACTGATCCGCGCCTCCAGCGCGGCCATCACCTCGTCGCGGCCGAGCGACCACAGGAAGGCGATCGTGGCCTGCATCTTGTCCGGGTGGAACCCGTCGACGGCCCACAGCATGCCGCGCAGCAGCGAGAAGTACTCGGTCTCGCCGTCGGCGGTCAGCTTGTACGACGTACGCCCGGGCCGGTGCGCGCCGTCCTGCTCGATCTCCTGCAGGTACCCGTGCTTGGCGAGCGTCCGCAGGCCGGTGTAGATCGAGCCGGGGTTGATGTTCGCCCAGTCCTGCACGCTCCACGTCAGCAGCTCGCGGCGCAGCTGGTACCCGTACGCCGGCTGGAAGATTCGCACGACGCCGAGCAGCAACAACCGGGTGGTGGACATAGCCGCAGTGTAAATCCGGGCGACCTGCGTGGCGCGGAGGCGTACGCTCCGCTGCATGGATGTCCGGGTGACGAGCGATCCGCAGGCCTTCGAGCGGGAGGTATTCCCTTTCCTGCAACAGGATCCGGTGCTGCACACGATCATCATGAGCAACGTCCACGACCGCGCGCAGGGTACGGCGGGGCCCGAGGACGAGCCGTCGTACTTCGTCTCCGTGCACGCCCCGGACGTCGTCGGGGTCGCGATGCGGACGCCGGGCCGCGGGGTGTACCTCGGCGCGCTCCACGAGGACCTCGCGGAGCCGATCGCGGAGGCGTACGTCGACGTACTCCCGGACCTTCGTGGTGTCGGGGGCACTCGTCCCGCTGTGCTTCGGTTCGCCCGGCGGTGGTGCGAGCTGCGTGGCGGTGACACGACCGAGACGCGGGGCACCCGGCTCCACAAGCTCGTCGAGTTCACACCGCTGTCGGCTCCGGGCGGCCCTCGGCTGATGCGGGCGGATGACGTCGATCTGGTCGCCGGCTGGAGCGACGGCTTCGCCGCCGAAGCCACCGACGAGATCGCCAGCGACCACCACGAGTGGGCCGAGCGGCGGCTCGCGCAGGGCACGCTGTGGATCTGGGAGGCCGCCGGCGAACCCGTCAGCATGGTCGGCTTCCACCTGCCGCTGTTCGGTGTCTGCCGCGTCGGCCCGGTCTACACCCCACCGGAACACCGCCGCCACGGCTACGCCGGCGCCCTGACCAGCCACGTCAGCGCGAACATCCTTGCCGGCGGCAACCAGGCCTGCCTCTACACCGACCTCGCCAACCCCACCTCCAACAAGATCTACCACGAGGCCGGCTACCGCCCGGTCGCGGACTTCGTCGACGTGGAGTTCGGCGGATGATCGCCCGCGCTACCGGCGACCCGGCGGCGTACCGCGACCTGGTTTTTCCTTTCCTGCAACGGGATCCGGTGCTCAACACGAGCTTGCTCACCAATGTCGCGGACCGCGTCGGCGGGATCATGAACGACCCCGAGCCGCCGGTGTTCGTGTCGGTCCACGACGGCGGCGAGGTGGTCGGCGCGGCGATCGCCACCGCGCTGCGCGGCGTCCTGCTCGCGGGGTTGCCGGTCGAGCTGGTCGCGCCGGTGGTCGACGTACTCGCCGAGGCCGCACCGCGAGCGCAGGGCGTGGACGGCACGGCGGACGCGGCGCAGCGGTTCGCGGAGGAGTACGGCGTACGCACCGGGAGGCCGTACCGCGAGATTGAGCGGAGCCGCTTGCACAAGCTCGAGGAGTATGTCGAGCAGACGGCCGACGGCACGCCCCGACTCGCGACCGAGGCGGACATGGACGTCCTGGTGCCGCAGTTCGGGGCGTTCCGGGCCGAGGTCGGGCACGCGACGGTCGGAGCGGCGGCGGACCGGATGTGGGTGCGGCAGCGGATCGAGCGGCAGCGGTTCTGGGTGTGGGAGGACGGTGGCCGGGTCGTCAGCTTCGTCGGGCATCAGGCGCCGGTGTTCGGTACGGCGCGGGTCGGGCCGGTGTGCACGCCGCCGGAGTACCGCGGCCACGGGTACGCGAGCGCGCTGACCGCGACCGTGACGCGTCGGCTCGGCGAGAGTGGTTATCAGGTGTGCCTGTTCACCGATCTCGCCAACCCGACGTCCAACAAGATCTACGCCACGATCGGCTACCGACCGGTCGGCGACTTCGTCGGCTACGCGTTCAGTTGATCTCGGTCGACTCGCCCGGGGCCAGGCCGAGGTACGGGCGCTCGTCGCTGTTCAGGAAGCGCGGGAACATGCTCAGGCCGATCGGGCTGAGCAGGCCGTCGTGGATGCCGACGAGCTGGTCGGCCTTGACCGTACGGGCGTAGTCGACGGCCGGCGGCAGGGCGAACCACGGGCCGGAGATCGGCACCAGGTTCGTGTGTACGGCGCGGTCGGGCCGGGTGAACGAGTCGCCCGGGTGGTAGACCGCGTCGTCGATCAGGAAGCCGACGTTCTCGCACGGCACGCCCCACTCGGGCAGGATCACCGCGTGGTCCTTGCCGTACGCACGGACCGCGAAGCCGGCCGCCTCGAACGACTGGCCGTCCGCGACCACGTGCACCCGGTCGCCGAGCGCGGTCAGCTGCGCCGCGACGCCGGCGTTCGTGTAGACCGGCACGTCGAGCGCGGCGACCCGGTCGACGTCGAGGTGGTCCTGGTGCTCGTGCGTGACCAGGATCGCGTCTGCCTTCTCGAAGGCAGCATCCTCGCTGAACGACCCCGGGTCGACCAGCAGCGTCTTCCCGTCCTTCTCCACCCGGACACAGGCATGTGCGAACTTAGTGAGCTTCAAGGTTCAGTCTCCTAGGGCGTCTCGCATCGGTACCAGTTTGGCGTTCGTTTCGGCGAGTTCGGCGTCCGGGTTCGAGCCCGCGACGATGCCGGCGCCGGCGAACAGGCGCATCCGGCGGGCGTCGTCGGGGTCGGCCTGGCCGCAGCGCAGCGCGATGCACCACTCGCCGTCGCCGGCCGCGTCCATCCAGCCGACCGGTCCGCTGAACCGGCCGCGCTGCAGGCCCTCGATCTCGCCGATCAGGTCCCGCGCGACCGGTGTCGGCGTACCGCAGACCGCCGCGGACGGGTGCAGCGCGGCGGCCAGCCCGAGCGCGGACGCGCCGTTGTTCGCGACGCCGGCCACGTCGGTGGCCAGGTGCATCACGTTCGGCAGGTGCAGCACGAACGGGGTCTCCGGGACGTTCATCGACGAGCAGTGCGGCTCGAGCGCGTCCGCGACCGAGCGGACCGCGAACTCGTGCTCCTCGAGGTCCTTCGACGACCGCGCCAGCGACGCGGCCAGCGCCAGGTCGTGCGCGTCGTCCCCGGTACGGCGGATCGTGCCGGCCAGCACCCGGGACGTGATCAGGCCCTTCTCGCGGCGGACCAGCAGCTCGGGAGTGGCGCCGATCAGGCCGTCGACGGAGAACGTCCAGCAGTTCGGGTACGCCGTGGCGAGCCGGTGCAGCGGCCAGCGCAGGTCGATCGGCTGCTCGGCGATCGCGATCAGGTCGCGGGCCAGCACCACCTTGTCCAGGTCGCCCGCGGTGATCCGGCGGACCGCGTCGGCGACGATGCTCGACCAGGCGGTCCCGGTCCGGGCGCCGTCGGCGAACGTGACGTCGTACACCGCCGAGGGCTCGTGCACGACCAGCTCCGGCGGCGCGGCCAGCGAACTGGCCGGCGAGATCGTCGTCACCCAGGTGGTGCCGGCCCGGCGGCCGACGATCACCTCGGGCACCACCAGCTCGCTCGGATCGGAGTCGGTGAAGCCGAAGGAGCCGAAGCAGACCAGCCCGGAGCCCGGTACGCCGATCTCGTCGCGGACCACGGCGGCGCCGACCAGCTCCTGCCACCAGCGCGCGGCCTGCTCGAAGCGGTTGCTCCCGGCAACGTCCAGCCGGGCGGCGACGCCCCAGCCGACGTGGCCGTCGCCCCGCCGTACCCACGCCAGTCCGCCCTCGTCCGGCAGATGGTCGAGCAGGTGCGCCGACACGCCGTCCACCGGTTGACTGCGAACCACCAACTGCGGTGCGGGGCCTCGGGTCGCGAGGGCCGCACGGCTACCTGGAGATGCACTCACGAAAGGCAAGAGTATGCCTGCCGGATGTCCAGTGAATTTCGGAGGCGCTGCGGCCCGTGATCAACTAGACAGGTGACCCGCGCAGATCTGTCCAAACAACCGCATGACGTGGCAGCCATGTTCGACAACGTGGCCGAGGGGTACGACCGGACGAATGCGGTCGCGACGATGGGCCTGGAGAAGCTGTACTGGCGGCCCGCGACGCTGGCCGAGATCGCGCCGCGGAAGGGGCTGAAGATCCTCGACCTGGCGGCCGGCACCGGTGCGTCCAGCATCAACCTGCGCGAGTCCGGCGCCGAGGTGGTGTCCTGCGACTTCTCGGTCGGCATGCTCACGGTCGGCAAGCGCCGGCACCCCGAGCTGGACCTCATCGCGGGCGACGCGCTCCGGCTGCCGTTCGCGGACGAGTCGTTCGACGTGGTGACGATCTCCTGGGCGCTGCGGAACGTGAACGACGTACCGCTGGCGCTCCGCGAGATGCTCCGGGTCACCCGGCCCGGCGGGCGGCTGGTCGTTCTCGAGCAGTCGCACCCGACCTGGAAGCCGTTCCGGGTGGTGTACCTGGAGTACATGATGCGCGCGGTCCCCGCGGTCGCGAAGGTGGTCTCGACGAACCCCGAGGCGTACGAGTACCTGGCCGAGTCGACCCGGGCCTGGCTGCCGCAAGAGCCGCTGGCCAGGACCATCGAGGAGGCCGGCTGGACCAGGGTGCAATGGCGCAACCTGACCGGCGGACTGGTCGCGATCCACCGGGCCGTGCGACCCCAGTCCGGAAAATAACGGCCGGTTAATTACGCAACGGAACTTAAGCGTAATTTGCTTGCCTGCAAGGCGGTCGGGGCGAGTTTCGTGTCGACGTCAGGCAGTCCTAGACTGTCGAGTGAAGAGTGCTCGTGAAGTCGTTCACGAGCGCACACGCCCCCCAAGAACATCCAGGCCGGAGAGATGAGCCAGAGCGTGCCGAGCGGGCAGCAGGCGGAGACCGCCGATGTGATCGTCGTCGGTGCCGGACCCGCCGGCTCGGCCGCCGCGTACCACCTGGCGAACGCCGGTCTCGACGTACTGCTGCTGGAGAAGACCGCGTTCCCGCGGGAAAAGGTGTGCGGCGACGGGCTCACCCCGCGCGGCACCAAGCAGCTGATCAACATGGGCATCGACATCTCCGAGGAAGCCGGCTGGATCCGTAACTACGGCCTCCGGATCCAGGGCGCGGGGCACCAGCTGCAGCTCGACTGGCCGGACCTGGCCAGCCACCCGAACTACGGCCTGACCCGGAACCGGATGGACTTCGACGAGATGCTCGCCCGGCAGGCCGAGAAGGCCGGCGCCCGGCTGCGCGAGCGGACCAACGTCACCGGCCCGGTCCTGGACGCCGCGGGCAACATCGTCGGCGTCACGGCGAAGCCGGTCGACGACAACGGCCGGCGGGCCGGCGACGACGTCGAGTTCCGGGCGCCGCTGGTGATGGCGGCCGACGGCAACTCGTCCCGGCTGAGCATCGCGATGGGCATCCACAAGCGCGACGACCGCCCGATGGGGGTCGCCGTCCGGACGTACTTCACCAGTCCGCGGACGCACGACGACTACCTCGAGTCCTGGCTGGAGCTGTGGGCCGACGACCCGAAGCAGCCCGGCGGCAAGGTGCTGCTGCCCGGGTACGGCTGGATCTTCGGGATGGGTGACGGCACCGTGAACGTCGGGCTCGGCATCCTGAACACCTCCGAGGCGTTCGGCAAGGTCGACTACGCCGACCTGCTGAAGCAGTGGCTGAAGGTGACGCCGGACGAGTGGCAGTTCCGGGACGAGTACCAGACCATCCCGATCCGCGGGGCGGCGCTGCCGATGGGCTTCAACCGGCAGCCGCACTACACCCGCGGCCTGATGCTGCTCGGCGACGCCGGCGGCATGGTCAACCCGTTCAACGGCGAGGGCATCCCGTACGCGATGGAGTCCGGGGCGTTCGCCGCCGAGGTCGCCGCCCAGGCGCTGCGCCGGCAGCCGAACCAGCGCGAGCGCGCGCTGTCGGCGTACCCGAAGGCGCTCAAGCAGGAGTACGGCGGCTACTACACGCTCGGCCGGATCTTCGTGAAGCTGATCGGAAATCCGGAGGTAATGCGGCTGTGCACCAAGTACGGTCTGCCGCGCACCACCCTGATGAAGTTCACCCTGAAGTTGCTTGCCAACCTCACCGACCCGCGCGACGGCGACGTGATGGACAAGATCATCAACGGGCTCACCAAGCTGGCCCCCGCCGCCTGAAGCGGCGGGGCGGGTGCAGTGAGCCACAGCGGTACTGATAACAACTGACACAGACAGATCACCGGCTGAAGGAGGGAGCACGCAGCGATGCACCCCTACACACCGATTCTTGCTCTTGGTGTGCTCGCGCTGCTCTTCGTGGCGGGCAGCATCACCGTGAGTGCGCTGGTCGGCCCGAAGCGGTACAACCGGGCCAGGCTGGACTCGTACGAGTGCGGCATCGAACCGACCCCGCAGCCGGTCGGCGGTGGCCGCTTCCCGGTGAAGTACTACATCACCGCGATGCTGTTCATCGTGTTCGACATCGAGATCATCTTCCTCTACCCCTGGGCCGTCGCCTTCGACCAGATGGCACTGTTCGGGCTGGTCGAGATGGTCATCTTCATCGTCACCGTCTTCGTCGCGTACGCCTACGTGTGGCGCCGCGGCGGACTGGAGTGGGACTGACATGGGTCTTGAGGAACAGCTTCCGGCCGGCGTACTGCTGAGCACCGTCGAAGGACTGCTCGGCTACATGCGCAAGGCCTCGTTGTGGCCGGCAACCTTCGGGCTGGCCTGCTGCGCCATCGAGATGATGACCACCGGGGCGCCGCGGTACGACGCCGCGCGGTTCGGCATGGAGGTCTTCCGGGCGTCGCCGCGGCAGGCCGACCTGATGATCGTGGCCGGGCGGGTGAGCCAGAAGATGGCTCCGGTCCTGCGCCAGATCTACGACCAGATGCCCGGCCCGAAGTGGGTGCTGGCGATGGGCGTCTGCGCGTCGTCGGGCGGCATGTTCAACAACTACGCGATCGTGCAGGGCGTGGACCACGTGGTCCCGGTCGACATGTACCTGCCCGGCTGCCCGCCGCGGCCGGAGATGCTGCTGGACGCGTTCCTGAAGATCCACGACCAGATCCAGCACATGAAGCTCGGCGCGCACAAGAAGGCGCTGCAGACCGAGCAGGAGGCCGCGGCCCTGACCGCCGCCCCGACCATTGAGATGAAGGGGCTGCTGCGATGACCGACTCCCAGCCCGAGAACCTTCCGGCGACTTCGGCGGCGAGTGACGCGCAGACGCCGCAGGCGGAGGTCATCGACCAGCGCGAGGGCATGTTCGGTGTCCGCGGTACCGGGGACACCTCCGGCTTCGGCGGGCTCAAGCGCCAGGTGGCGCTGCCCGGCGCGACCCCGCGGCCGTACGGCTCCTGGTTCGACGGCGCGGTGGACCGGCTCGAGGGCCTGACCACCGCGGGCGCGATCGAGAAGGTCGTCGTCGACCGCGGCGAGCTGACGCTGCACATCAAGCGCGAGAACCTCGTCGAGGTGTGTCAGCAGCTGCGCGACGACGAGGCGCTGCGGTTCGAGTTCTGCTCCGGTGTCAGCGGGGTGCACTACCCGCACGAGACCGGCCGCGAGCTGCACGCCGTCTACCACTTCCTCTCGATCACCCACAACCGCCGGATCCGGCTGGAGGTGGCGGCGCCCGACGGCGACCCGCACATCCCGTCGATCGTCTCGGTCTACCCGGCCAACGACTGGCACGAGCGGGAGACCTGGGACATGTTCGGCATCGTCTTCGACGGGCACCCGGCGCTGACCCGGGTCCTGATGCCCGACGACTGGCCGGGGCACCCGCAGCGCAAGGACTACCCGCTCGGCGGTATCGACGTCGAGTACAAGGGCGCTGTCATCCCACCGCCCGACACGCGGAGGTCTTACAACTGATGACCACTACCGACCCTTACGCGACCACCCGCGACACCACCGAGGGCAAGGTCTTCACGGTCACCGGCCAGGACTGGGACTCGGTCGTCTCCGGTCTCGGCGAGGAGCCCGAAGAGCGCGTCGTCGTCAACATGGGCCCGCAGCACCCGTCCACGCACGGCGTACTGCGGCTGATCCTGGAGCTCGACGGTGAGAACGTGACCGAGGCCCGCTGCGGCATCGGCTACCTGCACACCGGTATCGAGAAGAACATGGAGTTCCGCTCCTGGACGCAGGGCGTCACGTTCGTCACCCGGATGGACTACCTGTCGCCGTTCTACAACGAGGCGGCGTACTGCCTGTCGGTCGAGCGCCTGCTCGGGATCGAGGACCAGATCCCGGAGAAGGCGAACGTCATGCGCGTGCTGCTGATGGAGCTCAACCGGATCAGCAGCCACCTGGTCTGTATCGCCACCGGCGGTATGGAGATCGGCGCGCTGACCGTGATGACGATCGGCTTCCGCGAGCGCGAGAAGACCCTGGACCTGTTCGAGCTGATCACCGGCCTGCGGATGAACCACGCGTTCATCCGGCCGGGCGGCGTCGCGCAGGACCTGCCGCCGGGTGCGCTGGACAACATCCGCGAGTACATCACCTGGATGAACAAGCACCTCCCGGAGTACGCCGAGCTCTGCAACGCGAACCCGATCTTCAAGGCCCGGCTGCAGAACGTCGGCTACCTGGACCTGGCCGGCTGCATGGCGCTCGGCATCTCCGGCCCGACGGTGCGCTCCACCGGGTACGCGATGGACCTGCGCAAGACCCAGCCGTACTGCGGCTACGAGACGTACGACTTCGACGTACCGACCTGGGACTCCTCCGACGCCTACGGCCGCTTCCGGGTCCGGCTGCAGGAGATGCACGAGTCGCTGAAGATCGTCGAGCAGTGCGCCGACCGGCTGGAGAAGATGGACGGCGAGCCGGTGATGGTCGCCGACAAGAAGATCGGCTGGCCGAGCCAGCTGGCGGTCGGCGCCGACGGGATGGGCAACTCGCTCGACCACATCAAGCACATCATGGGCGAGTCGATGGAAGCCCTGATCCACCACTTCAAGCTGGTCACCGAGGGCTTCCGGGTCCCGGCCGGCCAGGCCTACGTGGCGATCGAGTCGCCGCGTGGCGAGATGGGTGCGCACGTCGTCTCCGACGGCGGCACCAAGCCGTTCCGGGTGCACTTCCGTGACCCGTCCTTCGCAAACCTGCAGGCGATGCCGATCATGTGCGAGGGCGGCCAGGTCGCCGACGTGATCGTCGCCGTCGCCAGCCTTGACCCGGTGATGGGTGGAGTGGACCGCTAAATGGCCGAGAACAGCAGCCAGTCACATACGACTGCTACCGACAAGACGGTGCCGTACAGCACCGGCGACTCGAAGATCACCGAGACCACGATCGCGGAGATGCGCGAGATCGCGGCCCGGTACCCGCAGGCCCGGTCCGCGCTGCTGCCGATGCTGCACCTGGTGCAGTCGGTCGAGGGCCGGGTCACCCCGGAGGGCATCGAGGCCTGCGCCGACGTGCTCGGGCTGACCGGCGCCGAGGTGTCCGCGGTGGCCACCTTCTACACGATGTACAAGCGCCGCCCGGTCGGCGACTACCACGTCGGCGTCTGCACGAACACGCTGTGCGCGGTGATGGGCGGCGACCTGATCTTCGAGCGGCTGAAGCAGCACCTGGACGTCGGCAACGACGAGACCACCGAGGACGGCAAGGTCACCCTCGAGCACCTCGAGTGCAACGCGGCCTGTGACTACGCGCCGGTGATGATGGTCAACTGGGAGTTCTTCGACGACATGACGCCGGAGTCGGCCACCCAGCTGGTCGACGACCTGCGGGCCGGTACCGAGGTGAAGTCGCCGCGCGGCGCCACCATCTGCACCTGGCGCGAGGCCGAGCGGGTGCTCGCCGGGTACCCCGACGGCCGCGCCGACGAGGGCCCGACCGGCGGCAAGGCCTCGCTGGCCGGTCTCCGGCTCGCCCGCGAGCGCAACTGGTCGGCCCCGAACGGCTCCGAGACCCCGAAGGAGGGCTGACCATGACCACGCTGACCCCGGTCCTGTCCGACAACTGGGACCAGATCAACGCCTGGCAGCTGGCGTCGTACCAGCGCACCGGCGGGTACGACGCCCTCCGCAAGGCGCTCGCGATGCAGCCGGCCGACGTCGTTGCCACCGTCAAGGACTCCGGCCTGCGCGGCCGCGGCGGCGCGGGCTTCCCGACCGGGATGAAGTGGTCGTTCATCCCGCAGGACAACCCGAACCCGAAGTACCTGGTGGTGAACGCCGACGAGTCCGAGCCGGGCACCTGCAAGGACATCCCGCTGATGATGGCCTCGCCGCACACGCTGGTCGAGGGCGTCATCATCGCGTCCTACGCGATCCGCGCCTCGGCGGCCTTCATCTACGTGCGCGGTGAAGTGCTGCACGTGATCCGCCGGCTGCAGCAGGCGGTCCAGGAGGCCAAGGACGCCGGCTACATCGGCCAGAACATCCTCGGCACCGGCTACGACCTGGACGTCATCGTGCACGCCGGCGCCGGCGCCTACATCTGCGGCGAGGAGACGGCGCTGCTGGACTCGCTGGAAGGACGTCGCGGTCAACCTCGGCTGCGTCCTCCCTTCCCGGCGGTCGCCGGTCTGTACGGGTGCCCCACTGTCATCAACAACGTCGAGTCGATCGCTTCCGTTCCCGTGATCATCAAGAACGGCGCGGACTGGTTCGGCTCGATGGGCACCGAGAAGTCCAAGGGCATGACGCTGTACTCGCTGTCCGGGCACGTCACCCGCCCGGGGCAGTACGAGGCGCCGCTCGGCATCACGCTGCGCGAGCTGCTCGACATGGCCGGCGGGATCCGCGAGGGCCACCAGCTGAAGTTCTGGACGCCGGGTGGTTCGTCGACGCCGCTGCTGACCGCTGAGCACCTCGACATCCCGCTGGACTACGAGGGTGTCGGCGGGGCCGGCTCGATGCTCGGTACCAAGGCGCTGCAGATGTTCGACGAGACCACCTGCGTGGTGCGCGCCGTACTGCGCTGGACCGAGTTCTACAAGCACGAGTCCTGCGGCAAGTGCACCCCGTGCCGCGAGGGCACCTGGTGGCTGGTGCAGATCCTCGAGCGCCTCGAGGCGGGCAAGGGCTCCGAGGAGGACCTGGAAACCCTGCTCGACCTGTCCGAGAACATCCTCGGCCGCTCGTTCTGTGCCCTCGGTGACGGCGCCACCGCGCCGATCACCAGCTCGATCCAGCACTTCAAGGACGAGTACCTGGCGCACTTCGAGCACGGCGGCTGCCCGTTCGACCCGATGGCAAGCACTGTCTTCGCGACCGCTGGAGCTAGCGCATGACGATCCAAGCCAACCCACCGGCAGGTGCCGAGGTGGAGCGGACCGATCTGGTCACCGTGACCATCGACGACATCGAGGTCAAGGTTCCCAAGGGCAGCCTGCTGATCCGGGCCGCGGAGCAGATCGGGATCCAGATCCCGCGGTTCTGCGACCACCCGCTGCTGGACCCGGTCGGCGCCTGCCGGCAGTGCCTGGTGGAGATCACCGACGCCGGCAACGGCCGCGGGATGCCGAAGCCGCAGGCCTCCTGCACGATCACCGTCGCCGACGGCATGGTGGTCCGGACCCAGGTGAGCTCGCCGGTGGCCGACAAGGCACAGCACGGGCAGATGGAGTTCCTGCTCATCAACCACCCGCTGGACTGTCCGGTCTGCGACAAGGGCGGCGAGTGCCCGCTGCAGAACCAGGCGATGTCCAACGGGGCCGGCGAAACCCGGTTCACCGAGGTGAAGCGGACCTACCCGAAGCCGATCAACATCTCAGCCGAGGTGCTGCTGGACCGCGAGCGCTGCATCCTGTGCGCGCGCTGCACCCGGTTCTCCGAGCAGATCGCCGGTGACCCGTTCATCGCGCTGATCGAGCGCGGCGCGCTGCAGCAGGTCGGCATCTACGAGAAGGAGCCCTTCGAGAGCTACTTCTCCGGCAACACCATCCAGATCTGCCCGGTCGGCGCGCTGACCAGCGCGGCGTACCGCTTCCGCTCCCGGCCGTTCGACCTGGTGTCGGTGCCGTCGGTGGCCGAGCACGACTCCTCCGGCGCGGCGATCCGGGTCGACTACCGGCGCGGCAAGGTGATGCGCCGGCTGTCCGGCAACGACCCGCAGGTCAACGAGGAGTGGATCTCCGACAAGGACCGGTTCGCGTTCCAGTACGCGACCACCGGCGACCGGCTGACGCACCCGCTGATCCGCGAGGACGGCGAGCTGCGGCCGGCGTCCTGGCCGGAGGCGCTGACGTTCGCTGCGGCGAAGCTGAAGGACGCGCACGGCGACGCGGCGGTGCTGACCGGCGGCCGGCTGACCCTCGAGGACGCCTACGCGTACTCGAAGTTCGCCCGGGTCGCGCTGGGCACCAACGACATCGACTTCCGGGCCCGCCCGCACTCCGCCGAGGAGGCCGACTTCCTGGCCGCCGCGGTGGCCGGTACGGGTCTCGGTACGACGTTCACGGACCTGGAGAAGGCCGACACGGTGCTGTTCGCCGGGTTCGAGCCGGAAGAGGAAGCGCCGACGGTATTCCTGCGCGTCCGCAAGGCCGTGCGGAAGCACGGCACGAAGGTATTCACGCTGGCGGCGTACGCGTCGCGCGGTGTGGAGAAGCTCGACGGGGTCGTCGTACCGGCGTCGCCCGGCACCGAGGCCGCCGTACTGTCCGATCTCGGCAACGCCGGTGAGGCCGGCGCGGCGGCCCGGGCCGCGCTCGGTGCGGACTCGATCATCGTCGTCGGCGAGCGGCTGGCGAACGCGCCGGGCGGGTACTCGGCCGCGCTCCGGCTGGCGCTCGACACCGGCGCGCAGCTGGCCTGGATCCCGCGGCGTGCGGGTGACCGGGCCGCGCTCGAGGCCGGCTGCCTGCCGGGCCTGCTGCCCGGTGGCCGGCTGGTCACCGACCCGCAGGCGCGGGTCGACATGCAGGCCGCCTGGGGCGTCGAGAGCCTGCCGGCCGAGACCGGCAAGGACCTGAACGAGATCATCGCGAGCGCCGGCTCCCTGCAGGCGCTGGTGGTCGCGGGTGTCGAGATCGACGACCTGCCGGACCCGGCCGCGGCGCTGGCCGCGCTCGAGGCGGCGCCGTTCGTGGTCAGCTTCGAGGTCCGCAACTCGCAGGTCACCGAGTACGCCGACGTGGTGTTCCCGGTCGTACCGCCGGTGGAGAAGTCCGGCACCTTCGTGAACTGGGAGGGCCGCGAGCGGCCGTTCCCGGTGGTGCTCAAGGTGCCCGCCGCGATGCCGGACACCCGGGCCCTGGCCGCGCTGGCGCGGGAGATGGACCTGTCGCTCGGCTTCAGCACCCCCGGGGGCGCGAAGCAGGAGTTCGACGAGCTCGGCCGCTGGGACGGCGACCGCGCGCAGGAGCCGACGTACCAGGCCGGTCCGGCGCTCGGCGCGTTCGACTCCACCCGGCTCGCGACCTGGCGGATGCTGATCGACGACAGCCGCGCCTGTGACGGTGAGCCGCACCTGACCGCGACCGCGCGGACGCCGGTCGCCCGGATCTCGGTCACCACCGCGCACCGGATCGGTGTCGCCGACGGGGACGAGCTGGTGGTGAGCACCGACGCCGGCAGCATCCGGCTGCCGGTGGTGATCACCCCGATGACCGACAACGTGGTCTGGCTGCCGACGAACTCGGCCGACTCCCACGTCCGCCGTTCACTGCACGCCGACCATGGCTCGATCGTGACGATCGCCGGAGGGAACTCATGAACGAGCGCAGCGAGTTCATCATCAGGCGCAGCATGCCCGCATCATGCGTGCCCGCAGCGAAGCGAGGACTCGCATGATGCCGCTCGCGGTACCTGACGCAGGCGTCGGGCATGACCCGTGGTGGGTCATTCTCATCAAAGTGCTGTTCATCTTCGTCTTCCTGGTGGTGCTGACGCTCTTCAACATCTGGTGGGAACGCCGGGTCGTTGCGCGGATGCAGCACCGGATCGGCCCGAACGTGCACGGCCCCTTCGGTCTGCTGCAGTCGCTGGCCGACGGCGTCAAGCTGATGCTGAAGGAAGACCTGATGCCCAAGGGCGTCGACAAGGTGGTCTTCGTCCTGGCGCCCGCGATCGTCGCCATCCCGGCCTTCCTCACCTTCGCGGTGATCCCGTTCGGGCCGACGGTCAAGATCCCGGGCACCGACGTCTACACCCGGCTGCAGCTCACCGACCTGCCGGTCTCGGTGCTGTACGTGATGGCGGTCGCCTCGATCGGCATCTACGGCATCGTGCTCGGCGGCTGGTCGTCGAACTCGACGTACTCGCTGCTCGGTGGTCTGCGGTCCAGCGCGCAGATGATCTCGTACGAGGTCGCGATGGGCCTGGCGCTGGTCACGGTGTTCCTGTTCGCCGGCTCGCTGTCCACCTCGGAGATCGTGGCCGCGCAGGGGCACCAGACCGTGCACTGGTTCGGGGCGTCGATCCCGCTGCCCGGGTGGTACGCGTTCCTGCTGTTCCCGTCGTTCGTGATCTACGTGATCTCGATGGTCGGCGAGACCAACCGGGCGCCGTTCGACCTCCCGGAGGCCGAGGGCGAGCTGGTCGCGGGCTTCCTGACCGAGTACTCCTCGATCAAGTACGCGATGTTCTTCCTGGCCGAGTACATCAACATGGCGACCGTGTCCGCGCTGGCCACCACGCTGTTCCTGGGCGGCTGGCGGGCACCGTGGCCGATCTCGCTGTGGAGCGGCGCGAACTCCGGCTTCTGGCCGGTGCTGTGGTTCATGGGCAAGCTGATGTGCTTCATCTTCTTCTACATCTGGCTGCGCGGGACGCTGCCGCGACTGCGCTACGACCAGTTCATGAAGCTCGGCTGGAAGATCCTGATCCCGGTCTCACTGGTCTGGATCCTGCTGGTCGCCACCGTCCGCGCGGTCGGCCGGGAGACGAACTTCAGCCGCACCACGCTGCTGGTCGCGGCCGCGATCGTGCTGGTGATCGCGATCGTCAGCATGTTCGTCCCGGCCAAGCCCAAGCCCGAGAAGGCTGAGGTTGCCGACGGCAAGGACTTCGACGCCTTCGCCGGCGGTTTCCCGGTGCCACCACCGATGGCCGTCACCACTCCGAGCCAGAGCAAGACCGACGACAGTCTCAGCAAGGAAGGCAGCCGTGGCTAGTGTCAAGGAGTCCCTCTGGGACCCGGTAGCCGGTTTCGGTGTCACCTTCCGGACGATGTTCCGGAAGGTGTTCACCGAGCAGTACCCGTTCGAGAAGAAGCCGACCGCGCCCCGGTTCCACGGCCGCCACCAGCTGAACCGCTGGCCGGACGGGCTGGAGAAGTGCATCGGCTGCGAGCTGTGCGCGTGGGCCTGCCCCGCGGACGCGATCTACGTCGAGGGCGCCTCCAACACCGAGGGCGACCGGTTCTCGCCGGGCGAGCGGTACGGCCGGGTGTACCAGATCAACTACCTGCGCTGCATCCTCTGCGGTCTGTGCATCGAGGCCTGCCCGACCCGGGCGCTCACCATGACCAACGAGTACGAGCTGGCCGACAGCACCCGCGAGTCCCTCATCTACGAGAAGAAGGACCTGCTGGCACCGCTGCTCCCGGGCATGCAGGAGCCGCCGCACGAGATGCAGCTGGGCAAGACCGAGAAGGACTACTACCTCGGTCTGACCGGCGCGGCGGCGCACACCGAGGGGAGTGACGCGAAGTGATCACTCTCGTCACCGGCCCGCAGGTCGCGTTCTGGCTGCTGGCCCCGGTCATGATCCTGGCCGCGATCTGCATGGTGCTGGTCCGCAAGGCGGTGCACTCGGCGCTGCTGCTGGCGACGGTGATGATCTGCCTCGCGGTGCAGTACGCCGCGCTGGACGCGCCGTTCCTGTTCGCCGTCCAGATCATCGTCTACACCGGCGCGATCCTGATGCTGTTCCTGTTCGTGCTGATGCTGGTCGGCGTCGACGCGTCCGACTCGCTGGTCGAGACCATCCGCGGTCAGCGGCTGCTGGCCGGGATCGCGTTCCTGGGCTTCGGCATCCTGCTGATCGCCGCGGTCGGCAACGCGATCTACGGGCACCCGACCGGCCTCGCCGACGCGCAGCCGGACGGCAACCCGAAGGGCATCGCGCAGCTGCTGTTCGGCAAGTACGTGTTCGCCTTCGAGGTCACCTCGGCGCTGCTGATCACCGCGGCGATGGGCGCGATGATGCTGGCGCACCGCGAGCGGCTGACCAAGAAGAAGACGCAGCGCGACCACGCCGAGGAGCGGATCCGCAAGTACGCCGAGCAGGGCATCCACCCCGGCCCGCTGCCGACCCCCGGCGTGCTGGCCCGGCACAACGCCGTCGACACCCCGGCGCTGCTGCCGGACGGGTCGATCGCACCGACCTCGGTTTCGCGCGTCCTGCAGGCACGTGGCACCGTGTTCCCCGAAGCCGAGGAGCGCGCGGACGTCGAAGAGGTCCGCGAGCTCGACCTGGGCGAGGCGTACCCGGCCGAGGCGGAGAGCACCGACCTGACCGGATTCCGCGAGGAGGAGAAGAAGTGAGTACCGAGCCGTACATCGTGCTCGCGGCGATCCTTTTCAGTATCGGCGCACTCGGCGTGCTGGTCCGCCGGAACGCGATCGTCGTCTTCATGTGCGTCGAGCTGATGCTGAACGCGACCAACCTCGCGTTCGTCAGCTTCGCCCGCCAGCACGGCAACCTCGACGGTCAGATCGCCGCCTTCTTCGTGATGGTGGTGGCCGCGGCCGAGGTGGTTATCGGGCTGGCCATCATCATGGCCATCTTCCGCACCCGTCGCTCGGCCTCGGTCGACGACGCCAACCTGCTCAAGTACTGAGGTAGCAACCGATGAGTCATGAGCTGACGTGGCTGCTGGTCGCGGTACCGGCGTTGTCCGCGGCGATCCTGCTGCTCGGTGGCAAGGCCACCAACGCGTGGGGTCACCTGCTGGGCACGCTGGCGCCGGTGATCTCCTTCGCCTTCGGCGTCGTGCTGTTCTTCCAGATGCAGGGCAAGGCCGGCAGCGAGCGGTCCACCACGGTCCGGCTGTTCGAGTGGTTCTCGGTCGGCCACATCAAGGTGGACTTCACGCTGCTGATCGACCCGCTGTCGATCCTGTTCGTGCTGCTGATCACCGGTGTGGGTTCGCTGATCCACATCTACTCGATCGGCTACATGGAGCACGACCCGCGGCGGCGCCGGTTCTTCGGGTACCTGAACCTGTTCATCGCCTCGATGCTGCTGCTGGTGCTGGCCGCCGACTACCTGCTGGTCTTCGTCGGCTGGGAGGGCGTCGGTCTGGCGTCGTACCTGCTGATCGGCTTCTGGCAGCACAAGAACTCGGCCGCGGTCGCCGCGAAGAAGGCGTTCGTGGTGAACCGGGTCGGTGACATCGGCCTCTCGCTCGCGGTGATGAGCATGTGGGCGCTGTTCGGCTCCTCGGCCTTCTCGACCGTGAACGCCGGCGCCGGTCACCTGTCCAAGACGTGGGCCACGCTGCTCGGCCTGATGCTGCTGCTGGCGGCCTGCGGCAAGTCCGCGCAGGTGCCGCTGCAGTCCTGGCTGCTGGACGCGATGGAAGGCCCGACCCCGGTGTCGGCGCTGATCCACGCGGCGACCATGGTCACCGCCGGCGTCTACCTGGTGGTCCGCTCGCACGCGATCTACGCGGTCACCGACGCGGCGTCCACCGCCGTGGTGATCGTCGGTACGGTCACCGCCCTCGCCGGCGCGATCATCGGTTGCGCCAAGGACGACATCAAGAAGGCGCTGGCCGGTTCGACGATGAGCCAGATCGGCTACATGATGCTGGCCGCCGGCCTCGGCCCGGTCGGGTACGTGTTCGCGATCTTCCACCTGCTCACGCACGGCTTCTTCAAGGCCAACATGTTCCTCGGTGCCGGTTCGGTCATGCACGGCATGAACGACGACGTGAACATGCGGCACTACGGTGCCTTGCGGACGCCGATGAAGATCACCTTCGTCACGTTCGCGTTCGGCTACCTGGCGATCCTCGGTATTCCGCCGTGGGCCGGCTTCTTCAGCAAGGACAAGATCATCGAGGCCGCGTTCGCGGACAACACGGTGATCGGTCTGTGCGCGCTGCTCGGCGCCGGCATCACCGCGTTCTACATGTCGCGGGTGATGCTGATGACGTTCTTCGGCAAGAAGCGCTGGGCCGAGGACGTGCACCCGCACGAGTCACCCAAGGTGATGACGTGGCCGCTGATCATCCTGGCGGCGCTCTCGCTCGGCGGTGGTGCGCTGTACTTCGTCGGCCACTGGATCGTGAACTGGCTCGAGCCGATCGTCGGCCACGAGGAGGCGCACCCGCCGCTGAACGCCACGGTGATGACGATCATCACCCTCGCGGTGGTCGCGGTGGGCATTGCGATCGCGGTGCTGATGTACCGCAGGGACATCCCGCGGGAGGCCCCGGCCGGTTCGCCGGTCACCACGTTCGCGCGGCGTGACCTGTACGGCGACGCGCTCAACGAGGCGCTCTTCATGCGTCCCGGGCAGTACCTGACCCGGACGCTGGTCTGGCTGGACAACCGGGGCGTCGACGGCCTGGTGAACGGGCTGGCCGCACTCTTCGGCGGACTGTCCGGCCGGCTCCGCCGGTTCCAGACGGGCTTCGTCCGTTCGTACGCACTCAGCATGGTCTTCGGCGCCGCATTCGTGGTCGTCGCCCTCCTCGCGGTGAGGTTGTCGTGAACATCGGTTGGCTGACCCTGTTACTGCTCCTGCCGTTCGTCGGGGCCATCGCGACGATGCTGGTGCCGAAGGCGAAGGCGCTGACGGCCAAGCAGGTCGCGCTCGGGTTCTCGCTCGTGACGCTGGTACTGACCGTGATCGTCGCGATCGGGTACCACCGCAACGGTGCCGCGGACTACGCCGAGACGCACACCTGGATCAAGGCCTTCGGCGCGCACTACGCGCTCGGCCTGGACGGTCTGGGCATCGTGATGGTGGTGCTGACCGCGCTGCTCTCGCCGATCGTGATCATCGCGTCCTGGAACGACGCCGCGCACGGCCGCTGGTCGGAGAAGTCGTTCTTCGCCTGGATCCTCGGCCTGGAGGCACTGTCGATCGGGGTCTTCTCCGCGACCGACGTGTTCCTCTTCTACGTGCTGTTCGAGGCCACGCTGATCCCGATGTACTTCCTGATCGGCGGCTTCGGCGGTCCGCAGCGTTCGTACGCCGCGGTCAAGTTCCTGCTGTACTCGCTGCTCGGCGGTCTGCTGATGCTGGCGTCGGTCGTCGGCCTGTACGTCGTCTCCGCCAAGCACGGCGCCCCGTCGTACCTGCTGTCCGACATGGTCAAGCTGGACATGGGGCAGAACACCGAGCGCTGGCTGTTCCTCGGGTTCTTCTTCGCGTTCGCGGTGAAGGCGCCGATGGTGCCGTTCCACACCTGGCTACCGGACGCGGCCGGTGAGGCGACGCCGGGGACGTCGGTGCTGCTGGTCGGCATCCTGGACAAGATCGGCACCTTCGGGATGATCCGGTTCTGCCTGGGCCTGTTCCCGAACGCGTCCCACTGGGCCACCCCGGTGGTCCTGGTGCTGGCGCTGATCTCGGTGCTGTACGGCGCGCTGCTGGCGATCGGCCAGACCGACATCAAGCGGCTGATCGCGTACACCTCGATCTCGCACTTCGGCTTCATCGTGATGGGCATCTTCGCGCTGACGTCGCAGGGCCTGACCGGGTCGACGCTGTACATGTTCAACCACGGTCTCTCCACGGCCGCGCTGTTCCTGGTCGCCGGCTACCTGATCTCCCGGCGCGGGTCGGCCCGGATCGCGGACTACGGCGGGGTCGAGAAGGTCGCGCCGGTACTGGCCGGGACGTTCCTGTTCGCCGGCCTGTCCAGCCTGGCGCTGCCCGGTCTGTCGCCGTTCATCTCCGAGTTCATGGTGCTGGCCGGGACGTTCAGCCGGCACAAGGTGATCGCGGTGATCGCGGTCCTCGGTATCGTGCTGGCCGCGCTGTACATCCTGCTGATGTACCAACGCACGATGACCGGCCCGGTCCGGGACGGCATCGAGAAGCTGAAGGACCTGAACCCGCGTGAGGTGCTGGCGATCGCACCGCTCGTGATCCTGATCATCGGGCTGGGCATCTTCCCGAAGCCGATCGTCGACATCATCAAGCCCGCGGTCGACTCGACCATGCAGCGGGTGGGCGTGACCGACAAGGCACCGCAGATCCCCGTGACGGAGGGACAGAAGTGACCGCGATGTTGCTGCCGCTGGCGGACTTCACGAAGCCCAGCATCGAGTACGGCGAACTGGCTCCGCTGTTCGTCGTCTTCGGTGCGGCTGCCGTCGGCGTCCTGGTCGAGGCGTTCCTGCCGCGGCCGCTGCGGCACCTGGTGCAGCTCGCGATCACGGTGGTCGCCGTGGTCGCGGCCGGCGTACTGACCGGCTTCGAGATGCACAAGGGCAAGGAACTGATCGCCGCCCAGGGCGCGATCGCGATCGACGGCCCGGCGCTGTTCACCTGGATCATCCTGCTGGCGCTGACGCTGATCAGCGTGCTGCTGTTCGCCGAGCGGTCGATCGACGGCGGGCTGTCGGCGTTCGCCGGCCAGGCGGCCGCGGTGCCGGGCTCGGAGGCCGAGCGGGAGGGTACGGCAGCCCGCATCGAGCACACCGAGATCTTCCCGCTGACGCTGTTCGCGGTCGGCGGCATGATGCTGTTCGCGGCGTCGAACGACCTGCTGATCCTGTTCGTCGCGCTCGAGGTCTTCTCGCTGCCGCTCTACCTGCTCTGCGGCCTGGCGCGGCGTCGCCGGCTGATCTCGCAGGAAGCCGCGATGAAGTACTTCCTGCTCGGCGCGTTCTCGTCGGCGTTCCTGCTGTTCGGGATCGCGCTGCTCTACGGGTACGCCGGCACCATGTCGCTCGGCGGGATCGCGGACGCGCTCGGCACCCAGACCGGTGGCGACACGATCCTGCTGGCCGGTACCGGTCTGCTCGGTGTCGGCATGCTGTTCAAGGTCGGCGCCGTACCGTTCCACTCCTGGACCCCGGACGTGTACCAGGGCGCCCCGACGCCGGTCACCGGCTTCATGGCGGCCTGCACCAAGATCGCCGCGTTCGTCGGCCTGATGCGGGTCTTCTACGTCGGGCTCGGCGGAACGCGCTGGGACTGGGCGCCGATGATGTGGATCGTCGCGATCCTCACCATGGTGGTCGGTTCGATCGTCGCGATCACCCAGACCGACGTGAAGCGGATGCTCGCGTACTCGTCGATCGCGCACGCGGGCTTCCTGCTGACCGCGTTCGTCGGCCTCGCGCAGGCGGGCAACGGCGTGCACAACGGGATCACCTCGACCCAGGCGGTGCTGTTCTACCTGGTGTCGTACGGCTTCCCGACGATCGGCGCGTTCGCGGTCGTCACGCTGGTCCGGGACGCGGGCGGCGAGGCGACGCACCTGTCCCGCTGGGCGGGCCTGGGCAAGAAGTCGCCGCTGCTGGCCGGGATCTTCGCGTTCTTCCTGCTGTCCTTCGCCGGTATCCCGCTGACCGCGGGCTTCACCGGCAAGTGGGCGGTCTTCAGCGCGGCGTGGACCGGCGGTGCGTGGCCGCTGGTCGTGGTCGCCGTACTGTCCAGCCTGGTTGCCGCGTTCTTCTACATTCGCGTGATCGTGCTGATGTTCTTCTCCGACCTGCCGGCCGACGCGCCGGACGTGGCGCTGCCGGGTTGGCAGACCACGTCGGCGGTGGCGCTGGGTCTCGCCGCCACGGTGGTCCTCGGTCTGGTTCCCGGACCGGTGCTGGACCTGGCGGCCCGAGCTGGTGAGTTCATCCGTTGAGTCCGACCCCGCTGCCGGCCGAGAGCCTGGGACTCGAGTTCGCCGACGCCGGCCTCGAGTCCCGGGTTCGCGCCGGCCTGGACGCCGTCGAGCAGGTACTGCGTGACTCCAGCCAGTCCGAGGCACCGTTCGTCACCGCCGCGGCCCAGAACGTCATGTTCGTCGGCGGCAAGCGCTTCCGGCCGCTGCTGGTCCTGATGGCGGCCGAGTTCGGGCCGGACCCGGCCGCGGCCGAGGTGGTGAAGGCCGCGGCGGTCGTCGAGCTGACGCACGTCGCGACCCTGCACCACGACGACGTGATGGACGAAGCGGCGCTGCGCCGCGGCTCGGCGACGGCGAACGCCCGCTGGGACAACTCGATCGCGATCCTGTCCGGCGACTGGCTGTTCGCCCGGGCCTCCGACCTGGTCGCGGACCTCGGGCCCGAGGCGGTCCGGATCCAGGCCCGCACGTTCGGCCGGCTGGTCGAGGGCCAGATCCGGGAGACCCTGGGCGTCGGCGAGGGCCAGGACCCGCTCAAGCACTACCTGTCGGTGATCTCCGACAAGACCGGCTCGCTGTTCGCGACGTCGGTGCTGTTCGGCGCCCGGTTCGCCGGCGCCTCCGAGGAGATCCAGCAGGCGCTGCAGACCTTCGCCGAGGAGATCGGCATGGCGTTCCAGCTCGCCGACGACATCCTCGACATCGCCTCGGAGTCCGACCAGTCCGGCAAGACTCCCGGCACCGACCTGCGCGAGGGCGTACCGACCCTGCCGGTGCTGATCTTCCGCGCCCAGGCCGACCCCGGGAACCCCACCGACGCGCGCCTCCTGGAGCTCCTGGACTCGGACCTGTCCGACGACGCCCGCCTGACCGAGACCCTGGACCTGCTCCGGGCCCACCCGTCCTTCCGCCAGGCCGAGGACGACGTCCGCCGCCGCGCGGCCGACGCCCGCAAACTCCTCACCACCCTCCCAGAAGGCCCCGCCCGCGACGCCCTCGACGCCCTCTGCGACCTGGTCGTCACCCGCTCCGTTTAGAAGGTGTTGCGCCTCCGAGCGAGGTGAGGGCGGCCGTCGGGGTCGTAGACGTGATGCGCGAGCCAGCCTGCCCATCGGGACGTGGCGCGGCCGAGTGGGTTTGGGTGGTGGGGGCGGATTCGGCCGGGTGGGCGTGGGCCCCGGCGGTCGTCGGCGTACCACTGGTCGAGGGTTGCGGCGGCCGTCTGCCACTGGGTGAAGCCGGTGGACGGATCCAGGTCGGGGTCGGCGATGCCCAGGTGCTCGGTCCAGAGTTGTGTTCGCAGTGATCGGGCGAGGTCGGGGGAGTCGATCGCGCAGGTCAGCTCGCTGTCGTTGGTCCAGGATCTGCGGTTGAAGTTGTCCGATCCGCAGGTCATCCAGCTGTCGTCGACGATGCACACCTTCGCGTGCACATAGATCGGTACGCCGTCCTCGTTCTCCAGGTCGTAGACCGCCACCCGGTCGGAGTCCAGCCGACTCAGCGCCTCGAGCTGGGCCTGCTGGGACGGCGGCCCGCTGAGCCCGCCGTCCTGGTCCGGGTACCGCGGTACGACCGCGATGATCCGTAGCTCCGGTGATCGATCGAGCGCATCCCGGAGGGCCTCACCAACCGGGGCGGACCACAGGTACTGGTCCTCGAGGTAGATGAGCGACTTAGCCCGGCCGAACGCTTTCAAGTAGGCGCGGGCGACGGAGTACTCACCGCGCGGCGCGAAGGGGAACCCCGGATGCTTGTGCGCATAGGTCCGCAGTACCTGGACGGCGTGCGAGCCGGCCGGTGGCGGGTCGGCGGTGGCCTCCGGCAGCTCGCCAGGGTGCCGCGGCATCCGGGCCAGTCGCTGCATCACCATCCGGTACGGCGTACGCCGGTCCAGCGGGTGCGGATCGTCCCATCGCTCGACGAAGCACCGCAACAGCTCGCCCACGACCGGGCCATGGAGCTCGAGCATCACGTCGTGCCAGGGCGGCCGGGATCCGTAGCGTGGATCCATCGGCGCGGCCTGCGGATCGCCCAGGTGCCGGTCGTCGTCGCGCCGCCCGTGACACAGGTCGATGCCACCGACGAACGCGAGGTCGGCGGCCGGGTCGTCGCGGTGCCGGATCACGAACAGCTTCTGGTGGTGTGAGGCCAGCCTGCGGACCCGCTGGTCGAGCAGGACCTCACCGCCGGCCTCGTTCAGCTCGGTGCCGAGGTGCTGGTTCTCCTGCGAGTTGAACCTGAGCCGGTCGGAGTGCGATCGCCAGAGCAGCGCCCGTACCTGCACGCCCGAGCGGGCCAGGTCGCACAGCAGTTGGCCGATCGACGGACCGCCGTCGCACAGGATCTCGTCCGGGTCGCCCCGCCAGTCGGTGAAGAACACCTGGTCACCCCGCTGCAGTGCGCGGAGTTCGTCGTACAGGCGCCGGAAGTACGTCGCCCCGTGCATCAGCGGCCGGACCAGGTTGTCCTCGGTCCAGGCGTCGATGTCCGTGGCCGGGTTGCCCCGCTCGGCTGCTGTCAGGAACCAGTCGTGGGTCACCGTCCACCAGTTCCCGCGATCGCCTCCACGTATGAGTCGAGGCCTGTGCGGCACGGCGACTGTGTGCGATGCTGTGCCGACTATGGGTAAGGCTGTGGATCCTGGAGTGCTGACGGTCGAGTCGTTGGCGCAGTGTGTGCTGGGGCGGCTGCCGGTCTTGACGGATCGGCTGGTGGCGACGATCTACGCGCAGAATCCGGCGTACCTGGAGCTGGATTCGGTGCCGCGGCAGGACTTGTGGCGGTCGTGTCATGACAACGTTGCCCGGGTCGTGCAGATGATTGCCAGTGGCGACGACCGGTTCGACGCGGCGCAGGCGACGGGCCGGCGGCGGGCGGAGCAGCGGATGCCGTTGGACGACGTACTGAAGTCGTTCCGGCTCGGCGGGCGGCTGGTGTGGGAGGCGTTGATCGACGAGGCCCGCGCGCAGGGGACGGCCGAGTCCGAGGTGCTGCTCGACGTGGCCGGAAAGGTGTGGGAGGTCGTCGACCGGACGTCCTCGCAGGTCGCCACCGCGTACCACGCCGCCGAACGGTACCTGGTCCGCGCCGACGAGCAACGCCGGTCCACGCTCTGGGAGGGCCTGCTGCAGGGGCGGGCGAACCGCGCGTTCGTGCAGGACGCCGCGAGCGTGCTCGACGTACCGGTGAACGGGCCGTACGTCGTGGTCGCGATCGACAACCTGGTCGACGACGACTGTACGACGACGTCGTTCGCGCGCCGGCTGGCCGGTGTCCGGGTCGCGTCCGCGTGGCAGGTGCGGCCGCAGACCGTCGTCGGATTGCTTGCCCTCGGCACCGAATCCGCAGCTGCGGTGCTGCGGCTGCTGCGGCAACTCGTGGATGCGCCTGCCGGCCTGTCCGGCGTGGTCGCAGGTCTGGCCGAGGTGGATGTCGCGTACCGGCAGGCGATGCTGGCCCGCCGTACCCTCACCGCCGGTCAGATCGACGTTGCGGCGTTGCCCGAGCGGCTCCCCGAAGCGCTCCTGCTCAGCGCACCGGAGCTCGCCGACCAACTGATCCGGGCCTGGCTGGTGCCGTTGACAACGGTTTCCGCCCCGGAACGCGAACTATTACTGGACACCCTGGACAAGTGGGTGCTGGCCGCCGGATCCGTTCGGCGTACGGCGGAGCTTGCGCACTGTCACCGGAACACGGTCATCAACCGCCTGCACCGGGTCGAGCAGATCACCGGGCGTGACCTCACCGACGACGGGTTCCAGTTGGAGCTCGGCCTTGCACTGAAGGCCTTTCGGCTCTTTCCCGCGTGACCGAACGCCTGCCTGTGCGTTGTGCACAGTGAAGGCGCCGAAAACCTGGGCATTGCGGCCATCCCGCGGTCTTGCCGGCGGTGCCAGACTGCGTTCCCAGCATTGCTCGAGCACGGAGGTCACCCAATGGTCGAACGCAGTACCGGACATCGCCGATCGTTGGACGCACCAAGCGAGTCGGGCGGACGCGGTCTGCTGGGACGCCGGCGCGTCCTGGGATACCTGATCGCCGCGCCGACGCTCGCGGTCGGGGTGAGCTGGCTGGTCAACGACACCGACCCGCGGCCGGCCGACGCCGCCGTACCGTCGCTGCCGCAGCCGGAGGACATCTTCGACCTCGGTGACCTGCAGAACCTGGCGGCCGCGCCGACGTCCGGCCTGATCACGGTCCAGCTCCGCCCCGACGGTACGGCGCACTTCGCGGTGCCGCGCGCCGAGGTCGGGCAGGGCATCACGACCGCGGTCGCGATGATCGTCGCCGAGGAACTGGACCTGCCGATCGAGAAGGTCGAGATCGGCCTCGCGGACGCCCGCCCGGAGCTGTTGATGAACCAGCTGACCGGCGGGTCGAACTCGATGCGCAGCATGTACGTCCCGGTCCGTACGGCCGCCGCGATCACCCGGCAGCGCCTGGTCGAGGTTGCGGCACTGCAATGGGGCGTCGCGGTCGACAAGGTCACCGCGGCCGCCGGAGTGCTGACCGGGCCGAACGGGCTGACCGCGACGTACGGCTCGCTGGCCACGGCCGCCGCCGTCACGAAGACGCTGAAGGTGACCGCCCAGCTGAAGTCCAACGCCGACTTCAAGGTGCTCGGCAAGCCGCACAACCGGGTCGACGCGCACGACATCGTCACCGGCCGCAAGCAGTTCGCGATGGATATGCAGGTGCCGGGCGCGAAGCCGACGATGGTGGCCCGGCCGCCGACGATCAACGGCACGCTGCGGTCGATCAACAACCTCACCGCGCTGCGGGCGCTGCCGGGTGTCACCGATGTCGTTGGGATCGCCCACGGTGTCGCGATCCGGGCGGACACCTTCGGCCAGTGCATCGACGCGATCCAGAAGGTCGACGCTACCTGGGGACCGGGCACCGTCGACGACGAGTCCGACGCGACCGTGCTGGCCAAGTTGCGGGCGGCTCAGCTGCCGATGGCCGTGCCGCCGCTGCTGTCGAAGACGATCGACGCCGAGTTCGTGTTCGCGTTCGCCAGCAACAGCCCGCTGGAGCCGGACTGCGCGATCGCCGACGTCCGCCCGGACAGCGCCGAGATCTGGTCCAGCCTCAAGGTCCCGATCGTCGCCCAGGAGGACATCGCCAAGCAGCTCGGGCTGCCGATCGACGCGGTCACGGTGCACGTCGTCCAGGGCGGCGGTTCGTTCGGCCGGCACCTGTTCCACGACGTCGCGGCCGAGGCGGCGGAGATCTCGCAGAAGATGGGCAAGCCGGTCAAACTGTCCTGGTCGCGGACCGACAACTTCCGGCAGGGCCGGACGCACCCGATGAGTACGTCGCGGGTCCGGGTGAACTACCTGGCCGGGAACGTGCTCAGCTACGAGCAGCGGCACACCAGCGTGCAGACGGACTTCGGTCACGGCCTCGGCGAGATGCTCACGGCGTACGCCGCGCATCTCCCGATCGCGGGCAACCTGTCGTTCGCGGAGTCGATCTTCGAGCTCAGCCAGTCCTCGCCGTACAACTTCGGCGTCACGACGCAGCTGCTGAACGAGGTTCCCCTGAAGTTCAACACCGGCAGTATGCGGAACATCTACTCGCCGAACGTGGTCTGCGCCGAGGAGCTCGTCGTCGACCAGTTGGCCGCGAAGCTGGGCCAGGACCCGGTCCGCTTCCGCCGGAGCTTCCTCAAGGACCAGCGGTTGCTCGCCGTACTGAACAAGGCGGCCGAGGTCGGCAACTGGGGCAAGACGATGCCGAAGGGTACGGCGCAGGGCATCGGCGTGCACTCGGAGTACCGGGCCGCGGTCGCGACGCTGGTCGAGATCGACTGCCGGCCGGCGACGGTGAACCGGCCGCTGCCCGTCGAGGGCGTGACCGGGCCGCGGGTGACCAAGGCGGTGATCGTCGTCGACCCCGGGTTCTGCATCAACCCGAAGGGCCTGGAGGCGCAGATGTTCGGCGGCCTGCAGGACGCCATCGCGCTGGCGCTCACGTCCAGTCTGCACATCAAGAACGGCATCCCGCTCGAGGGCAGCTGGGACAACTACTTCTACACCCGGGAATGGAACACGCCGCTCGACGTGCAGGTGGTGATCATGCCGAACACCAGCGACAGCCCGAGCGGTGCCGGCGAGCTGGCCGTGGCGCCGGCCTTCGCCGCGATCGCGTGTGCGTACGCACGGGCCACCGGCACGATGCCGACGTACTTCCCGATCAACCACGGCACGCTCGGGTTCGAGCCGCTGCCGGTGCAGCCGTCCACCCCGCAGTCGCCGACCGACGGCCTCGACCACACGTTCTGAGGGATCATGCCTACGCACACTTTCAAGCTCAACGGCAAGCAGGTCAGCGTCGAGGTCGAGGACAACGTCCGGCTGCTGTGGGTGCTGCGCGACCTGCTCGGCGTCACCGGCCCGAAGTACGGGTGCGCGCTGAACGTCTGCAAGTCGTGCACCTCGCACATCAACGGCAAGGCGTTCAACCCGTGCTCGGTGCAGGTGAAGGACATCGCGCCGACCGACGAGGTGACCACGATCGAGGGGCTGCCGGCGACCGTCGGCAAGGACCTGCACCCGATGCAGGAGGCCTGGCTCGAGTACGACGTGGCGCAGTGCGGGTACTGCCAGCCCGGGCAGATCATGGCCGCGACCGCACTGGTCCGGAAGGCCCAGGCGGAGGGCCGCGCGATCACGGACGCGGACCTCGACGAGCTGCGGAACATCTGCCGTTGCGGCACGTACTCGCGGATCCGCGAAGCGGTGCAGGCCGGCGCGGAGCACATGGGTGCGTGACGTCCTCGCGACCGCCCGCGAGTGGTACGGCGGGCGGTTCGCGCTGGCGACGGTGATCGACACGTTCCGGTCGGCGCCGCGCCAGCCCGGTGCGACGATGGCGGTGTCCGCGGGCGGTGTGGTCGCGGGCAGTGTGTCGGGCGGGTGTGTCGAGGGTGACGTGTACGCGGTGGCGCAGGAGGTCATCCGCACCGGGGTCCCGGTGGTACGCCGGTACGGCATCTCCGACGACGACGTGTTCGCGATCGGGCTGACGTGCGGCGGCATCCTCGACGTACTGGTCGAGCCGGTCGACCCCACGTCGTACCCGGAGTTTGCCGCGGTCGCCGAGGCGATCGAGTCGGGGCGTCCGGTGGCGGTCGCAACCGTGGTCACCGCCGGCGAACACCTCGGCCGTCGCCTCGTCGTCGGTGCCGAGACGGCTGGTGGGCTGGGGGATCCTGGGCTGGATGCCGCGGTGGTCGAGGATGCGTTG
>NZ_DASRVN010000189.1:0-5265 GCF_035655035.1 Kribbella sp. | reverse complement strand
TCCGTAATCCCCAGCGCATTCGCCCAGACCGCCTTGCGCCGAAAGAACTCGCTGGCCAACTGCCGTCGTGACGTCTCATGCCGTTGCTCGGCCTCGTCGTCGCCCCACTTGGCCTTGACCAGCCGCGCAAGCAGTCGCTCGCACGCCGCTGTCTCTGTCACAACCCCAGTCCCTTCTTCGCGACCCGGACCACTTCGTCCAGATTCGACAAATCCTCAGCCACTCGCAAACCATCCCGCGGAAGATTCAGCTTGCCCCAGTGTTCGAGCAGGTCCTTCATCGTCGACTGCAGACTCCGTGGCGCGACGGTGTGCGCGGTCGGATATTCTCCTGCGACCTTCGGTCCACGGTCGTCCCAGGCGTCCGGCACCTCAAGCAGATACGGAACTCCGGCCTCTATCAGTTTGGCTTCCACGTACTCATGTGCCAGCAGCGACCAGAGCTGCGCCTGTTGCTTGTCAGTTATTTCGGCGCCCGACGCGGCCCGCTCCTACAACTCCCCGACGCCCGGGAGCGGCGTGAAGTAGCCGTGTCTGACGTCGCCAGGTTTCACGACCACCTCATGCTGCCGAATGAACAGGTTCTCCTTCGCGACCTCGACTATCTCGCGCGGGTATCCGCTGTTGGCCGCGACCGCGTCCAGGTCGTCGGTTTCACGGATCCGGCGGTAGGTGTCCATGTCACGCGGGTCGTCCGGTGTATCGACGAACTCGTGCTCGGGCGTATCGCTGCGCTCAACGGACTGCTCTGCTTCCGGTTCGGAGGCGGCCGGGTCGTCGGACGGGTCTATATGTGGTTCTCTGTCGTCACGGGGCGCACTGCGCTCCCGTACGGCGCTGCCGGGCAAGTCAGCCGAGTCCGCCGGATCGTTGCCCATGGCATCGTCCCGCGCCGGGCCTGAGTGGTTGGCGTCCGCTGCCTTCTGCTCGGTCGGTGCTGGCGCCGGCTGTTCTTCCAGCCCGGCGGACGGTCTCGCAGGCTTCGGTTCGGAGCCTTCCTTCACATTCGGCTGCGGTTGCTCCAGATCCTCGTCGGCCACGTCGGGGTCCGGCCGGCCCCAGCCGTCGCGGGAGAACACCGGGTCGTTCGCCATCTGCTCGCGGAGCTTCGCCGGCAGTTCGAGGTTGGGCTTCACCTGACGTGTCTCGTGCACAGCCTCTTGGGCGTCGGATTCGGCGCGGTCCGGTGTGTCCTGCTCCGTCTCTCGCGACGAGTCGGCGTGCGTCGCGGCTGGCTGCTCACCTTGGGCTGACCCCCGTTCGGCCGGGTTTCCCGGCGACGTGTGCCTCGGCTGTACCTCCAGCTGATACCGGTCCACCAAGCCCGGGCGGTCGGATTGCGGCTCCGGGACCTGTTCGTGGTCAGGTTGGTCGGGCTCGCGATCGTCGTGCCTGCCACGCAGTTCGCTCACGCCCACCGCCTCCCCCGAACGGACACGACCAGTCAGCACCGACTGCATACCGTGACGCACCGACCAGCGGAGCCTGCGCTTGTCGCGTTGCCTTTCGCAGGAGAGCGTGGCAGTCACCGCGCGCTGGCGCGGATGCCGGCGGCAGCCGGGGGTGGGTGGGAGCGCGCGGAGCAGACGCGTCTGAGGAGCGGAGCGACGAGGCTGGCGGCTGCGTAGCACGCGCGGGCTGATGAGCCGCTGGAACAGTTCGGGGTTAAGGAAGGGTGGTGCCGCGCTTGTCGGGGGTGGCGGCGAAGACTGAGGGTTTGGGGTTGGTGAGGGCTTGCCAGCGGTTGAAGAAGAGGTTGAGGAGTACGGCGGTGACGGCGGCGGCGCTGATGCCGGAGTCGAGGACGACGCCGACGGCGGGTGGGAACTTGTCCCAGAAGTGTGGGCGGGCGATCGGGACCAGGCCCATCGCGATGGTGACGGCGACCACGACGAGGTTCAGGTTGTCGGCGTACTCGACGCGGGACAGGGTACGGATGCCGCTCGCGGCCACCGAGCCGAACAGGACGATGCCGGCGCCACCGAGGACCGGGGCGGGGATCGCGGCGACCACCCGGCCGAAGATCGGGACCAGGCCGAGCAGGACCAGGACGCCGCCGCCGACCGCGACCGTGAAGCGGGACTTGATCCCGGTGATCGCGACCAGCCCGACGTTCTGCGCGAACGCGCTCGCCGGGAACGCGCCGAAGACCGGCGCGACGGTGCTCGACAGCATGTCCGCGCGCAGCCCGTTCGCGACCCGCCGGTGGTCGACGGGGGTGCCGACGATCTGCCCGATCGCGACGATGTCGGCCATCGTCTCGGTCATGATCACGAAGACCACGATCGTCATCGCGACGATCGCGCCGGCGTCGAACACCGGCGTACCGAGCCCGAACACCGGCGGGAACGAGACGACCTTCCCGTGCGGTACGGCGGAGAAGTCGGCCTTGCCCCACGGGACCGCGACCAGGGTGCCGGCGATCATCCCGATCAGGATCGACAACCGGGACACGAATCCCTGGAAGACGCGGCTGATCACCAGGATCACCAGCAGCGTCAGGCCCGCGAGCGCGATGTTGCCCGGGTTGCCGTACCCCTTGGCACCCACCCCGCCGAGCGCCCAGTCGAAGGCAACCGGCAGCAGCGACACCCCGATCACCGTGATGATCGACCCGGTGACGACCGGCGGGAACAGCTTCACCAGATGCGCGAAGAACGACGACGCGACCACGCCGATCGCCCCCGCCACCAGGATCGCCCCGAACACCGGCCGGACCCCGCCGTGCGAGGCGATCGACACCATCGTCGACACGCTCGCGAACGAGATCCCTTGCACGATGGGCAATCGGGCGCCGAACGGTCCCAGTCCCAGCGACTGCAGCAGCGTCGCGAGACCGCTGATGAAGATGCCGGCGGTGACCAGCAGCCCGATGTCCTGCGCTGACAGCCCGGCCGCACTGCCGACGATCAGCGGCGGCGCGATCAGCCCGCCGTACATCGTCAGAATGTGCTGCGTGCCGTAGACGACCAGCTGCGCGAACGGCAGCCGTTCGTCCTCCGGTCGGGCGGGTGCAGGGGTGGTGGATGCCATGTCTGCCTCCAACGCTTTTCCGCTCTACGGAAAGAAGATTCCGAACAGCGACAGAGTGGCACACGCGTTGCACGCCGTCAACGGTTTGTTGAAGTGCAATGTCCTAGGGTTTCCCGCATGAAGCTGGATCGGCTCGATCATCTGGTGCTGACCGTGCGGGATCTCGACGCGACGGTCGCCTTCTACGAACGGGTGCTGGGGATGCGAGCCGTTACCTTCAAGGGCGGGCGGCGGGCGCTGACCTTCGGCGGCAGCAAGATCAACCTGCACGAAGCCGGCCACGAGTTCGAGCCCAAGGCCGCGCACCCCGCTCCCGGCACCGCCGACCTGTGCTTCGTCGTCGCCGACCCGCTCGAACAGGTCCAGGCCGAACTCCGCGCCAACGGTGTCGCGATCGAGGAAGGTCCGGTCGAGCGGACCGGCGCCACCGGCCCGATCCTCAGCGTCTACCTCCGCGACCCCGACCAGAACCTGATCGAGCTCAGCAACTACCTCTGATGACGGATCGTTTCGCGGAGCATCGCGGTCTGCTGTACGCCGTTGCGTACCGGCTGCTCGGGAGTGTGGCCGACGCGCAGGACGTCGTGCAGGACGCCTGGTTGCGGTGGAGCCGCGTGGATACGGACTCGGTGCAGGACGCCGAGGGCTACCTCGTGCGTGTCACCACCCGGCTGGCGATCGACCGGCTGCGGAGTGCGGCGGTACGGCGGGAGTCGTACGTCGGCCCGTGGCTCCCGGAGCCCCTGCTCACCACCCCCGACGCCGCCGAGGACGTCGTACGGGCGGATTCGGTGTCGACCGCCGTACTGCTCGTGCTCGAGGCGCTGTCGCCGACCGAGCGGGCGGTCTTCGTACTGAACGAGGCGTTCGGCTACAGCTACTCCGAGATCGCCGGCATCCTCGACCGTCAGGTCGCCGACGTCCGCCAGCTCGCGCACCGCGCCCGCAAGGCCGTCGCCGCCAGGCGCCGGCGGTACGACACCGATCGCGCCACCCAGCAGCAGGTCACCGAACGCTTCCTCGCCGCCTGCGAGAACGGCGACGTGGAAGCGCTGATGGCAGTACTCGCACCGGACGTCACGCTGATCAGCGACGGCGGCGGGCTCACCGGGGCGCCGCGCAAACCTGTCGTCGGGCCGCTGTACGTCGCGCGCGCGTTCCTGGTCGGATCGACGCGCCGCCCGGCCGGTTCGCAGTACGCGATCGAGGAGCTCAACGGTGCGCCCGGCATCACGATCCGTTCGGCGGACGGGCCGGTGCTCGGCGTCACGCTGCACCTGGTCGACGGGGCCGTCCAGACGATCCACGTCGTGAGCAATCCGAACAAACTCCGCGGGCTGTCACATCCGGCATAGCTGTCTCGTCCATGAGGCACCTCTACGGATCGGAGCTTTCGTGTACGTCGCCTACCTGGCCACCACGCTGCTCGCCGCCGGCCTCACCGGCAGCGCCGCCGTCGCCAACCTGATCGGCCACGACTACCCGAAGTCCCAAGCGGACACGGTGCAGGTCGACCACAAGTGGATCCTTCCGTTCGGACTGCTCCTCGGCGCCGGAGCGGTCGGCCTGCTCGCGGGGCTCGCCGTACCGGCGCTGGGTCTCCTCGCGGCCGGCGGCCTCGTCCTGTACTTCCTCGGCGCGCTCGTCGCCCACCTCCGCGCCCACGCGCTCAACCTCGCGCCCTGGTCCCTGTACTTCGCCACCTGCACAGCCGCACTGGTCACCACAGTCCTCTACCGCTGACTGGCAATACCTCATGGTGTCTAGCGACAGGTAATAGCTTGTTCCCAGACACCAACAAGTATCGCCGGTTCGGGACCGGGGCCGGGAATATGCTGGGCCGATCATGGTGGCGGACGGCGGGGATCCATCGCGGTTGCGGCGGCTGAACGAGCGGGCGGTGCTGGCTGCGGTGCGGGGCGCCGGAGAGCTGCGGGTGGCGCAGATCGTCGAGGAGAGCGGGCTAGGGCGTACTGCGGTCGAAGAGGTACTGGCGAGCCTGGTCGAGCGGCGCTGGCTGGTCGAGGAGAGCCCGGCGATCCGTGGGCGCGGGCGTCCGGCGCGCAGCTACCGGTTCCGGTCGGAGGCCGGCTACGTCGTGGGGCTCGACATCGGGGCGTACTCCGTCCGCGGGGTGCTCACGGACCTCGACGGGCAGGTGCTCGCGAACACCCGGCGGACCGTGACGCCAGAGGTACCACGCGCCGACCGACTGGCCGTTGCGGATCAGGTG
>NZ_DASRVN010000188.1:0-10480 GCF_035655035.1 Kribbella sp. | reverse complement strand
GTCCGTCGACGTACTCGAGCAGCCGACGCTCACCGACCTGCTGCGCCGCCTCGGGCTGCGGTCGCTGGGCGCGTTCGCGGAGCTGTCCGGCGCGGAGGTGCTGACCCGCTTCGGCCCGGACGGCGCGTTCGCGCACCGGCTCGCCCGCGGCGCCGACGACCGCCCGGTGACCGGCCGGGAGATCCCGCCGGAGCTCACCCGGACCCTCGACTTCGAGCCGGCCGTGGACCGCGTCGACCAGGTCGCGTTCGGGGTCCGGTCGATCGCCGACGAACTGGTCGTCCGGCTGACCGAGCTCGGTCTGGTGTGTACGACGCTGCGGGTCGAGGTCGGCACCGAGTCCGGGCGGGTCCACGAGCGGGAGTGGCTGCACCCGCGCTGGTTCACCGCGGCGGATGTGGTGGACCGGGTGCGCTGGCAACTGCAGGGCAGCGGTACGGCGACCAGCGAGCTGACCTCACCGGTGGTCCGCGTGCGGCTGGTCCCGGGCCAGGCGGATCCGGTCGGCGCGCATGCCGACGGGCTGTGGGGCGGCGGCCCGGACGAGCGGATCCACCGGGCGCTGTCGCGGGTGCAGAGCATGCTCGGGCACGGTGCCGTAGTGTCGGTGGTGATCGGCGGCGGGCGCGGGTTCGCGGAGCGGCAGACGCTGGTGCCGTGGGGCGACCCGACGGTACCGGCCCGCCCGCCGGACCAGCCGTGGCCGGGAGCGATCACCGGCGCCGACCCGAAGCGCTGGCCAACCCTGGCCCCGACCACCATCTTCCCCGAACCCATCCCCGCAACGGTCTTCGCCGCCGACGGCACCCAGCTCGCAATAACCCCCCGAGGCGAACTGACCGGCACCCCCACCGCATTCACCCTCCACCCACCCCGCACCACCAGCCAGACCACCGAAGCCCAAGATATCGACGGCAAAGGCTTTGGCAGGAAGGGTATCGGTCGTCGAGGTGCTGGTGTTCAAGTTGCTGATAGCAACAAGATTCATCCGATCGTCTCCTGGGCCGGCCCCTGGCTGGCCGTCGACCGTTGGTGGGACGCGTCCACCGAATCCAGCCAGGCCCGCTTCCAGTTCCAGACCGCGGACACCCGCGCCTGGCTCTTCACCCTCCACGACAACACCTGGCAAGCCCAGGCAACCTACGACTGAGCCGACGCAGCCCAACCATCCTCATGCCCCCCATGTAGTTGCCTAAGGCAAGATCCACAGGCATCTTGGACCAGTCAAAGGTTGTGGATAACTAAAGAATCCAAATTCCCTTAAAAATAAGGGGATTCTGCTTTGAAAACTGTCGGAGGTCGTGGGTACTGTTGCTGGCATGGACGTTCTGGACGGGCGATCGGTGGTGTCGCTGAGCGACGGCGAGCTGCTGCCTGCGCTTGACGCGATCGATGTCCAGATCACCCGGCTCGAGGAGCTCCGGCTGCAGCTGATCGCCCGCATCGAGGACACCGGCTACGCGCAGGAACTAGGCGCCCGCGACGCCGTCGAGCTGGTCTCCAGGCGCTACCGCCGAGACCGCGCCGAAGCCTGGCGCGACGTCCGCCTGGCCAAGGCCCTCCCCAAGTACAAGGCGATTGCCACCGCGCTCGATGCTCCGCAAGGTGCACGGCCGATGCGCACCGCCCAAGCTGCTGCGATCGTCTCCGAGCTCGAACGGGTCCGGTCCCGGGTGCCGGTCGAGGACCTGGACGTCGTCGAGGAACAGTTCGTCGGTCTGGCCGCCCACATGTCACCAGCCGAACTGCGCTCCGCCGCCCGCCAGGTCTGCGACCTCCTCGACTCCGACGGCCCCGAACCCGAAGAACACAAAGCCGCCGCCCGCGAAACCCTCACCCTGACCGCCGCCGACCGCGGCGTGAAGTTCCGGGGCTACCTGGCCAACGAGAACGCCGAACTCCTCCGCGCCGTCATCCACGCCGGCGCCCGCCCCCACAAAACCGTCGACGGCGAACACGACCCCCGCCCCCGCGACAAACGCCAGGCCGACGCCCTCACCACCGCACTGACGGTCGCCGCGAACGCCTGGGACACCGACACCCCCGGCCACGGCGCGAAAGCCAACATCACCGTCACGATCGACCTCGACGACCTCAAGTCCGCGACCGCGACCGCGACCGGCCAAACCGTCTACAGCGACGACCTCTCCGCGGCCACCATCCGCCGCCTCGCCTGCGACGCCAACATCATCCCCCTCGTCCTCGGCTCCAACTCCGAACCGCTGGACGTCGGCCGCCGCGAACGACTGGTCACCAAACACATCCGCCACGCCCTCAACGCCCGCGACAAGGGTTGTGTGGTCTGTTCCGCCCCACCGGTCATGTGCGACGCCCACCACCTCACCGCCTGGCAAGACGGCGGAGTAACCGCCCTCACGAACCTCGCGCTGCTGTGCCGCCGCCACCACACCGACCTCCACACCGGCCGCTGGACGATCACCATCACCAACGGCAAACCCCACGTAGCCCGCCCCACCTGGGCCACCCCAACAGCCCCCACACCCACCAACCCCACACCCACCAACCACGACCCCACAAACACCGCCCTCACCACCGAAGCACACCGCGCACGTCCTCAGCCCACAAGCTCCAGCCGATCGGATCCCCCACCCGCGGACCGACCTCGCGCCACCCCGCACACACCCGCGCCGACCGCCGCCGCACCGGCCTGCCTCGAACACCCCGACAACAACCCCAGCTCTGACCCGCCCACCGACAACTCCAGACCGCCCAAGCCCTTCGAGCCACCAGCCAACCCCTGGGGCGACACAAACCTGCCCACCCCACGAACCACCCGCTGGACAGCCAACGAAGCAACCCTCACCGCCGCAACCCACTTCGCCGTCTGGGGCAACCACACCCCCACCGAGCCAGCCACCGACCCACCACCCTTCGCCATGATCTGACCTCGTCGAGATCGCGCCAGCTCCACCCAGGGCGAGAATCAACACGTCGGACGCGCACGCCCAAACCCGCGCCCGACAAACCATCACGCCTCAGGCAGGCGCCGCACCTGCATCGCACCACGCAGACCCGGCGCAGCGACGTCCACGAGCCCTGGTCCGCTTCAGCCGCCGCGCCACCACCACACCCGCATGCCCCGGGCCGAATACACCCGCTACTGCCATGCGCCCGGCGCTGTCAACCTTTCCGCCCGCCACCTCAGGTGTACCGCCGCTCACGGTCCAGCCGGAGTACGCCGGAAGTCCTACACCGCCGAAGGCAGCAGAGCCCATCCCCTGAAGAGATGTGTGGTCGGTTGCACCGTGCCGTGATCGCATCACCCGGCGCCGCAGACCTGCGCGCGTCACCGCCCGCGCACCCGCCGAATGCGGCACCAAACAGCCGCCGCGAGGCGGTCACCCTTGCCCAGGGCCAACAGCACGCGGCACCACCGCCCTGCGCCTCGGCCACCTCACGCGCACACCACCGACGGCGGTACGACACCGGTCCCGAAGCGGCGACCCTGCCAGCCCGCTCGGTCACCACAGCAGCTGGCGCCGTCCACCTCCGCCGTCCACCTCCGCCGTGCGACCACCTCGTGCGCATACCTCGTGCGCATACCTCGTGCGGACACCGGCGACGGCGGCAAGAGGCAGGCGCCGCGGAGGGGTGTTCTTTCTCCAGCACCACGGCAGGCGGCGCCGCCTGCTCCCGCGCCTTGCCGACTCGTGCGTAGACGGCGGAGGCGGTAGTAGGTGGGCGCCGCGGGGCGGGGTTGTTTGTGGGTGGTGGGTGGGCGGGTTCAGCCCTTGATGGCGCCGCCTAGGGCGAAGGCGCCGCCTAGTTTGCGGCTGAGGAGGAGGTAGAGAAGGAGGACGGGGGTGGTGTAGATGAGGGAGTACGCGGCCAGCTGGCCGTAGTTGGGTTCGCCGTACTGGCCGAAGAACGTGAAGATGCTGACCGAGGCCGGCAGCCGTTCCGGCGACAGCAGGAGCATGAACGGGACGAAGAAGTTGCCCCACATGCCGATGAAGGTGAAGATCAGCACGACCGCGATACCGGGCCACATCAGCGGCAGGACGATCGCGCGCAGCGCCCGCATGTTGCCCGCGCCGTCGACCCAGGCGGCTTCCTCGAGCGAGATCGGTACACCGTCCATGAACGTCTTCGTGAGCCAGATCGCGAACGGCAGCGCCGACGTCGCCATGAACATGATGGTGCCACCAATGGTGTCCACCAGGTTCAGCTGGACGAAGAGCCCGTACACCGGCACCATCACCGCGGTGATCGGCAGCCCCGTACAGAACAGCACCGTCAGCAGGAACGGCCGGTTGAACCGCGTCCGGAACCGCGACAGCGGATAGGCCGCCAGCACCGCGCACACCATCGTCAGCAACGCGGCCCCGCCGCACAGGATGATGCCGTTGAACACCGGACGGTACGTCGTGTCGGTGTTCAGCACCGCCTTGAAGTTGCCGAGCGTCGGGTGCGTCGGGAATTCGACCCGCAGCCCCGCCGTCCGGTTGATCGACGCGAACAGCACCCACAGCAGCGGGAGCACGAACAGTATGCCGATGGCCAGCAGCACCAGGTTCGACGCCAGCTTGCTCATCTTGTCCCGGGGAATCACGCTGCCTCCGAGTTGAGTCCACGCAGGTAGATCAGCGAGAAGACCGCCCCGATCGCCAGCATCACCAGCGCGATCGCCGTACCGTAGCCGATCTGGGAGAAGCTGAACGCCTGCTCGTACATGTACAGCGGCAACGTCTGGCTCTTGGTACCGGGCCCGCCGCGGGTCATCGCGTAGATCAGGCCGAAGACGCTCAGCGTCTGCAGCGTGATCAGCATCAGGTTGGTCATGATCGCGCGGGTGATCATCGGGACCGTCACGAACGCGAGCCGCCGCCACCCGCCGGCGCCGTCCATCTCGGCGGACTCCTCGATCTCCTTCGGGATCTCACTGAGCGCGGCGGAGTAGACCAGCATCGAGAACGCCGTACCGCGCCAGATGTTGGCCAGTGACACCGCGATGATCGGTGCCCCGTACAACCAGTCCTGGCCGGGCAGGCCGACCGCGTTCAGCATCACGTTCAGCGTGCCGTTGTCGTTGAAGAACGCGCTCAGCAGGTACGCCGCGACCACCTCGGGCAGGACCCACGCGCCGATCACCGCCGTACCGACGAAGTTGCGGACGATCTTCGTCGACTTGCGCATCAGCAGCGCGAGCCCGAGGCCGAGCGTGTTCTGGCCGATGATCGCGGAGATCAGCGTGAACACCAGCGTCAGCCAGATCGCGTTGGTGAACGCGTTGCTGCTGAACGCCTTCCGGAAGTTGTCCAGCCCGACGAACTTGACGTTCGCCGCGCCGGGCCCGGTGAGCGCCATGTTCGTGAACGCGGCGTACACGCAGTAGATGATCGGGCCGGCCAGGAACACCAGCATCAAGACGATGGCCGGCGAGAGCGGCAGCATCCGTACGAGTTTGGCTCCGCGCGGCCGCCGGCTGGGTGCACCAGCGGCGGCCGCGGTAGGAGCGACAGTCGTCGTCACAGGGGAGAATCCTCCGAGCTACTGGCCAGTGCTCTTCGTCGTCGTACTGTCCTTGCCGCCGACGATGCCCTCGACCGCCTGGTCGTAGTTCTTCGCGGCGTCGTCCGGTGAGGACTGCCCGGTCATCACCGACTCCATCGCGGTGATGATCTCGTTGGACACCTTCGGGTACTCCGGCAGCGCCGGGCGGTACACGGTCACCGAGACCAGGTCGGTGAAGAACTTGGTGCTCGCCGAGGAGGCCTTGTACGCCGCGTCCGAGGCGACGTCCTTCCGTACGGCGATCTGCGCGCCGTCGGTCGCGTACTTCGCCGCGTTCTTCTGCGTCTGCAGGGTCTTGATGAAGTCCCAAGCGGCGTCGGGGTTCTTCGACTTGGCCGGGATCGCCCAGGTCCAGCCGCCGGAGAGGCTGACTTTGCCCTTACCGCCGCCGTCCTGGGTCGGCATCGCGGTCTGGCCGAGCACGGTGCTCCACTGCGGCCACGGCTTGGCGCCGGACTTGAGCCAGTTGTTGTAGACCCACGAGCCGTCCAGGTCGATCGCGAGCTTGCCCTGCGGCAGCAGCTCGGTGCCGACCTTGCTGCCCATGTTCGGGTTCAGCGCGTCCTTCGGCGACGGCGCGAGGCCTTCGGAGAAGACGGTCTTGACGAAGTTCAGCGAGTCCTTGAAGCCCTGGCTGCCGACGACCCACTTCTTCTGGTCGTAGTTGTAGAGGGTGTCCTTGGTGCCGTACAGCAGCATCTCGAAGCCCTGCATGGCCGAGGCTTCACCCATCGGCTTGCCGGAGTACATGTTGAACGGGATGACACCGGGCACCTTCTGCTTGATGGTGCGCGCGGCGCTGAGCACGTCGTCCCAGGTCTTCGGCTGCCAGTCGGCGGGCAGACCCGCCTTGGCGAAGATCTGCTTGTTGTACCAGAGCGCCCGCGTGTCGGTGCCGTCCGGTACGCCGTACGTCTTGCCGTCCTGGCCCCTCGCGGCGCCCTTCGCGGACTCCTCGAACTGGCTCCACTGGTCCCAGTTCTTGATGTAGTCGTCGAGCGGCTTCAGGTACCCCGCGGTGATGTCGGAGTTGATCAGGAAGGTGTCCTCGTAGACGATGTCCGGCGCGGTGTTCGGCGACCGCATCATCAGCTGGATCTTGGTGTAGTAGTCGTTCTCACTGGCAACGACCGGGACGATCTCGACCTGGGACCCGGGGTGCGCGGCCTCGTACTCGGACTTGACGCCGGTGAGGAAGGTCTTCATGACCACGCCCGGTCCCCACTGCTGGTACGCGATCTTGATGTGCGCGGGTCCGGTGCTCTGCGAGCTCCCGGCGTCCGGCTTCTTGGTCGTCGAGCCCTGACTGCAGGCCGACACCGCCAGCAGCAGCGCGGTCGCGACCGCCGCTACCTTGAAACGTTTCCTAGACATGAGGTCCACCTTCGGGCAATCGTTGTCATCCCGGTACCACGACCCAAACCCTGCGGGCTTTTCCGCGACCGTAGGAGTCCCCGCCGATGGAAGTCAATGCTTGACAGACAACGTTGTCGCCCCAGTGACGCGGCAACGCGGCGCCCGGATCGTAACGATCCGGTCACCGCGTTTCCATACCCCGACTTTGTCAGGCCGCGACCGCGTGCGCCTCATGACGCGCCGGTACGGCGCGCCGCCGGCCGCGGAGTGCGCCGAGTCCGCACAACAGCAACCCGGCGACCAGCCAGCAGCTCAGCACGACCAGCGGGCGTCCCGCCCCGGCGCCGTCGAAGAAGCTGACGGAGCGTAACGCCGTGCCGGCCGCGCCCGGCGGCAGGAGCTGACCCAGCGTGCCCCAGCCGCTCGGCAGCATCTCGGGCGCGCTCGTCATCCCGGAGAGCGGGTTCCCGAGCAGCATCATCACGGCGCCGCCGAGCGCGAGTCCCGCCGTACCGAGCAACCACTCCAGGCCGAGCAGGGTGAGGCTGATGGCCGCGATCGACATCGCGATCACGCCCGCGTTCCCGAGGTAGCTGCCCTCGAACGAGCCGAGCCAGTACTGCAGTACGGCGGCCAGCGCGAGCCCGCCGGTGACGGCGAACGTGACCGCGCCGAGCATCCGCTTCGACCCCGACCGGACCAATTGGGTCAGTCCCGCGGCCGCGATGATCCCGCCGAGGACGAGCGGCAGCGCTCCGGCGGCCAGTCCGGCGCCGCGCGGGTCGTCCTTCGGCAGCGGCACGACGTCGGTGACCTTCGCCGCCCCGCCGGGGTGCATCCGCCCGGCGAGCTGCGTGAGGATCTGCGCGACCGCGGGCCCGGCCGCCGAAGCGGTCAGTACTTCGGGCTGCGGCGCGTCGAGCACGATCGCGCCGTACGCGTCCCGGTCCTTGATCCGCTGCACCGCGGCCTGCCGATCCGGTACGGCGGTGAGCTCGAAGCCGCCGGGCAGCGCCTGGTCGAGCGCGGTCTTCACCTGGGCGACCGCCGGCGCCGGGCCGGCCACCGCGAGCGGCACGTTCCGTGGTTCGGAGCGGGCGGACGGCCAGGCGAACGCGATCAGGAACACCGTGAGGACCGCGGTCAGCAGCACGATGACGGCGATCAGGGGCGGCCGGCGACGCTCGGCCGCGTGCGCTTCGGTGGTCATGACTCTCCCTCCACAAGAAAAACCGAATGATCGTTCTTTATAGGACCGAGCCTGGCCACGAGAGGGCCGACTTGTCAAGAACGGACATTCGTTTTATGTTGCGGACGTGCCCAAGGTCACCGAGGAACACCGGCTGGCGCGCCGCGCCCAGATCGTCGCGGCGGCCCGTACCTGTGTGCTCGAGGAGGGCTTCCACAAGACCACGATGGCGGACGTGATCCGCGAGTCCGGGCTGTCCGCGGGCGCCGTCTACGGCTACTTCAAGAGCAAGGAGGACATCGTCGGCGCGATCGCCGAGGATGCGCTGAGCGCGATCGACGAGCTCTTCGAGAAGATCCTCGCCTCCGAGGGGCCGCTGACGCCGCTGACCGCGCTGGAGGCGGCGCTCAAGCACGTGGTCGTGATCGCGGAACGACCCGGCGGCGACGTCACGCGGGTCGCGGTGCAGGCCTGGGCCGAGTCGCTCCGCAACCCGGCCATCAAGGCGACCGCGGTCGGGAAGTACACCCAACTGCGCGAGAACTTCGTGGCCGTCGCCCGCCGCGCGCAGGCCGACGGTACGGTCGACGCCGACGCGGACCCGGAGTACATCGCGCAGGTCCTGTTCGGCACGCTGCCCGGGTTCATCATCCAGCGGCTGCTGATCGGGGACGTGACGCCCGAAAGTTACGTCGAAGGGCTGCGGGCGTTGCTGCGGTCGTAGCGGGGTGGAGTTTCACCCACCTCGTCCGGCGGTCCAGCACCCTCGGCCGGTACGCCGTTGCTCCGTAGCGTCGGCGGCATGAGGAAACGGACGCAGGATGCAGTCGACGGGACCGGGTATTCGGTCGTCCTGCAGGAGGTACGACGGGTCTACGGCCGCGGCGGGAACGCGGTGACGGCCCTGAACGGGATCTCGATGAAGTTCGCGCCCGGGACGTTCACCGCGGTGATGGGGCCGTCCGGGTCGGGAAAGAGCACGTTCCTGCACTGTGCGGCCGGGCTGGACCGGCCGACGTCCGGCAGCGTGTACATCGACGGGCTGCCGCTGGCCGGGCTGAGCGAACGCAAGCTGACCGAGCTGCGGCGGGAGCGGATCGGGTTCGTGTTCCAGTCCTTCAATCTGCTGCCCACGTTGAACGTCTGGCAGAACGTCTGCCTGCCGCAGGAGCTCGACGGCCGCCGCCCGAACAAGGCCGCCGTACGCCAGGTCCTGGAGCGCGTCGGCCTCGGCGACCGGCACAAGCACCGTCCCGGCGAGCTGTCCGGCGGTCAGCAGCAGCGGGTCGCGATCGCCCGTGCGCTGGTGGCGCGGCCGGCGGTGATCTTCGCGGACGAGCCGACCGGGGCGCTCGACAGCCAGACGGCTGCCGACGTACTCGAGCTGCTTCGCGAGCCGGTCCGGACGCAGGGCCAGACGGTGGTGATGGTCACGCACGACCCGGTCGCCGCGTCGTACGCCGACCAGGTGGTGTTCCTAGCCGACGGCGTCCTCGCCGGCAGCCTGACCGCCCCGACCGCCGAGCAGGTCGCCGACCGGATGACGCACCTCGGCGCCCGCTCGAACCTGCAGGTGGTGGCGGGATGATGCGGCTCGCCCTCCGCACGTTGCGCTACCGCAAGAGCGGATTCCTCGCCACGTTCGTCGCGGTCGTCTTCGGTACGGCGATCGTGATGGCGTGCGGCGGCCTGATGGAGACCGGCATCCGCTCCACCGTCGAGCCCCAACGCCTCGCCGGCGCCGATCTCGTCCTCACCGGCAAGCAGTCCCACCTCCGCCCCGGCGCAGAGGACGCCACGCCCCTCCCCGAACGCGTAGGCGTTCCCGTCAACCTCCTCCCCAAGATCCGCGCAACCCAAGGCGTAACCTCCGCCACCGGCGACTACACCTTCACCGCAATCGCACCGGCAATCACCGAAGGCCACAACTGGTCATCTGCGGCGCTTGCTCCCTATCGCCTCAGTTCTGGGCATGCGCCGCGATCCGGGCAGGTAGTGGTTTCGTCCGGAAAGGTAGGCGAACGCCTGACGTTCCTGATCAACGGGGACCCACGCACCTTCACCGTCAGCGGACTGGCAGCCGGACCGGCCGGGCATGCGTTCTTCAACGACCGCGACGCCGCACACCTCGTCCGTACCCCGGAGCGCTTCGCCGACATCGGCGTACAAGTTGCCCCCGGCACCGACCTGGACGCCGTACGCAAGCACCTGGAAGAAATCGGCAACCTGACCGTGAGCGCGGGGATCGACCGCGGCCTGGCCGAGCACCCGGACGCCGAGTCGCACCGCACCGCGCTGATCGCGATCGCCGGCTCCTTCGGCGGGATCGCGGCCATGACGATGATGTTCGTCGTCGCCTCCACCCTGGCGCTCGCCGCGCAGCACCGGGAGCGCGAGTTC
>NZ_DASRVN010000187.1:0-3873 GCF_035655035.1 Kribbella sp. | reverse complement strand
CCCTGGCCGCGCTCGTCGCCGTACCCCTGCATGCATTCCCGCAGCGTGACCTGCTGGTCTTCTGTGGGTACGTCGTCGTCCTGGTGACGCTGGTGGGCCAAGGCCTGACGTTTGCCCCACTGCTCCGGTGGCTGAAGCTAGGCGTCAACGCCACGGAGGTGGAGCAGCTGAACAACGAGGCCCGCCTGGCCAGTGTCGAGGCAGGCCTGGACACGGTGGACCGGCTCCTGGAAGCGAAGCGCATCGGCACCGAGCTGGCCGCCGTACTGCGAGCCAACCTGGCCGCCCGGGCCGACCGGTACGAGGCCCGCAGCGCTGCACTGCTCCAGTCGGGCGACGGCGACATCACTTGGCCGCAGGACTACCGTGCCGCGGTCGAGGCGCGTCGGGCGATCGTCAACGCCCAGCGCGCCGAGCTTGTCCGGTGGCGTGACGCAGGCCGGCTACCGGACGCCAGCCTGCGCAAGCTCCGCCGCGAACTGGACCACGAGGAACGGACCCTGCTGGATCTCTAGGGACGCAGTACGACGCTTGACTCTGCCGTGAGGGCCAGGAACGTCAGGGACTCCTGCAGGTAGAGCTGGACGCTGTCGGTGTCGTGGGACAGGTAGCCGATGGACAGGTCCTGCCCGAGGTGCAACTCGTAGTCGCCGCCTCGCGTGGAGACCAGCAGCGCGCCCTCGAGCGCGGGAGCCCAGATGATCTCGCCGTCCCCGATCAGCCGGGACAGGTGATCCCGGATCGGGTAACCGTGGTCGGTCGTCTCTGCGACAGCCGTATAGGCGTCGGCGGACAGCAGCAGGCTGTACGGGCCGGCCACACCGGCCAACCGCAGCGCACGCAACGCCTGCGCCACGGTGTCCGGGAGATCCTTCGCCTCACCGGGCAGCGCCAGTACGTCGTTCGAGGTGCTCGGGGCGAGTCCGACGATCCCGGCGGCGTCGGAGCCGTGGAAGACCAGGTGGTCCTCGGCGTACGCGATCTGCTTCGCGGCGTCCTTCACCGGTTGCCAGTCGGAGTCCTTCGCGCCGCGCTCCACGTCGTCGACGGCGTGCCGGGTCACCCTGAACGGGACGCGGAGCTCGATGATCGGCTGCGACAGCCGGCGGAGCGCCTGTACGCCGCTGCCCAGTGACATGCTCTGGGCTTCGACCGGCTCGGTGTGGCCGGTGCCGACCGAGGACAGCCCGGGACCGGCGGGACCGACCAGGTCGACCACGCGGCGCCCGGCGATGTCCCGGGTGAAGGTCCGGCGGGCCTCCTCCTCGATCTCGCCCCAGGCGGCGTCCGAGACCGGGGCCAGTTCGCGGTGCAGGTTGTTCGTCATCTGGAACTCCTTTTCAGGCTGCCGATCCCCAGCGAACCATCGCTGCCGGTGGGGTTGTCGAGGGGGTTCTCGAGAAAGTCCGCGGTCGGTACGAAGAACAGGCTGCCGGTGACCGCGGTCGAGAAGTCCAGGATCCGGTCGTGGTTCCCGGGCGGTTCACCGACGAACATCCGGTGCAGCATCCGCTCGATCACCGCCGGCGTCCCGGCGTACCCGATGAAATAGGTGCCGAACTCGCCCGAGCCGGGCGACCCGAACGCCATGTTCTCCCGGACGATCTGCCGTTCGGTGCCGTCCGGGTCGACGATCGTGGTCACCGCGACGTGCGAGTTCACGGGCTGGTCGGTCAGCTCGATGTCGCTGAGCTTCGACCGGCCGATCACCCGCTCCTGCTCCGCGACCGGCAACGCCTGCCAGGCGTCCAGGTCGTGCAGGTACTTCTGCACGATCACGTAGCTGCCCCCGGCGTACGGCGGATCCGCGTCGCCGATCGCCAGCGCCGCGGCGGCCTTGCGGCCCTCCGGGTTCTCGGTGCCGTCCACGAACCCCAGCAGGTCCCGCTCGTCGAAGTACTTGAACCCCTGGACCTCGTCCAGGACCCGGACATGCCCCGCGAGCCGCCGCAGTACCTGGCGCTCCAGCTCGAAACACAGGTCGAGGCGCCGGGCGCGGAAGTGGAACAGCAGGTCCCCGTGGGTCGCCGGGGCGGTGTGCCGCGCGCCGGACAGCCGGCGGAACGGGTGCAGGTCCCGCGGCACCGGCGCCCGGTAGATCCGGCTCCACAACGACGCGCCGATGCCGGCGACGCAGCTGAGCTGGTCGTCGGGGGCGCGGAAGCCGACCGCGCGGGCCAGGCCGGCGAGGTCCGCCAGCAGGTCCCGCACGGTGGCCTCGGATCCGGGACGTACGTCGGCGACCAGGAAGATCGCCGCCTTCGCGGGCTCCCGCAGTACGTCCTGGATCATCGGTTCAGGACCACCACTTGCCGCTCTGGGAGAGCGCCTCGTCGGTGCGCCCGGTGGTGTCGAGGCCGTCCAGGGCGGCCATCGCGGCGTCGTCGAGCTCGAAGTCGAAGACGCCGGCGTTCGCCACGATCCGGTCCTGGTGGACGGACTTCGGGATCACCGACAGGCCCTTCTGGAGCCCCCAGCGGATCAGCACCTGGGCGGGCGTGTGACCGGTGGCCTCGGCGATCCGGGTGACCTCCGGGTCGTCCAGGTGCTTGCCGGTGCCGAGCGGGCTGTACGCCTGGACGACGACGCCGGCCGCCTCGCAGGCGTCGACGAGCCCGGCGCGGTACTCGAACGGGCTGAACTGGACCTGGTTCGCGACCGGCTGGATGCGGGCGATCTTGCCGAGCTCGGCCAGCTCGGTGGCGCTGAAGTTCGAGATGCCGATGCCCTTGGTGAGCCTGGCGTCGACCGCGGCCTCCATCGCCGGCCACGCCCAGGTCGGCCCGCCCTGCGGCCAGTGGATCAGGTACAGGTCGAGGTAGTCGGTGCCGAGCCGCTCGAGGCTCTTCTCCGCCTCGACCCGCGCGTCCTTCCCGCCCGGGTAGAACTTCGTGGTCAGGAAGATCTCCTCGCGCGGGACGCCGCTTTCGCGGATCGCCTTCCCGACGCTGGTCTCATTCTGGTAGGCCTGCGCGGTGTCGATCAGCCGGTACCCGGCCTCCAGCGCCCAGGCGACCGCCCGCTCGGTCTCGGCACCGTCGCGGGCCTGCCAGACCCCGAGGCCGAAGACCGGGAGTTCGGTTCCGTTGGACAGCGTGCGCGTGCTGGTCAAGGTCAAGGTCATGTACTCCTTCTACCAGCCGGATCAGCGATCCGGCCACATCGACGCGAGACTGTGCAGGGTGGTCGCGACCTGGACCGGCGCGGTAGCGGTCAGGACCAGTCCGCCACCGGCCGGCAGGTAGCAGCTCGAGATCGACACCTCGCCGTCGTTCGCGAACACCTCGATCGAGGTCCGGTCGATCAGTATCCGGACGGTGCGCAGGCCGCCGGAGACCGCCTGGGATGCCACGGTTGTCCCGGTGAGCTCCACGGTCGTACCGCAGACGTCCACGGTCAGAGTCGCTCCGGACGGGATCTCGACGTCGAGGTGCAGGTCCGCCTCCACCGGCCCGTCGGCGAGGACCTTGCCGGCGCCCGGCTTCACGGTGCCGGACCAGCGCGCGGTACCGGAGTACAGCGTGGTCAGCTCACGGATCGGGGTCCGGAACAGCCGCGGCTGCCCGTCGACCGTACGCAGCGTCAACTCGCACGGGATCGTGACCTGCTGGTTGAACGGCATCCCGGGGTACCGGCCGTCCCGCATCCACGCGGCCTGGATCCGGCGGCCGTCGCCGGTCTCGGTGTTGTTCCAGGTCTGGGTGGCGTAGAAGTTCGGCCCGGCGTCCGACCGCAGCTGCTCGGTCTCCTCGGTGAACGTCGTACCGTCGAACGTGCCGACGGAGTACTTGCCGTCGCCGCGGACCAGCACCCACTTCGGGTCGCCGCCGTCGAGTGGGAGCTCGAAGAAGTCCGGGCACTCGAAGCTGTCCG
>NZ_DASRVN010000186.1:0-3279 GCF_035655035.1 Kribbella sp. | reverse complement strand
CCGCGCGAGCGGCCGACCGACGCCGAGGCGCAGGCCCAGCAGGCGCACGCCCGGTTCCGCGACCCGAACAGTGACTTCCTCGGGTACCTGAACCTCTGGGGGTACCTGAAGAAGCAGCAGAAGGAGCTGTCCGGCAACCAGTTCCGCCGGATGTGCCGCAACGAGTACCTGAACTATCTGCGCGTGCGCGAGTGGCAGGACATCTACGCGCAGCTCCGCCAGGTCGCGTCCCAGATCGGGGTCTCGCTGAATTCCGGTGCCCCGGCGGATCCGCAGACCGTGCACGTCTCGCTGATGTCCGGGCTGCTCAGCCACCTCGGCATGAAGGACCCGGCGAACCAGCACCAGTACCTCGGCGCCCGCGGCACGAAGTTCGCGATCTTCCCCGGCTCCGGGCTGTTCAAGAAGCCGCCGCAGTTCGTGATGGCCGCCGAGCTGGTCGAGACGTCGAAGCTCTGGGCCCGGGTGAACGCGAAGATCGAGCCCGAGTGGGCCGAGGAGCTCGCCCCGCACCTGATCAAGCGCTCATACTCCGAGCCGCACTGGGAACGCAAGGCCGGCGCCGTGATGGCGTACGAGAAGGTGACGCTGTACGGCGTACCGATCGTTGCCCGGCGCAAGGTAAACTACGGCAAGGTCGACCCCGAGGTGTCCCGTGAGCTGTTCATCCGGCACGCGCTGGTCGAGGGCGACTGGGACACGCACCACAAGTTCTTCCACGAGAACCGCAAGCTGATCGAAGAGGTCGAGGAGCTCGAGGAACGGACCCGGCGGCGCGATCTGCTGGTCGACGACGAGACGCTGTTCACGTTCTACGACGAGCGGATCGGCGCCGAGGTGGTCACCGGGCGGCACTTCGACACCTGGTGGAAGACGGCCCGGCAGCGCGACCACGACCTGCTGGACTTCGAGCGGTCGCTGGTGGTCCGCGAGGGCGCCGAGGTGAAGGAGAACGAGTTCCCGCTGCACTGGACGCAGAACGGGATGACGTTCGACCTCACGTACGCGTTCGAGCCGGGTACGGACGCCGACGGGGTGACCGTGCACATCCCGCTGCTGGTGCTGAACCAGGTGACCGCGGACGGGTTCGAGTGGACGGTGCCCGGGTTCCGCGAGGAGCTGGTCACCACGCTGATCAAGTCGTTGCCGAAGACCATCAGGCGGAACATCGTGCCGGCCCCCGACCACGCGCGGCAGATCCTGCCCGAGCTGGATCCGGCGTCCGGGCCGCTGACCGACGCGATGGCGCGGGCGCTGCGGGAGCTGCGCGGTGTGGTGATCGAGCCGGCCGACTGGGACTGGAGCCGGGTGCCGGAACATCTGCGGATGACGTTCCGGGTCGAGGACGACCAGGGCAAGACCGTGGCCGAGGGCAAGGATCTCGCCAGGCTGAAGGAGAGGCTGAAGCCGAAGACGACGGCCGCGATCTCGCAGGTCGCGTCGAAGGCGGTCAGCGGCCTGGAGAAGTCCGGGCTCACCGACTGGACGTTCGGGGATCTCCCCCGCAGCTTCTCCGAGCACCGCAACGGTCTCACCGTGGCCGGGTACCCGGCGCTGTACGACGAGGGCAAGAGCGTCGCGATCCGGTTGCAGGAGACCGAGCGCGACCAGGCCGCCGCGATGTGGGCCGGTACGCGGCGGTTGCTGCTGCTGACGATGCCGTCGGTGATCGACGTAGTACAGCGTCACCTGAGCAATCAGCAGAAGATGACGCTGATGGCGGGGCCGCACCGGAATGTCGGTGAGTTGCTGGACGACGCGATCGCGGCCGCTGTCGATCAGTTGATGGCGGGCGCGGGCGGGCCGGCCTGGAATCTGACCGCCTTCTCGATCCTGCGCGACGCCGTACGGTCGGAGCTCGCGGACACCGTGCTGACGATCCTGCAGCAGGTCGAGCAGGTACTGGCGCACGCGCGGACCGTCGACAAGCAGATCTCGCGCGCGTCGTCGCCTGCCCTGCTCGCCGCGCTCTCCGACGTCCGCGGTCAGCTCGAAGGACTCGTGCACCCGGGCTTCATCACCGAGACCGGCGCGAAGCGGCTGCCCGATCTGGTCAAGTACCTGCGCGGGATGGAACAGCGCCTGGACAAGCTCGGCGCGAACGCGGCGCGGGACCGGTCCGGGATGGCCGTCGTCGACATGCTCACCGACGAGTACCGCAAGAAGCTCCGCGCGGTCCCGGCCGGCAAGTACCCGAGCCCCGGCCTCCTCGAGGTCCGCTGGATGCTGGAGGAACTCCGGATCAGCCTGTTCGCCCAGACCCTCGGTACGCCGTACCCGGTGTCCGAGAAGCGCATCCGGAAGGCGCTCGCCGAAAGCTAGGCCTCGAGCAGGCGGCGGGCGTGTTCGTGGACGGCTTCGCGGAGTCCGGGTGGGGCGAGGATCTCGAAGGGCCAGTAGATCCGGGTGACCTGGGCGACGAGCGGGCCGAGGTCGTTGGCGGCGAAGCGGACCTCGCAGGTGGTGGCGTCCAGCGGTTCGACGATTCCTTGGGTGGGTGGGATCAGCTTCGCGACGGTGTCGGCGGGTGCCTGGACGCGGAGCCGGGCGACGAGGTCCCACGGTGCGACTCCGGTGCCTTCGGCAACCAGTGCGGCGGGGTCCGGCGGGTCGTCGAAGTGGTACCGGGATCCGGTCAGCTCGGGGCGCGTGATGCGGTCGACGCGGAACGTACGCCATGCCTGCCGGTCGCGATCGCGGGCGACCAGGTACCAGCGCTTGCCGGTGTGGACGATCTGCAACGGTTCGACGCTGCGCTCGGACTCCGTACCGTCGTGGGTGCGGTAGCCGAACCGGATCCCCTCGGTGTGCCGGCAGCCGGCCGCGAGCGTGACGAGTACGGCGCCGTCGACGGCCGGTAGCTCGCCCTGCGGGAGCTGCGTGGTGTGCGCGGCGATGGCGTCGACCTGTTCACGCAGCCGTACGGGCAGCACCTGGTGGAGCTTGGCGAGCGTGGAGATCGCCGCCTCCTCGACGCCGGACACGGTCGTGGTGGTCGCGACGCGCAGGCCGACCGCGATTGCGACCGCCTCGGCGTCCTCGAGCAGCAGCGGTGGCAGCCGGCCGCCCGGGCCGAGGCGGTAGCCGCCACCGATCCCGGCCTCCGCGTCGATCGGGTAGCCGAGCGACCGCAGCCGCGTCACGTCCCGGCGTACGGTCCGCGGCGTGATCTCGAGCCTCGCGGCCAGCTCGGCGCCGTCCCACTGAGGGCGCGAGTGCAGCAAGGAAAGCAGACGGAGGAGGCGAGTCGCGGTGTCCATTGTCAACATTCTGCAATCT
>NZ_DASRVN010000185.1:0-3109 GCF_035655035.1 Kribbella sp. | reverse complement strand
TACAGGGTGATGGGGACGATCGTCAGGCCGCTCTCGTTCACCTTGCGTTCGATCTTGTCGATCTGGGCGCGGTGCAGGAGCAGCTTGCGCTTGCGGCGCGAACCGCCTTCGAACCAGCGCGCCTGGGAGTACTGCGGGATGTGTACGCCGTGCAGCCAGATCTCCCGCTCCTCGACCATCGCGAACCCGCCGACCAGCGACGCCCGCCCGGCTCGCAGCGCCTTCACCTCGGGGCCTTGCAGCACGAGCCCCGCCTCCCAGGACTCACCCAGCTCGTACTCGTGAGCAGCCTTCCGGTTGCGGGCGACCACGGGGTTGGCGTCGGGTTTCTTCACACCCCGATTCTGCCTCCAGGTGGACACCGGCCGCAGGTCAGGCAACACTTCCTGCTCGGGGAGATCTGAGGGGGCTTAAGTGCGGGGTGCGGTTGCGTTGTTGCTGGTCGTTGGGCTGACCGGGTGCGCGTCGGTGCCGACCAAGCCGACGTCGGAGCCTGTCAAGACCGCGGCGGAGCCGACCAAGCAGGCGGCGGAGCCGAAGCCTGAGCGGTTCAGGATCGTGCCTGACGATTACCACGTGCCGTACGCCGGTACCGCGGAGGACGGCCGGAAGTTCTTCCTCAGCGACGAGCTGTTCGCGGGCGGCTCGGGCTACGTCGGGCTGTACCTCTGGAAGGCCGACGGCACGTACGACGAGGTGCGGGTCGAGGAGGTACGCCGTACTCCGGGCGTACCGCCGGGCCAGGCAGCCTCCGCCGGCGCGGACGCGCTGATCGAGTCCCGCCTCGCCGAGCTGGGCAAGTACGTACTCGAACCGATCGACGTCGAGCCGTTCACCACGAAGATCGACGGCGTCACCTTCGGCTGGGCACTCGGCCAGTACGAGGGCGCGTACTCGATCCACATCGAACCAGGCGACTTCATCGCGTACTACGCCCCCTGGGACGGCCTCGGGTACGACACCTGACCGTTCTCCAGGTAGGCAGTCCCTCCCGTACGCCGACCGGCCGCGACGCGACCGTACTGCCCGGGCTCGAGAAGTCGCGACGCCTCCTCGAGGGAAACGAACCGGAACGCGACCGCCTCATCCGGGTGCAGCACGATCCGCTCGATCTCGTCCGGCGTCAGGACGCCGCCGTCGAAGAGCAGCGCGACGACCTCGGAGAAGTCACCGGATCGGGCTGTCCAGTCCACCGCGAGCAGCGCGCCGGGCTCCACCACGAGCCCGATCTCCTCCAGGACCTCGCGGCGGGCGGCGGCGCGTGGTGACTCGTCGCGTTCGACTGCTCCGCCGGGGAGGTCCCAGGTCGGCTTGTACGGCGGTTTGAGGATCAGCAGCCGGTCCGTACCGTCCGTGAACAGGCAGTCCGCCGCCATTCGCTTGGTCGGGAGCTTCGCGGTGAAATGATCGGCACTCACGACGCCAGCCAAGCACAGGAGGATCGGATGTTCCTGCTTCAGATGTCGGGCGTGCCGGGAGCCGGGAAGTCGACGGTGGCTGGGTACGTCGTGAAGAGGTACGGCGCGGTTGCCGTCGACTACGACGTGATCAAGTCGGCCGTTCTGGACGCGGGGTTCGACCTCGGCGACAGCGCCAAGGCGGCGTACGAGGTGATGTACGCGATGGCGCGGCACCTGCTCGCGCAAGGGCGGGACGTGGTGATGGACAGCCCGTGCGCCTGGCAACGGATAATCGACGAGGGTACGGCGATCGCCGCGGAGTACGGGGCGACGTACCGGTACGTCGAGTGCCGGGTGCACGATCTGAAGCAGCTCAACGAGCGGCTCGAGCGGCGCCCGCGGCTGCGTACGCATCGGCCGAGCCTGAACCAGCCGCCCGCGGACGCCGGCAGCGAACCCGTGGACGGCGAGGCGCTGTTCCGGCAGTGGATCGACCAGGTCCACCGCCCCGCGGACAACTACCTGCAGCTGGACATGGACCGCCCGTTGGCCGACGTACTGCCTGAGGTCGACGACTACCTGAAGCAGGCCGGCTAGCGGGGAGTCCAGAGGGCGAGCCACTGTTCGGCGCCCCAGGCTTCGTAGCGTTCCACTTCGGTGAAGCCGAGTTTGGTTGCCAAGCGCATCGATGCGGTGTTCGCGGTCTGGGTGGTGAGGACGACTGGCGTACCCGGTCGGGCGATCGCGAACCAGGCCAGGGCCGCGGCGCAGGACTCGGTCGCGTAGCCGTGTCCCCAGGAGGACGGCAGGAACAGGTAGCCGAGCTCGACGTCGGCCAGATCGCGACGCGTTTCGTCTGCGTCGCGCTGGTCGAGGGTGACGGTGCCGATCATCGCGCCGTCGAGCTCGACGACGAACAACCCGGCGCGGCGTCGCGGTACCTCCGGCAGAATCTCCTCGAGTAGATCCCGCGGCCGGGCGCCGCCGATGTACGTGCCGACCTCCGGCGACGCGAGTAGCTCGATGAGCGCCGTGCGGTCCCGGGGCTCGGGCTCACGCAGTACGAGCCGCTCGGTTTTGATCGGGTCGGGCGGCCAGGCGACGTACTCGAGCTCGCTCTTCATGAGGCGCCACCCTAGCTCTCCGGGATCCACCGCCTGATGACCTCGTCGGCGACTGCGTCGATGGTGCGATCCGCAGTACTGATCGTGTAGTCGCTGATGTCGTCGGTGGCCAGTTGGACGGACAGCTCGGACGCGCGCCGTACCAGGTGGTCGAGGCTGTCGCCGGACTCGCGCCCGCGGTGCCGGATACGTTCCGCGAGCTGGAAGTCCGAGGCATCCAGGCGGCAGATCGCCACCGGTCCGCCGACGGCCGCTTCGAGTAGATGCCGCTCAGCCGCGGTCTCGACCACGCCCGCGATGACGAGCCGGCGGTGACCGGCCGCGCGGTAGTTCGACCAGATGACGGCCAGGTTGGTCGCCTTCAAGCGCGACTGGTGCGGGTCATCGGCCGGCGGCGGCCAGGCCGCGCCGAGCAGGTCGAGGTCCGCGAAGGCGGGTGCGAGCTCGAGGTCGATGCAGCGGTCGAAGACCCGCCAGCCGACGGTTGTCTTGCCGACGCCCGGCGGGCCTGAGAGCACGAGAGCAGGTGGGAATGGCACCCGTGCGATGATCCCGGCCCGCCCGGCCGTCGGCAACGCGATTCGG
>NZ_DASRVN010000184.1:0-1995 GCF_035655035.1 Kribbella sp. | reverse complement strand
CTGCTGCCGCTCGGCCTCGATCGGCGCCTGGAGCGCGCGGCCGGCAGGCGTCAGCCAGAGCCGTACGAGGCGGTTGTCGTGCGGATCCGGCCGGCGTTCGAGCCAGCCGGACTCGGCCATCCGGGTCGCGAGCTTGGTGACCGCGGGCGTGGTCACGTTCACGGCTGCGGCGATCTCCCCCGGCGTACGGCCGTCCTGCGCCCAGAGCGCGGCGAGCAGGTGGTCCTGCCCGAGCCGCAGTCCATGCCGCTGTACGGCGGTGTCGGCGGCGGCCCGCAGCAACTTGGACGTCTTGCTGTGCAACTCCAGGAACTCGGGCACCGGCGGACTCCTTGACCCATAGATCGTTTACCGGTTAACGTTCTGCCGAAATCGTTAACCGGTAAAGGAGTTTGCCATGCTGCTGGTCACCGGCGCCACCGGGCACGTCGGTCGCGCTCTCGTCGACGAGCTCAACCGCCGGGGCGCCGAGTTCCGCGCGCTGGTCCGCAGCACACGCCCGGACCTGCCCGCCGAGCAACAGGTCAGCGACCTCGACGGCCCGCTCGACCTGCGCGGCGTCGAGAAACTGTTCCTGCTCGTCCCCGGCACCGGTCTCACGCACACCGCGAACGTCATCGCCGCGGCCCGCGCGGCCGGCGTACGGCGGATCGTGTACCTCTCGTCGTACGCCGTCCTCGGCGACCCGGTCCCCGCGATGGGCCGCTGGCACCACGAGCGCGAACGGCTCATCCAGGAGTCGGGGATCGCGGCGACATTCCTCCGCCCGACCGGGTTCATGACGAACACCTTCGACTGGCTGCCGACGATCCCCTCCGGCGGCTACGTGCTGGACCCGATCGGCCCCGGCCGGGCGGCACCGGTCGACCCGGCGGACATCGCCGCGGTCGCGGCCGCCGTACTGCTCGAGGACGGCCACTCGCAGGCCTACACGGTGACGGGACCCGAGGCGCTCACGCTCGCCGAGCAGGTCGCGATCCTCGGTACGGCCCTCGGTCGCACCGTCGAGGTACGGCCGATCGAAAACCCCGAGGAGGCGGTCCGCTTCCGCTACCCCGACGGCGCACCGCCGGAGCTCGCCGCCGCGATTGTCGAGGGCCTGAAACTGATGCGGGCGGACACGATCGGACTGCGAACAGACGTCGTACGGCGGGTTACCGGACGAGAGCCGCGGACGTACGCGGAATGGTGCTCGGAGCACGCAAGCCTGTTGAACAAGGGATTCTGAAGGTGACTGCGGAAGTACTCACATCGCTGAAACTTGCTCACAGCTGTGGACAGTAACCGTGGGTAGTAGTACTTTTGCTGTCTGTTGGAGGTTTCGGGAACCGAGAACCCGATGCCGGCGACAACGAGCAGCGGCGCATCGAGACGCCGCACCGAGTGCTCACCCGCAGGATCAGACATCCGCGCGCGGCGGTGCTTCCGAGGCCCGCCTGCCTTCGTACTCACGCGAACTTTCCCTTGGTCGCGAAACCCCCTTGTCCGCAAGGGGTTCCACGGCCCGCCCGGTCACGGGCGGCCGACCGACCAAGACGGGATCACGGGGATGGCGCCGACGACTGAGGTTGCTGCAGGCAACCGTGTGCGAAACGGAGGATCCGGCCGGCTGGCCAGGATCACCCGTCGCGCACTCGTTGCCCTCGGCCTCGGTACCTGCGCCGCCCTCGGCATCGCCCCCACCGCCCACGCCGCCCCCAAGGTGGCCGATGGCAACGAGAACAACCTGCTCCCGGCCGTCCACCTCAGCACTCGCCCCGGCCCTGCCGGGCTGCAGGTTCCCCGGATTCCCGGTCTCACCGACCGGGACACACAGCTGCCGGCCGTCCGCGCGTCGAGTCCCCGCTCCGCATCGTCGACGCCCTCACCGTCGACTCCCGCGTCGAGCCACCACTCCACCCCGGACGGCCCGGCAGCTGTGACCCTCACCAACACCCCGCCCCACCTCGGGTCCGCGCCCACCAACCACGGGCCCCACCCCACAAACCCCAACAC
>NZ_DASRVN010000183.1:0-2812 GCF_035655035.1 Kribbella sp. | reverse complement strand
CCCGGGCCTCGGCGAATCCGCCGTACCACGTCGCCTCTACGGCGTGCGCGACCAGGACCTGACGCTGGCGACCAGCGTCCGCGAGGTCGGCTGGGTCGACGGCAAGCTGTCGGTCAAGGGCACCGCGGAGATCCGCCACGTGGAGACCGGCGGTACGTCGACGCTGCGGATCGCGCTGGTCGTCGACAAGACGCAGTACCCGCTGGAGGTACGGCGGTATCCCGCGCTGGACCTGCACGGGACGAAGACGCTGGTCGGGTTCGAGGTGCTGCTCGACCGCGAGGTGCTCGCCGAGTGCACGGGTGCCCCGGCGCACTTCGAGGTCTGCATGCGGTCCGGGCGGCGGGAACGCAAGGGCATGCTCGGCGGTCAGGGACCGGGAAGCCCGGGCTGGCCGCCCGGCGCCTGGATCGACGCCACGAACTGGATCCAGCCGGGCCCGGGGAAGTACGGCTGGTTCTCGCTGCGGCGGCTGACCGATCCGTGTCGGCTCACCGCGTTCGAGCAGACCGGCGACGAGCTGGTGCTGCACGGGCGGTCGCCGTTCGACGAGCCTTCGCTGTTCCTGAGCCGCCCGGTCGTCGGCGGCGAGGAGGAGGTCCCGCTGGAGCTGGACGGGCGCGACTTCACCGCCCGGTTGCCGATCCGGGACATCCTCGACGCGGCCAACCACGACGACCCGTTCGGCCGCCGGACGACTCGCGTGTTCCGGGTCCACGGGCCCGAGGAGCAGCAGCGGGTGCTGTTGTGGACCGCGGGCGACACGGCGCTGACCCGGGTCGTGGGCGATCGCATGGTCACGCTGACCCGGTCGACCGGCGGGTACGTGAACCTGCACGAGTCGCCGATCCGGACGACCGCGCTCTCGGCTGTTGTCGACGGTAACCAGCTGGTCGTGTCCGGCGCGGGCGGTGACGCCACCTTCAGCTGGCGGCGGTACCTGACCGACTCCGACGACCACCTCGACGTCCCTTGCCGGCACGCGGTGACCGCGGACGGCTGGTCGGCGGCCGCCGACGTCGAGGCGCTCGTCCCGGTGACCGCCGTACAGGTCTCCGTCGATCCGCTGGCCGCGCTGGCCGACTGGATCCTGTTCGCAACGTCCGCCGACGGTACGGCGTACGCCGTCCAGTGCGAGCCGTTCCTGTGCAGCCGGTTGCCGCTGGCAATCACGCACGGGTCGCACGCGCTCGCCGTCCGACCCCATGCCGGCACTCTGCACGTCGAGGTGCGCTGATGCATCACCACAACCACTACTACGGTCAGACGCACATCCTGTCCCGGTACGCCGGGTTCGACTTCGACCACCCGCCGCGGCTGCGGGGCTACCTGCAGCACGGCTGGAACATCGGCTGCGGGTGGAACCCGGTGCACGAGTTCTACGACGGCGCGTGGCGGTTCACCTGGAGCGATGCGCCGCGTCGTCGCGGGCACGCGCTCGGGCGGCGGAACTACCACAGCATCGGTGCGCCGTTCCTGTACCTGATGGAGCTCGAGCCGGAGCCTGAGGAGCCGGTGGAGCGCGAGGGCACGTTGTGGTTCCTCTTCCACGGGTGGGAGGGCGGCAAGATCCACGGCGACCACCAGCGGCTGATCGACGAGATCCGCGAGACCGAGGACGGTCCGGTCACGTTCAGCCTGTACTACACGGAGTTCGACCGGCCAGAGGTGCGCGGGTTCTACGAGGACGCCGGGTTCCGGGTGGTGTCGTTCGGGCGCCGCGGGTTCTCGTACGAGGGGACCGAGCGGCGGTTCCTGTTCAAGCAGCTGGCCGAGCTGCGCAAGCACAAGCGGGTCGCGGCGAACCGGTTGTCGACGGCAATCTTCTACGGCGTCGCGGCCGGATGCGAGCCGGCCGTGTACGGCGATCCGATGGAGATGGACGGCGAGAACCCGTTGTTCGGCGGGCAGAGCCGGATCGAGCGGCTGTGGCCGGAGATGCTCGGCAAGACCGTCGACCTCGAAGCCGCCCGCGCGACCACCGACCTCGAACTCGGTCGCCCCTGGATGATGCCCGCCGCGGAACTGCGGTCGCTGTTCGATTGGAGAGAGCGTGTCTGAAGTCCAGGTCGTCCGCGGGGAGATGCAGCCGTGGACGGATCGTACGACGGCCCGGCCGGCGCTGGCCGCGTTGCTGACCGACGTCGTGCCCGCCAACCGGCGGACGCTGATCCTCGGGCCGCACGCGCCGCAGCTGATCGAGTCGGTGCTCGCGCACTCCGCCGACGTGACGATCCTGGTCCGGTCGGTCGCGGACGCGCAGCAGCTCGGCGAGGACTTCGGGCCGTGCCTGCAGGTGATCGCGGGCGCACTGGACGGGCTGCAGACGGCGCCGTACGACGTGATCATCGCGTCGGACGGGCTCGACCGGGTGCTCGGGTACGACAGCGTGGACATGTCGTGGAGCGAGCGGCTGGCGGCGGTTGTCGCACTGGCCGTGCCGGACGCGGTCGTCGTACTCGGGCTGGAGAACGAGTTCTCGCTGCTGAACCTGCTCGACAGCCGCCCGGCCGACGAACGCCACGGCGACGACGAGTGGCGCCCACTGCACGACGACCCGACCCGCCCGGTCTCCGTCGAGCAACTCACCCACGCACTGCCGTGGCCGGCGGAGGTGTACGCCGACTTCGCGTCCCGCACGTACCTCCGCGCGGACGTCGCCGCCGCAGCTCGCCCCGGTGAACTCCCGACCCGCCTGGCAGTAGCCGCGGTCGAGCAGACCGACGTACCCCTGCTGTCGCCCGCCCACGAAGGCACCGACACCGCCGCCCGCGCCGGCCTCCTCGCCGCCATCCCCACCGGCTGGCTGGCC
>NZ_DASRVN010000182.1:0-7777 GCF_035655035.1 Kribbella sp. | reverse complement strand
CGGGTCAGCCTTGACCCGGTCGGTCAGGTCCGCCGCCAGCCCGGACCCGGCCCGCAGCGCCATCGCGCCCTGCGTGTAGGTGAAGTAGACGTCGATGTCGACGCCGCCCTGGAGCGCCGTGTCGAGCTTCAGGTTGCCGCGATCGTCGTTCACGAACCGCGTGTAGTCCACTTTGTACTGCGGAAACTTCTGCTGGAACGCCTTCACCACATCAGCCGGACCGGACGCCGCCGGCACGCCGCCCCACACCTGCAGAGCCCCCGACCGCCCGCCCTCCGCACCGGAACACCCCGGCACCACCGCGGCCGCCAGCCCCGCACCGACCCCGGCCAGAACCTCCCGCCGAGAAAATCTTTTGCGCCTCACAACTCACCTCCCACCAGATTGCGCAAAAGATTAGCGAGCGCGCCCGAGCTTGGGAAGCCCCTCGTGCAAAACTTTTTCAGAGCCTGCTCAGAGCGAGCAGTTCACCAGGACCGGTTCGTTGACCAGGGTGATGTTGAAGGACTGCTGGACCTGGGTGCGGACGTGGGTCGCCAGGGTGAGGAGTTCTTTGGCGCTGGCCTGGCCGCGGTTGGTGAGGGCCAGGGTGTGTTTGGTGGAGACGGCGGCGTTGCCGATGGCAAAGCCCTTGGAGACGCCGGCGTGTTCGATCAGCCAGGCGGCGCTGGTCTTCACGCGACCGTCGGGCTGCGGCCACTGCGGCGCACCGGCAGGGACCTCGGCGGGGGTGTCGAGGATCGGGTTGGTGAAGAACGAGCCCGCGCTCCACGTGTCGTGGTCGGCCGGATCCAGCACCATCCCCTTGCTGCGGCGCAGCCCGAGCACGGCCTCCCGTACGTCGGTCATCGGCGCGCGCGACCCGGGCTCGACGTCGAGCACCCGCGCCAACTCGGCGTACCCGACCGGCGCCGACAGGTCGCCCAGCTTCAGCTGGAACGCGACCTCCAGTACGACGTACCGCGAGGGGTCCGCCTTGAACCGGGAGTTCCGGTACGCGAACCCGCAGTCCGCGGCGAAGATCGTCCGTACCTTGCCGTCAGTCCGGTCCCAGACCCGCACCGACGCGACCGTCTCGGCGACCTCGTGCCCGTAGGCGCCGACGTTCTGTACGGGCGTCGACCCGGCCAGCCCGGGGATCCCGGACATCGACTCGAGCCCGCTCCACTCCTCCGCGATCGCCCGCTGGACCACGCGATCCCAGTCCTCGCCGGCCGCGACGTGCACCATCGCGCCGGAGCAGGCGTCCGCGTCGACCCGGATGCCCGAGGTCGCGACCTTGACCACGGTCCCGCTGAACCCGTCGTCCCCGATCACCACGTTGCTCCCGCCGGACAGCAGCAGCACCGGCTCCCCGGCGGCGTCCGCGTCCCGGACCGCCGCGATCAGGTCCTCCTCGGACGTGACCTCGACGAACTTGTCGGCCGGCCCGCCGATCCGCAGCGTGGTGTAGCCGGCCAGGGGCACGTGAGTGTTCACCGGACCCGCACGACCGCGCGGGCGCGCCCGAGCACCTTCTCCTCGCCCGCGACCGCGGTGATGTCGATCTCGGCCAGGCCACCTTGATCAACCTTCGTGACCTTGTCCACCTTCGCGGAGAACGTCACGGTCGCACCCTTGTCGTCATCCGGTACGACGACCGGCTTCGTGAACCGGACGCCGTACTCGACCAGGTCGGCCGGATCCGCGATCCAGTCCGTGACCACCCGGACGGCGGACGCCATCGTGAGCATCCCGTGCGCGATCACGCCGGGCAGCCCGAGCGCGGCGGCCATCCGGTCGCTCCAGTGGATCGGGTTGAAGTCGCCGCTGGCCCCGGCGTACCGGACCAGGTTCTCGCGCCGCAGCGTGACCGTGAGCGGCGGCAGTTCGGTTCCAGCCTGGATCATGAGTCCGCCCGGTTGTGCGAGAGCGTGGACGTCGACGTGGCGATCGGCTCGCCGTCGACGGTGGTCAGGGCGGTCTCGTACATGATCACCTCGACATCACCGGCCTTGCGGACGGTGGTGATGGTGGCGGTCGCGGCGATGTCGTCGCCGGCCTTGATCGGGCGGGTGTAGCTGAACTTCTGCGCGCCGTGCACGATCCGGTCCAGCCGCAGGCCGAGCTCCTCGTCGTTCAGCAGCTGCTCCAGCGCGCGGCTGCCGATCACGAACGCGAAGGTCGGCGGCGCGATCGCGTCATCACCCCGGTACGCCGGGTTACCGTCACCGATCGCGTCGGCGAACTCCCGGATCTTCTCCCGGCCGACCTGGTAGGACTCGGCGGCCGCGTAGCTCCGGCCGACCATCGTGGCGTCGATCGTCATATCCGCAAACCTTACTGGCAGACTGTGGTCCGGGTTTCCGCCGCCCACGATTCGAGGGAAGGCTGAACGTGACGGCTGTGGCGGCGCTGGCGAAGTACGCGCCTCGGTACCGGGTGGAGATCGGTGAGCCGGAGGGCTCCGAGTGGCTGCGGGTGGACCGGATCCTGGAGCCCGGCGGTCCGGAGCTGACCGAGCTGCTCAAGCGCGACGACGAGGCCAGTTCCCACCGTACGGCGCACGCGAACGCGCTCAGCATGATGTCGTTCTACGCCGGCCGCGCACCGGCGGCCGCGCTGCTGCTGTGGGCGCTGGAGGGGCACGTCCTCGACATCCGCCCGCAGAACCTCTGGGTACGCCCGCACGACGGGCACGGGATCGCGGCGGTCGCCGTACGCTCGGCCGACTTCCTCCCGGGCGGGCTGGAGACGCTGTACAACGTCGTACTGCGGCAGCACCTGCTCCCATTGTCCGAGGAGCTGCACCGGCGGACGCGGGCGGGGTTGCGGCAGGTGTACGGCGGAGTCGCGGCCGGGTGCGCGATGGGGTTCTGCGCGGCGACACGTGAGGAGGTGACGGTGGAGCCGGCGTACCTGCTGGAGCGGTGGCAGACGTTCGCGGCCAAGGCGCCGGGGGACTTGGGGCGGCTCGGCGACGTGGAGGTCGCGGCCGGGAAGCTCGTCTACCTCCGCAACACCTGCTGCCTCTACTACACAAGCCAAGCCGCCAACGGCACCCTCTGCGGCTCCTGCTGCCTAACCCCCCGCGAAACCCGCCGCACCGCCTACGAGTCCGGCCGCCCCATCCTCACCACCAACTGAAGCCGCCCCCAGGCGCCCGGAGCGGCTTGTGGAAGACCCGCGGAGCGGGTTTCGCGGTGGGACCCACAACTGCTTGTCGCGGGGACAGCACGAAGCCGCTCCGGGTGTCCGGAGCGGCTTCGGAAGAGCTGAGGGTCAGGCGGGTTTCGCGGTGGGAGACCACAACCTGCTTTTCCTGAAGGTCAGCGGGTCTCGCGGTGGGGGACCACAACCTGCTTTTCCTGACGGTCAGCGGGTCTCGCGGTGATGGACCACAACCTGCTTTTCCTGAGGGTCAGCGGGTTTCGCGGTGGTCCGTGTGGTCGTTGCAGCGGGCGCAGTACTTCTTCAGCTCAAGACGATCCGGGTCGTTGCGCCGGTTCTTCTTGGTGATGTAGTTCCGCTCCTTGCAAACCGTGCACGCCAGCGTGATCTTCGGGCGGATGTCGGTTGACTTGGCCACTGCTGCCTCTTCTTGTCAGGAGTGCGCAACTGAGGTGATCGCACTCTCGAGATACTGCGTTGGTGGGTAGCGGGGGCGGGAGTCGAACCCGCGACACCACGATTATGAGCCGTGTGCTCTAACCACCTGAGCTACCCCGCCGCGCGAGCCCGCCACCCCACCCGGCGAACCAGGTGAGATGCCGTTCTCAGAGCCCCTTTACGGAATCGAACCGTAGACCTTCTCCTTACCATGGAGACGCTCTGCCGACTGAGCTAAAGGGGCGGGCCGAGGAGAGAGATTACACGGTCCCCCGGCCCGATGTGAAATCGAGTCAGGAGCGCCTTGCAGGCCCCTCAGTCCGTCCCGGAAAGCATACCGGGTCCGCGGCAGTGCTCCCGACCATTTTCCGGATCGGATGTCGAGAACCCCGGAGCCGCTTCGTCATCAGGGCAGGACCTACGAAAGGAACAGCCATGTCAGCCACAGCCATGCCCCCGGTCGTGTCGGCCGCGGAGTGGGAACGGGCCCGTGCCGAGCTGCTGATCGCCGAGAAGGAGGCCACCCGCGCCGAGGACCGTCTCGCGGCCCAGCGGCGCCGTCTGCCGATGGTCGAGTTCGGCGACTACACCTTCGCCGGGCCGGACGGGCCGGTCACCCTCCGGGAGCTCTTCGGCGACCACCGGCAGCTCGCGCTCTACCAGTTCATGAACCCCGGCCCGGACCATTTCTGCCCCGGCTGCACGTACTTCACCAAGAACGTCACCAACCTCCCCGGCCTGGCCGGCAACGACATCGCCTGGGCAACGGTTTCCGACATGCCGCTCGCCCAGATGGCCGGGTACTGGAAGCAGATGGGCTGGGAGCACATCCCGTTCGCGTCCTCCGCCGGTACGACGTTTTCCGCGGACTGCGGCGCCGGTGGCGGGTTCCTGCTGAACGTCTTCTTCCGCGACGGCGACACCGTCTACCGGACGTACACGACCGGCCAGCGCGGCGTCGACCGGCTGCTGTTCAGTACGACCGTCAGCGACCTCGCTCCGTACGGCCGCCAGGAGGACTGGGAGGACTCCCCCGAAGGCTGGCCGCAGGAGCCGACGTACGGCTAGTCCCAGACCCGGCTGGGGTACGCCGAGCGCAGTACCGGCAGCACCTCCGTGACGAAGGTCTCAACGGACTCTCGGTTCTCGTCCGCCGGGAGTCCGGGGACCTCCAAGGAAATCCCGGAAAGCTCGTGGCGGAAACTTTCCTGGTACTTTCCGAACTTGTCGATCACCTGTTCCGGCGACCCGACCAGCACCGACCCGCCCTCGAGGAACTCCTCCAGCGTCCGGAACGGCAACTGGTTGTGCCGGGCGCCCGGCGACTTCATGAACGCGTCGAAGATCGGCCGGTACCCGTCGATCGCCTGCTGCGAGGTCTTCTTCACATACAGCCCGTTGAACCCGGCACCGACCACCGCGTCCGCCGGGTCCCGCCCGTACGCCTCCCAGCGTTCCCGGTAGTGCCGGATCAGCCCGGCGTACTTCGCCAGCGGATGGAAACCGTTTGCGGAAAACAGCGGATCACCCCAGCGGGCCGCCAGCTCGGTCGACTCGGTGGACGACGCGGACCCGTGCCACAACGGGATTCCGTCCGCCCGATAAGGCCGCGGCTGCGTGGTCGCGTCGGTCAAGGGCGGCCGGTAGCGCCCCGACCACGTGACCCTGGTCTCCCGCAGCAGCCGGCGAAGCAGCTCGTACTTCTCCCGATTGCGGTCCCACTGACCGTCGAGCTCGTACCCGAACAGCGCGTTCTGGTCCGGGTCGTTGCCCTTTCCGATGATGATGTCGAGCCGCCCGCCGGACAGCTGGTCCAGCGTCGCATAGTCCTCCGCCACCCGGACCGGGTCCAGCAACGACAGCACGGTCACCGTGGTCAGCAACCGGATCCGCGACGTGACGGCGGCGATGTACGCCAGCACGACCGGCGGCGAGGAGGAGATGAACCGCTGCGCGTGCCGCTCCCCCACGCCGTACCCGTCGAACCCGAGTTCCTCCGCCCACTGCGCCTGCCGGACCACGTGCTGGAACCGTGCGGCCGGCGAGAGCTGTACGCCGCTGATCGGGTCGGGCGAGTTGTCGATCAGCGTGTACGTACAGAACTTCATCTGACCTTCTTCTCGCCGGAGGTCACCGGGAGCGCGAGCCGGTTACCCGGCACCGGAGCCGGGCAGGTCCCGTACGCCGTGAATGCGAACGGCAGGTTGATCGTCCGGTTGAAGTCGATCCGCACCGAGCCGTCGGGCTGCACCGGCCCGGTCGTGACGACCCGCCAGGGCGCGGTCTCCTCACCGTTCGTCCTGTCGTGGAACGACACGTTGAGCCGATCACCACCCGCCGACGTCGCGACCAACTCGTACGCCGTACCGCCGAGCGCGACATGCACCGTGCCGACGGCGGTGACGTGTTGCCGCAGGTCGTCCCGCGCCGTCGACACCTCCACCCGCTGCGCCTTGGAGTACGGGCTGAAGTACCCGGTGACGACCCAGGAGTCGTCCAGCGGGTACGCCGGTACGCCCGCGAAGTCCCGCCGCGTCGTCGCGCGTGGATCCCGTTGCCGGATGGCGTACCGGCCGCCCCGGAGTACCAGCTCCGCCAGCCGGTCGCCGTACAGCAGCCAACTCAGGGAACCGGCTTCCGGAACGCTCGCCGAAACCGTTTTCGTGACCGGGTCGCCGGCCAGTGTGAGCTCGCCCGCGGCCTGCACGTACGCCCGTTGGTCGGCCCACCATTTGCCGGGCAGGCCCTCGATCGCGGTCGGTGTCGGCGGCAGCCAGTCGAAGGCGACGATGGACAGCCAGCCGTAGTCGGTGTCCAGGTCGCGCTCGCGGGCGGCGTGCCAGGTGTGCCAGTCCTGCTCCAGGTCGGAAACAACGGTCATGACGCTTTCCTCTGCTCGCGGTGGGCGACCTCGGACCGGACCAGCGGGATGACGTGCCGGCCGAAGTCGATCGCGTCGTCGTAGATGTCGTACCCGCGGGCGGAGAAGATCCGGATTCCGAGGTCGTAGTAGTCGAGCAGGGCGGCGGCAACTGTTTCCGGCGTTCCGACGAGTGCGGTGGAGTTTCCGCCGCCACCGGTCAGGCCGGTCGGCGCGGTCCAGAGCGCCCGGTCGTGCCGCTCACCGGCCGCGACCGCCTTCAGCAACCGCTGCGATCCAGCGTTTTCCGGGGTCTTCGAGCGCAGCCTGGTGCTCGCCGGAACGCCACCGGCCTGTACCTGCTTGATCCGGCCGATAACGTTTTCCGCCTTCTCCCAAGCGAGTTCCTCGGTCGGCGCGATGATCGGCCGGAACGCGATCTGGATCGTCGGCCGGTCCGCCCTGCCCGCGGCGGCGGCTGCCGCGTCGATGGTCGCGAGCTGTTCCCGGGTCCCGGCCAGCGGTTCGCCCCAGAGCGCGAAGATGTCCGCCTCGGCCGCGCCTACGGCGTACGCCGCAGGAGACGAACCACCGAAGGAGATCCGCGGCCGCGGCTGCTGGACCGGCTTGATGTCGGCCAGGAAATGCTCGAACCGGTAGTGGTTTCCGTCGAAGTCGAAGCGCTCGTCCGAGGTCCAGGCCTGTTTGAGGATCTGGATGAACTCGCGGGTCCGCCCGTACCGGTCGTCCTTCGCCAGATAGTCGCCCTCGGCCGCCTGGTCCGCGGTCGACCCGCCGGTGATCACGTGCACCTCGAACCGCCCGTTGCTGAGGTGATCGAGGGTCGCAAACGTTTTCGCGGTCAGTGTCGGGTACGCGACGTTCGGCCGGTGCGCGACCACCAGGTTGATCCGCTCGGTGCGCCCGGCGACGTACGCGGCGACCTGTGCCGGATCGGGTGATCCGGAGTGGTAGGCGAACAGGATCCGGTCCCATCCGTTGTCCTCGTGGGCGCGGGCGAGCTTGGAGGTGTACTCCAGGTCCAGCGGACCGCCGGTTCGCGGCGTGACCTCGCTGGCCGGGTTGGTGCCGGCGATGCCCAGGAACTCAACTGGCATGGCGTTCTTCCTTCCGTACGGTGGGGGCGAGAAGTCTGAGCAGGTCCCGCGCGACGGCGTCGTTCTGCCGGAAGCCGGGACCGTTGAAGTGCGGCCGGGAGAACCCGGAGGATCCAGCCGAGCCGGACACCGAGGGGCCGAGCAGGAACAGGGCCGGGTGCACCGAACCGTCGGCGCGGACCGCGCGGGACCGGGAGTCGGCCTTGAGCTG